>NZ_JBFTJT010000012.1:0-178727 GCF_056395565.1 Paenarthrobacter sp. 10L412 | reverse complement strand
CCCGTCCTGTTATACGGAATCAACCTGCTGTGTGCAGCGATCGCGTACTACATCCTGGAACGTCGCCTGATCGCCGCCCAAGGCAAGGACGGGGCCCTTGCCCGGGCTGTCGGCCGGGACTGGAAAGGCAAAGCATCCCCCGTGATCTATATGGCCGGCATCGCAGCCACCCTGGTCCAGCCCCTGTTCGGGATCGCCATGTTCACCGTTGTGGCGCTGATCTGGCTGGTCCCGGACCGCCGGGTTGAGCACTTTGTCGCCAGGGCTCATCAAAGCGATAACGGCGTCGGCTAATCGGCTAACGCAGAGATTCGCGCGCCGAAAATGAGGAACCTGCTTCTGGTGCTGCTGCTCGACAGACAAGTTGGCAGATGGGAGTCTGGACCCGGACAGGTCATGGCCATCATTTGGAACTGAGGTAAAGACGTGAATTCCGCCGCTGCAATCCCTGTTACCGCCATCCGTGTGGCCGAGCTGGTTCCCGAAGGCGAACCCATGCCGGTCTACGTGCACGTTATCGACCACCCCGACGCGCGTGTACTCGTGGACACAGGCATGACTCAGCTTCATCCCGCCGTCGCCGACATGGACCCGCGCCTTTACCCGCTAAAGGAACAGGACTTCGACATCAGCAGCGTCGACATCGTGGTCAACACTCACCTGCACTTCGACCACTGCGGAGGCAACCACCTCTTCGCGGGCAAGCCCATCTACGTCCAACGCCAGGAACTCGACGACGCCCGCAACCAAGACGACTACACCATCCCTGAATGGGTGGACCCGCCAGGGATGCACTACGTACCGGTCGACGGCGAGTTGGAACTGCTTCCCGGACTACGACTCCTTTCAGCGCCAGGCCACACCCGGGGCTCACAAATCGTTGTCATCGATGGAGAAGAAGGCCCTACCGTCATCGCTGGAGACACAGCAGTTTGGTTCGATGAACTGGACAACCCCCGCACAGAGGGCCAGCTGCTGGTGCGTTCCCTGAACCCTGAAATGGTTTGGCTCACCCACGCGCACAAGCCATGGCTCCGCTCTATCCGAGTTGTTGAATCGGACAAAAACTGAAAGAAAATTTGTCGAAGTTGATGTCCAGCGTGGTGGCGAAGCGGCGGATGATGAGGCAAAACCCTTTTAGGAGATCCTCATGACCGTTCGACTCATGGAAACTTTGTCTCAACTTCAGCCTCGGATGCTCGAGGATTTGGAACTGCTGGTGTCTTCAGAATCGCCATCAACGCAGCCGATGGAGCTGGTTGCAGCTGCCGAAAAGGTCTCAGCTGTTGGAAAAAGTCTGCTAGGGAGTGAGCCTGTCTATCTCCCCGGCGAAGGATGCACGCACCTGTTGTGGAGTTTGGGTGTTAAGCCTCGCATTCTCATCGTGGGTCACTACGACACTGTTTGGCCCGTCGGTACTACCAGTCGGTGGCCCTTTTCCGTGGATGGCGACAAAGCAACGGGGCCTGGGTCCTTCGACATGAAGGCCGGGATCGTGCAGGCGTTTTACGCGGTTCATGCACTGGGCAACCCGGATGGAATACAGATCCTTATTACCGGAGATGAGGAGACCGGGTCGGCTTCTTCCCGTAGTGCGATTGAGAAGCTTGCCGCCGAAGTGGAAGCCGTTCTGGTACTCGAGGCAAGCTTGGATGGGGCGTTCAAAACGAGCCGCAAAGGTTCGGGAATGTACCGACTTCATGTCCGTGGGCGTGCCTCGCATGCTGGCCTTGAGCCGGAGGCCGGGATAAACGCCACCGTCGAGATCGCTCAACAGATTCATTTGATAGATGACCTGCAGGACATTGCCAGGGGCACGTCTGTTACACCCACCACGCTTCGTTCAGGTGAAGCATCCAATCAGGTTCCGCCTTCAGCCTGGCTGGACATTGACGTGCGTGCCACCTCAATGTCTGAGTTGGAGCGGGTTGACGCTGCTTTGAGGTGTCTGCAGCCCAAGCTGGACGGTGCAGTCCTCCAAGTTGAGGGAGGGATTGACAGAGGACCACTTGAACAAGGCCGGGCGTCAGCTCTGTTTGATCGTGCCAGTGAGGTAGCCGCCGTTTTGGGTCTGCCTCCGCTCCGCGGAGTGATGGCCGGGGGCACTTCCGACGGAAACTTAACCGCAGCTTTGGGAATACCTACCCTTGATGGTTTGGGGGCTGTTGGTGCCGGCGCGCACAGCGAGGGAGAATGGGTCCAGATCAGCGCCATGCCCGAGCGGGCTGCGTTGCTGGCCGGACTCGTCGACTCTTTGTTGGCGCGTCCCATCGAGGGCAGTACAAACCACTAGGAGTGTTTGGCATGAGCGGAGCCGCTTCGCCTCCATACACCTCTTTGAGCGAGCTGCTGGCGGCTCTGGGTCCTTTGCTGTTGACTCCTTATGGTCCGCGCGACGGCTCTTTGCCAGCAGACCCGGATGTCCGGGCGTCGGTTGTTTGGGATCCATTGGAGGAAGTCCCGCCTATCAAGGGCGGTGTTCTTCTCATGACGGGCGCGTCCTTGGCGCCCGACGCTGCATCGTCCGCCATCAAGGAAGCGGCAGAGCGCGAGTACGCGGCCGTCGTCTTGAAGTCTCGTGACTCGGCCAAGGAAACAATAGATATTTCGGGTGCCGGGAAGGTCCAGGTGCTCGTTGCTCAAGATGACGCCTCCTGGAACTCGCTTCATGCGCTGATCAGCGCCGCTGTTTCTGATCCGGCAGAAATGCGGACTGCCTCTATCGCGGATATCGCTCCCGGTGATTTGTTCAGTCTGGCGAATGCGATAGCTGCGATGGCGGGAACTGCCATCACGATTGAGAACGTCAATCGAGAAGTGGTGGCGTATTCAAATATTGCCGATCAGGGTACGGACGATAGCCGACGCGATGCGATTCTGGGGCGTGCTGTGCCGGACTTGCCTTGGTACTTGGCGCGGTACCGAGCTGTGGCCATGGCGACCACCCCGGTCTTTTTTGACCAGGAACATGGCGCCTTGGAGCGAGTGGCAATGCCTGTAAGAGTCGGATCAAGGCTGGTTGGCTCGTTGTGGGCTTTTGACGAAGGCGGCACCAGAAGCGAAGAAATCGCCAGCGTACTCGCCGATGCTGCACCCATTGCATCCCTGCACCTTTTACATGCGGCCAGCGCATTCAGTTTGCAGCGCCATCGGCGCGGCGAATTGCTGACGGCCGCCCTGGGTGGCGTACAAATGGAGCCTGGGGCCGCACTCACCCTTGAGAAGCAGATGCCGGTGGTGTTGATCGGTTTCGCGAACGCCGTCGAAACTGGAGCTGATATTGACCTGGGCAGGATCGCAGACATCGTCGCGCTGAACGCCGAAGCGGTTCGGAGAGCCGCTTCCTGCACCGTGCTCGCGAATCGGGTGTTTGTGCTCATTCCCGGGGCGGACCAGTTGACCGACGAGCGAATCAGGAATTTCCTTACGGCCTCACAGCGTGCCGCAGCCGGTACGGCGGAAGTTCATCTCCGATGCGCTTACTCCGGGCCACTGCATACAGTTGCCGACTTAAAAGGAGCACATACCGACATCGAAACAGCCTTCCGGTTTCAGAATATCGAAGCCTTGGATGAAGCCATGTCCACTGAAAAAGATCGCCACCGGATTTTGCTGCAGGAGCTTTCTGAAGGAACGGTCGCTGCTCCCGAGCGATTGCTGGGATCTGTCCGAGAGATCCTTGACTACGATGCAGCCAACGGCACGGAGTACGCTGCCACGTTATTGGCGTTTTTAGACACCTTTGGCGATAACCGTAGGGCAGCGGAGTTGATGATGGTCCATGAAAATTCGCAGCGTTACCGTATGAGGCAGCTGACAAAGAAGTTTGGAATCGATGTGGACAACCCGGGCCAACGCCTCATCATGTGGCTACAGCTCCACCTGCGCCGGCGGGAACGGCTTTAACGCGCCCTTCCCGCCTTCACCCGACGCATTTGTTCCAGTCGTCCAAGCAGTACCTACATCAACCATTCCTGTTCCACGCTGACCGATTCCAAGTAGTCCAAGTCAATGACTGCTCCGGTTCCGGGACCGTGTGGAACGCTTATGGTTCCAGACTCGATATGAAACTCCTGGCCTATGTCCTTGGTGTAGTAGCGTTTCGTGGCTGAAATATCGGATGGAAGGGTAAAACCCGGCAATGAAGCCAATTGCAGATTAGCTGCCCGACCAATCGCGGTCTCAAGCACGCCACCGCACCAAACGGGTATGCTCTGGGCGAGGCAGAGATCATGGATGGCCCGAGCTTCAAGGTAACCACCCACCCGTGCTGGCTTGATATTGATGATCTGTGCCGCCCCCATCTGAATTGCGGTAGCAGCGGAAGCACAGGAAGTAATGGATTCATCGAGGCAAATGGGCGTCTGCAGATAGCCTGCCAGCCGGGCGTGACCGCACAGCTCCTCCGCTGGAAGGGGCTGCTCCAACAAGAGGAGATCAAAGGTGTCCAGCCGGCGAAGCGTGCTGACGTCAGCGATCGTGTACGCCTGGTTTGCATCTACCTGAAGAAGCAGGTCCTCACCGAACTCGCGTCTAATGGCCCGGACCGGCTCAACATCCCACCCCGGAGCTATTTTCAGTTTTACGCGAGAATATCCCTCTGCAACGTACCCTTCGACTTGGCGGATCAAATCACTCAACGATTCACAAATACCTACTGAAACGCCGACCCTGATTTTCTCGCGGGAGCCACCAAGGTAGGACTTCATGGACATTCCGTGCGCGCGGAGTTCGGCATCAAGGATCGCGCTCTCAAGCGCAGCCTTAGCCAACGGGTTCCCGGGGACCCGCTTCATCGCCACATGCGCACCGGCCGCATCAATCGTGGGAATTTTCGCTAGCAACGGGACCAGTACCTCCGCGATGAGGAGTCGCGCTGATTCAAGGCGTTCCGGAAAATAGACCGGCTCGGCATCTGCTGCGCATTCGGCCCAACCTTCTGAGTTGTCTGTGACCCATCGGACCAGAAGCATCTCGCGCACTGACTCGCTGCCACGCGATGTCCTGAACTCGCCGGCAAGGGGCATGCGCACCCTTCGCAATTCAACCTTGAATGCCGCGCTCATTGTGCACTCACCGTGTCCAGCACGTAGTACCCGGAGCCAGAAACCGACACGGGCACCAAGTTCTGCGCTTCGGCTTCTTGCAGGACATCCGCCATGGAAACACGCCATCGCATTGCCAAAGCGTTGTCGTCAAGCCGCATCGACTCGATATCACGGGGGATCCAGACCCGCATCCGCGGTTGCGGTGCAATGCCAGAGCGTTGAGGGCTGCCGTTCTCCCCGGCGCGAAGGGCGATCGGTCCGTCGTCGTCCTCTGGGGTCGACGGAGTAGCCGACGCCAGGTCCCAACTCACGCATAGACGGTCCGTGCGGTCCATCCTGTTTAGAGAATCGTGCATGGGTGGGTAAAACTCCGGGATGTAATTCTGCACCCGTGCTCCCAAGCGCACGAGGTTGAAATGGGCGTTCCTGCGAATCAAGGGGTCGTAAGTCCACAACATCCGTTTGGCACCCCGCTCGAGAGACCAAACGCGCTGGGCGTATTTGAGTGCGATGCCCACTCCCCGACCAGCAAATCCCGGTTTTACTCCGGCAATGAGTGAGTACATCACTTCAGAGACGGGAGGCCCTGAGATCGCTACTGCGACGCCCACCACCTCCTCACCAGACAGGGCTCCGGTTACGCAGGCGTCCGCATGGCTCAAACTGCGGAGAAGATCGGAGGACAGCGGCGACGCGTCCCGGCTTGTGCCCCAGATGCCTGCCAGCAGGTCAGAGGCAGCAGCGAATTCGCCTTTTGAGGTTAGCGGCCGCAAAGAAAGCGCCGCCCTTGCTGCCGACTTCGCCGCAACGTCACGAGCGGATGCGAGGGGTTCTGAATCAGTTCTCATGCCCTCCATGTTCTAGGGCGGCAGCAGTCCGTCCTTTGTCGCGGACAACTAAATTGCGACGCATTTTTGTCTGGGAGAACCATTCGGCCGTCGATCTCCGATGCCAAGCTCAGTAGGCGCCTGCAGCAATAGTGGCCCAAGTCACGAGCCTCCCAAGGATCCGACTGGGCGCCCATCAACGAGTGTCCGCAGGCCCCCTTCACGAAAGGTACTAACGATGCGAATCAGCAATAAGTTGGCGCTCCTCACCGCAGCCCTGGTCATGTCTTCCGTCAGCGGCTGCACAACAGCGTCGCAAGGTGACGCTTCCGCGCAGAGCCCGGCAACGGCACCTGTCTCTTCAGCCAGCGAACAAGGCGGAGTAAATGAAGAAGCCCGTGCCCTGCTACCTCAGTCCATGCGGGACAAAGGCACGCTGGTGATGGCAACAGACCCCACGTATCCCCCGTTTGAATACTTTGACACCGACAACAAGACAGTCATCGGCTGGGACGTGGACATGGGCAATGTCCTGGCGTCCTCCCTCGGGCTCAAGGCGCAATATGTTCCAGCTACGTTCGACACGATCCTGCCGGGATTGGCCTCCAACAAGTACGACGCCGGCATGTCAGCCTTCAACGTCACGGAAGAGCGACAGAAGGTGGTCGACTTCGTTCCATACATCTCTGGTGGTTCCGGCATGGCCGTCCTACCCGGGAACCCGGCCAAACTATCGATGACCGCCGCTTCCTTGTGCGGTAAGAAGATCGCCGCACAAAAGGGCACCCACGAATCCCTCGACATCCTCCCGACCATGTCAGAGGAATGTACCGGCAGCGGCGAACAGGCAATCAATCAGGCTGTGTTTCCCACCCAGACAGACGCAAACCTTGCGCTCCTGTCAGGGCGGGTCGATGGCGTGATGGCAGACAGTATTCCTTTGAGCTATCAAGGAGCACTTGCCGAGAACAAATTCGAGTTGGCGGCTGGTGGCGACTACGAGCCGAGGCTCACTGGTATTGCCCTGAACAAAGAGTCCGGCTTGCGCCCGGCGATCACCGCTGCCATGAAAGCAATTGTGCAGAGCAAAACATACTCCGACATCAACAAGCGCTGGGGAATCCCCTCCGGGTCCAGTATCACCGCTGATCAGATCTCCGAATAAGAGCCACAGTAGACAAGGGATATCCAATGGGAGCAACAACACTTCCGATAGAAACGCCGCAGAGGTCTCTTGATGAGTTCACCACGGTGAAGGCAAAGTATATTGGCCGCTGGGTTTCAGGAGCCTTGATTCTGGTACTTGCCGCGCTGGCATTGCAGTCAGTAGTGACCAATCCCCGTTTCGGGTGGGAAACGGTGGGTAAGTACATCCGTGATGTTTCAATTGTGAACGGCATAGCCGTCACATTGATGCTCACAGCTGTTTCCATGGTGATCGGAATCGTCCTGGGCGTGGTCCTGGCCGTCATGAGGCTCTCCCCTAACCCCGTGATCCGTGCCGCAGCATCAACGTACGTAAACTTCTTCCGAGGCACGCCGGTTTTGGTCCAACTTCTCTTCTGGTACAACCTTGCGGCGCTCTACCCGGTGATCAGTTTCGGCATGCCTGGAGTGGCCCTGGACGCGAACCAGTTCATCACCCCGATAACAGCAGCGATACTTGGTCTCGGTCTGAACCAAGGAGCGTACATGTCCGAAATCGTACGCGCAGGAATTCTCTCCGTAGACCATGGCCAGGCAGAAGCAGCAGGCGCCCTGGGAATCAGCCGCTTCCGCACTATGCAGCGCATTATCTTGCCCCAAGCCATGAAAGTCATCATTCCCCCCACCGGAAATGAAACCATCGGCATGCTCAAAACCACATCCTTGGTGTCAGTGATCTCTGTCCCGGAACTTCTCTACTCGTCACAAATCATCTACGCCAGGACCTTCGAAACCATACCGCTGCTGATTGTGGCCAGTATCTGGTACATCATCATCACCTCCGTCCTGAGCATCGGCCAGTACTACCTGGAACGCCGGTACGCCAAAGGCAACCAACGCAACCTCCCCCTCACCCCTTGGCAGAGCCTCACGCTTTTCTTCAACACCCACCATCGGCCAACCAGAAAAGGCGGTATACGATGACCAGCACCACGACCCAACCGGCCGGAGCAGTCACTGGACCGCGAAGCATGATCAAAGCAGAAGGCGTGGAGAAAAACTACGGTTCGCTCCACGTCCTCAAGGGAATCAACCTGGAAATCGACGCTGGCGAGGTAGTCTGCCTGATCGGCCCTTCAGGATCAGGCAAAAGCACCCTGCTGCGCTGCATCAACCACCTCGAACGGATCAATGGCGGCCGTATGTGGGTCGACGGAAAAGTCATTGGATATGACATCAAAGGCAACAAGTTACACGAACAAAAAGACGCCGACATTCGGCGCAGCCGCGCGGACATCGGCATGGTTTTCCAACACTTTAACCTCTTCCCCCACATGACCGTGCTGGAAAACCTTATCGAAGCGCCCCGACAGGTTCTGAAGCAAAGGAAAACAGAAGTCACCCCGCGAGCACTCCAACTACTGGAACGCGTCGGCCTGGCAGACAAAGCAAACGCGTACCCACGCCAACTCTCCGGTGGCCAACAACAACGCGTCGCCATCGCCAGGGCCCTGTGCATGGAACCAAAACTGATGCTCTTCGATGAACCCACCTCCGCACTGGACCCTGAACTGGTCGGAGAAGTCCTCAAGGTCATGAAAGACCTCGCCCAATCAGGCATGACCATGGTGGTGGTTACCCACGAAATGAACTTCGCCCGCGACGTCGCTGACCGCGTCGTATTCATGGCAGAAGGCGCCATCATCGAACAAGGCCCAGCACAACAAATCATCCGCAACCCACAAAATGAACGCACCCAAACATTCCTCAACTCCGTCCTCTGACTTTCCAGAGAAAGGCTTCGATGTGTTCGGAAGTATCCATCTGATGATGGATTCCGCTGTTGCCGTTGCTGGGGCCGGTCCCGGGATGGCCAGAAAGGGTCTCCTGTGAAGCCGATTCAGGGTTTAGAACCGCGCTTTCATGAGGTCCACGAGCATCAGAACTACAGGCAGAGTGCCCATGGCAAGCACGGTTTGTGTACCTGTTATCGCTGCCATAAGGCGGACATCACCGCCCATCCGGCTGGCCAGGACGTAGGCTGAGGGCGCCGTCGGGATGGCGCAGATCAGCACGATACTGCTGAGGCCGGCTCCCGCGGCGCCTAAGGGTATGGCAATGGCGGCAGCCGAAAGCGGAAGCACGACGAGCTTCAGTAGAGAAACTGCCGCAATATCGGCTGTATCCCGCCATCGAATGTCAGCGTGGAGCGCCGCCCCGGCAATGAGCGTTCCGCAGGCGAGGGCGGGGGCGGCCAGCATAGTGAGTGCCGCGGACACAAACTCCGGAAGAGGCAAGTCCGCCAGGTTAAGAAGCAGTCCCAGAGCGCAGCTTTGGATGAGCGGATTTTCAAGCAACTCCCGCCACAGCGGCCTGCGGCGCACCAAGGCCAGCTTGTCGCCGTATGCGGACAATGTTCCCACGCAGATCACATTCACCAATGGCACAACAACAGCGCTGGCTAGGGCGAAGGTAGCCACTCCCTCCTGGCCGTGGAGCGCGCCGGCAAAGGTGAGGCCAACATAGGTGTTGATTCGGACAGCGCCTTGCACCAGTGAAGTCAACCGGGGGCCATTGGTGCGAAGCATGCGAGCCGAGCCGATGACCAATGCAGCAATAACGGCAATCGGCACGCCGACGCTCAGGAGGAGCGGCCCTACGGGAACGATGCTCAGATCCGTGCCTGCGATGGATGAGATGAACAGCGCCGGAGTAAAAACCTTGTAGCTCAACCATTCCATGCCGCCCCAAAACCCGGAATCAACGAGGAACTTCCGTCGCAAGACCGCCCCAAGAACAAGAAGCGATACAACAGGAATAATTGCGGTGGTTACGAGCAGCATATGGAAAACTGTGCTGCAATGGGTTAGTGCAGTTCAACCATGACAACATGACGGGTCCTGAATTGGCAGTAGACCTGGTCAACCTTGCCGGCGGACCCGACTGGAGCGTTGAGCGTGTCCTGCACATTCTGGACGAGCATCAAATCCGGAAGACCTCGTCTTTGACCGCCAATTCAGCCGAACGCCTCCGGCAATGGGCCCTGATGCTGCGGAAGGCCTTCGACGCAACAGATGCCGAAGGGCTTTGCAGGGCGATCAATTCACTCTTGGAGGCCGGGACCAGCCGGGCCTATCTGAGCACTCACGACGGACTGCAACCTCACCTGCACTGGGCGCCCGAAGAGGAGGATGTTGTAGCGCGCGTCAAAGCAGTAACAGCCGGAGGCCTTGCACTGTTCACTGTCGAATCTGCGGGAAAAAGAATAGGGGCTTGCACCCGCCAAGGCTGCGAAACAGTGTTTGTGGATACTAGCCGCAACGGCAGGCGCTCGTACTGTTCCGCCAAGTGCGGCAATTATGATGCTGTCCAGCGCCATCGACAGGGAGCCCCCAGCAAGTAATTCAGCCTTCCGCACCGCCACGCCAGATGCTCAAAACCAACGCTTTACGGCCTGACGGCCTTTACGGCATGGGTCGCGTGCCGGGACGATCGTCGTAGGCGTCCCGCGCGGCCAGTACCTCGTTGATGTGCTCTTCGGCCCAGCGCCCCAGCGCCGTCAGCGGCTCACGCAGGCTGTGGCCCAGCGTAGTGAGTTCGTACTCCACGCGCGGCGGCATCTCGTTGTATGCGGTTCGCTCGATAATCCCGTCACGCTCCAAATCCCGCAACGTATCGGCCAGGACCTTGCCGCTGATGCCATCTACTTCTTCGCGGAGTTCGCCAAACCTCAAAGAGCCCTTGCTGAGGGCAATGACGATCATTGCCGTCCACTTGTTGGCGATCTTAGCCAGGGAAGTACGTGAGGGGCACGTGGCCACCATGATGTTCCAAACCGGCGCATCCAATCAAACCCAGCTCCTTTAGTTACGTTGATGTAACAGGTTACCGAATGTAACCATGGCTGCGTAATCACAACTGAAGGAGAACTGATGAATGATCAGACGCCGGCGGCCGTGGCCGCCTCGTACTTCGAAGCCCTTGGCCGGGGGGACGTGCCAGCAGCCATGGCGCTGCTGAGTCCTGACGTGGTGTGGCACCAGCCGGGGTCCAACCGCTTTTCCGGTGACCATAAAGGGCTCGACGGCGTAGGTGCCTTGCTGGGCGGGATGATGGAAGCCAGCCAAGGGACCTTCCAATTGGCTGTTACCGGGCCGGCAATGGTCAACGGTGAGCTCGTAGCCGTCCCGGTCACGTTCTCGGGCACGCGGACCGACGCCTCCATGGACATGGCGGGCGTAGACCTTCTCACTGTCCGTCAGGGGAACATCGTAGACGTCCGTTTGTTCTCGGCCGATGGCGCGACGGAAGACTCATTCTGGGGACAGGCCTAGATACAACAGGCGTCCTGACCAGGACACTGCCCCGGACTGCCAGCGCGGCAGGACAATTTCTGCGACGACATCGTCACAGGGCTGCTCATGGGAGTTTCCGGGCCGGGCTTCGAAGCCCTGCCCGGAACTCACGCATGGTCCTAGTTCAGTGCAGTGGTGACTTTCACGGGGTTGGCAAGGGTGTCGCGGATTGGCGAGGTCGCTTCCAGTGCCTTGACGAGGTCCTGAAGATCTTCTCGTGGAGTGCCCGGGCTTTCGAGCTCCACGTTGACCGTGATGTGTTCTGCGCCCTTTCGGACGGACTCGTCGATGCCGAGGAATCCACTCAGATCGATATCGAACCCGAGGGTGAGCCGAATCTCCTCCAGGGTGATGTTGCGAGCTGCGGCGAGTGAGGCAAGGGTAACCATGTAGCAGCCGGCGAGTCCTTTGAGGATGTATTCAGCAGGGCTGACGGCAGTGTCTGTGCCGAGCAGCGAGATGGGCTCGTCACTATGCAGTGTGTACTTTCCACGTCGTGAGTTATCCGGTACGCCTGCCTGCAGCAGCGGGCCTGTTTCGGTCTTCGCTGTCAGACCGCCTGCGGACTCGCTGTTCATGGTAAAAGTGACGCGGCCGAGTTCACGCTGGGCGCTGACAGCCTCGACGGTTGCCTGGATAGCAGCGAGGTCGGCGAACGGCTTCGTGGTGGTGCTGGTGTTCATTTTTTCTCCTTGATTTATTTGACGATTTGTCTTGTACAGGGAAGGTGATTGATGCGTGCCTGGACGATTGCCCGCATGACTTGGCCGGGCAGAGTGATGCTCCAGTGCCTCATTTCGGGCATGACGGGGTAGGGAATTGTTCATTGCTGGTGATCCGGCGATGAGGAAGGCTTGAGTTCCAGGGAACGGGGTAACGCTGCCTTCTGTCGGGTTAGGCTGTCTCTTCGACCTCTCCGCCGAGTTCGTTGAGATAGTTGTAAATGGTGAAGCGGGTGACTCCGAGTGCCGTCGCCGCTGTCTCGGCAGCCTGCTTTACGAGGAAGAATCCACGACGTTCCAGCTCCGCCACGACCTGCACTTTGTGTTCCTTGCGCATTTGCTCAACGGGGACCCCAATGGCGGCGATCGCCGCCTCGACGAGCTTGGAGCTGAGCTCCTCCACACTGTGCGGGAAGTACTCGCTCCCCTGGGGGCCGACCGACGCTGCCCTGTTCGCGGTCGCGGTCGCCAGCATGGAGCTGCCGTCGTGGCCGAGAACGAAGCGGTCCAAGGCTGAGCGGAGCGTGACCCAGGCCGATACGTCAGCATTCAGACACAGAGCCGCGGCGGCTCGGCCTTCCTTGTCGATGTAAATGATCGTCGTGCTTTGGAGGATTCTCCCGTCGAGCAGTTGTGAGCGGTAGCCGATCTCATGGGAGAAGTCGCCGGCTGCCACACGTTCGAGCAATTTGTCGGTAGGCGGGTCTCCGATCTGGCGGCGAGTAACGTCTCCGGCGATAGCACGAACGGTGTTAGGGATTCGCTGCAGATCATGAAGGACAACCTCGGTGGGCTGAGGCACCGCGGCCTGAAGGGGTGCCACCAGGAGCTCGAGGACGCGGTTGATGGACTCGGCGTCCATGCCCTGCAGCGCGTCCGGGGATGGAGCTGTTGAGCCGACCGAACCAATCTGGGTCATCATTGTTGTCCTTCCGATTAGCAGGCGGTCCAGGTTCCCGGACTCGCCATAAATTTCTGCCTTTTTGTTGAAGCGTATCCGCTAGGGCCGCAAGCAGCCTGAGATAGACCTTCTTCGTTCAACATGCTGTTGCAACTAAGGAAGCTTCAGTCAACGTGGGCGGCTCGCCCCATCCGAGTGATGGCTTCGGTGAGATTGGTCTGGGAAGTGGCAAAGTTAAGGCGAACATGTCCTGCCCCACCCGTGCCGAAGACATGGCCGGAGCTCAGAGCGACCCTAGCCTTGTCGAGGAACATCCTGGCCGGCCCGGCAAGGTCGGAAACGGTAGCGAGGCCCTCGTGCCCGGCTGACGAATCGAGGGCCAGATGGCTGCAATCCAGCCAAGCCAGGTATGTCCCTTCGGGAGCAGCGTACCCGACCCCGGGAAGATGCTCGGCGAGCAGCTTGCCGAGGAGGGCCCTGTTCGCATCGAGGCCTCGGAGGAGGGCATCCAGCCACTCTTCACCATCACGGAATGCGGCGGTCTGGGCGATCACACCCAGATGGCTCGGTCCGTGGCTGACCTCTTCGGGCATGCGCTCCAGATCATCGGCAGCATCGGGCCCGGCGATTGCCAGTGCTGCCTTGAGGCCGGCAAGGTTCCAGGCTTTTGACGCCGAAGTGAGCGCAAACGCGTTCTCCGCCCCGGGCACGCTCAGATACGGCGTGAACGTTGCTCCCGGAAGGACGAGCGGGGCGTGGATCTCGTCCGAGACAACCCGGACCCCATATTTGTGGGCGAGGGCGGCGACAGCTGCGAGCTCTTCAGGGCTGTGGACCACCCCGGTCGGATTATGGGGATTGCTGATCAGGTACGCGGCATTCCGTCCGGATGAGCGCGCGCGCTTGAAAGCTTCCTCGAGGGTGGCGAGGTTGATCCGGAGATCCTGTCCTAGCGGCGCCTCAACGATCCTGCGCGAATCATGGGTGATGAAAGCATAGAAAGGCGCATACACCGGGGAGTTGACGACGACTGCGTCGCCTGGGTCTGTAATCAGACGCAGGATCTCGACTACGCCCATCATCACGTCAGGCACGACGGCGGTGCGCTCGACTGCCAGCCCATCCCAGCCCCAGCGCCGGTAAGCGAACGCACTTATGGCTTCCGCGAACTCCGTCCCTGCAGGGTATCCGGTGTCTCCAGCGTCGATGGCTTCGTGCAGCGCTTCCGAAACCGGCGGCGCGAGCCGGACGTCCATCTCAGCAACCCACAGAGGCAGCACGTCGGAGGGATGAGTGCGCCATTTCATGCTCATGCGCTGGCGGAGCTGTTCGAGGGAGAGCTCCTCAAGCGGGTTCCCGACTGCCGCGATGCTGGCGGTTTGAGTCTTCTCGGCTGTCCTTAGCACTGCACAGTCATTTCAATCTCGACACATGCACCCAGCGGCAGCGAGGCTACTCCCACTGCCAGCCGCGCATGGTGGCCTTTTTCTCCCAAGACATCGACGGCGAGCCACGACGCGCCATCGACCACTGCGGGTGCATCCACGAATCCTTCCCCTGCTGAGACGTACCCTCCGATCCTGGCGATACCCTTCACGGCGTCCAACGATCCGAGTTCATCGCGGACGACATCCAGACATCGTCTGGCAGCAAGCACTGCAGCCTCACGCGCCTGCTCGACTGTAACTTCCTGGCCTACGCGCCCGGGATACAGCAAGCCGCCATCTCCGATAGGGAGTTGGCCGGAGACAAAGAGTAAATCCCCCACCCGGACCGCGCGTTCATAGAGCGGTGTGGACGTAACGGATTCAGCCATAAGAAACCTTCCAGACGTTCGAGAGACGGACGCGGCACAGCAGGTACGCCACACCGATCCAACTCAAAGTGTATTCAACACAAAGTTTGAGTAAAGCGGAACTTTCCACAATTATTACACATTTCGTTTACATGCGGAAGGCCGAGCCAACGCTAAATCAGTCCCTGCAAACTGCACATTTCTAGGCATACCCGCCCTCAAGGTCGAAAACCATTCCAACAAACTGTTGATCTTTTGATGTGACTTGCCGCATACTCTCAACTGTGATTTGAATCCCCGGTACTTCGGTGTTCAGGTCTTCCATATCGCATTCTGCCCATTACAGCCCTACCGCGGGCGCCCAGAACGGCAATCCCCTCAAATGCCTGCCCAGACCCCCAACTCCGGCGGTCACTCCGTAGACCATCAGGCCCAATTCAGGTTTCAACCAACAGGAAGGCTTCCCATGTCGATTCAGCCGCCCGTCACAGACTCGGGACACGCGCACTCACCCGATCCCGTCCTGCACGCCGAGGATGCCGGCTACCAGAAAGGACTCAAATCCCGACAAATCCAGATGATCGCTATCGGGGGTGCGATCGGCACCGGCCTGTTCCTCGGCGCAGGTGGCCGACTTGCCGCAGCCGGGCCATCACTCTTCATCGCCTACGCGATCTGTGGGGCCTTCGCCTTCCTGATCCTGCGCGCCCTGGGCGAACTCGTACTGCACCGACCGTCGTCGGGCTCGTTCGTCTCCTATGCCAGGGAATTCTTCGGCGAGAAGGCAGCGTTCACCGTCGGATGGTTCTACTGGCTGGTTTGGGCTGCGACGACGATCGCCGACACGACCGCTGCCGCACTCTACATGAGCTTCTTCGGCAGGTACGTCCCCTGGATCGCCGCGGTCCCACAGTGGAGCTGGGCACTGATCGCCCTGGTGCTCGTCCTCGCCCTCAACCTTGTCTCCGTCAAGGTCTTCGGGGAGATGGAATTCTGGTTTGCCCTCATCAAGGTCACCGCACTGGTCGCGTTCCTCCTCGTGGGCATCTATTTCGTCGTCTTCGGCACTCCTACCGGTGGCGCGGTCGGATTCCAGCTCATCTCCGACAACGGCGGAATCTTCCCGAACGGCGTTCTGCCGATGGTCCTGCTCATGTCGGGAATCATCTTTGCCTACGGCTCAATTGAGCTCGTCGGCACTGCCGCCGGCGAGACCGAGAACCCAGCCAAGGTCATGCCGAAGGCGATCAACGCCGTCATCGCCCGCATCGCGCTCTTCTACGTCGGATCCGTCGTCTTGCTCTCACTGCTGCTGCCCTACACCGCTTATGAAAAGGGCGTCAGCCCGTTCGTGACGTTCTTCAGCTCAATCGGCATCAACGGCATCGACTCCATCATGAACCTCGTTGTGCTCACAGCTGCCCTGTCTTCGCTGAACGCCGGGCTCTACTCCACCGGACGCATCCTACGCTCGATGGCCGCCGCCGGCTCAGCGCCGAGATTCGCACTTCGAATGAACAAGGCCGGCGTGCCCTACGGCGGCATAGCCATCACGGCAGCAGTCTCCTTCCTCGGTATCCCGCTGAACTACATCGTCCCGGGCGACGCATTCGAGATCGTCCTCAACATTGCGGCCGTTGGCATCATCGTCGCGTGGGCCGCGATCGTCCTGTGCCAAATCCAATTTCAGAGGTGGGCCAGGAAAGGGTGGACCCAACGTCCCTCCTTCCGCATGCCCGGAGCCCCGTTTACGGGCTATCTAACCATTGCCTTCCTAGCCGTGGTCCTTGTCATGATTCTTATAGACTCCCCGTTGACCGTGGTCGTAACCGCAATCGCGGTAGCGCTCATGATCGCAGGCTGGTACGCATGCCGCGGGCGGATCCGCGAGATTGCCGCTGCACGCGACGGCCACACCGGAGCGGCGCCCATCGTCACCCAGGCCACAGGGCGGCAGCCGTAAGGTGCGTATCGAACGAGGTGGATGACCATAGCCCCGGCAATGGTCATCCGCCCGTTCCCTGAACCCTGCAATGGTTTGGCTCACGCACGAGCACAAGCCATGAACCCCGGAATCAACAGCCTCCCGGTGAACCAACACCAACTCCAATGCGCGAAGGAACTCGGAGCGTCCGCGGCTGATCACGGAAGCCGCAACTGGAAGTAGAATTCTGAGACCAACCAACGGAACGCATTGCCCTACGGCCGTCTGGGGCTCCATTCCATGTTCCGTAAGACTTGTACGGACAGTTTGCGTCGGGCCTATGCAATGGGCGAGACGGTGTTGTCCGGGTCCTGGCTTCGCCGGCCGACCACCACCCAGATGGCTACACAGTCCTCGGTGAATGGATTGCTAAGCCGGTGTGGGAGGGACGATAAGAAATTGATGCTGTCCCCGGCGTTAAGCGTTCCCGACGAGGAGCCTGCCTCCACGTGGAGCCTTCCTTCAAGGATGTGGAAGTACTCATGCCCACCATGCCGCATGAGGTTGTCCGGCGGGCAGGATTCTGTGCCGCTTCGGTACGTCACGCGAAGCAGCTCCACGCTGGGGTCGTTCTCAGCGGTCAGCCGCTCCCAGAGGACACCGTCGACTCGTAGTTTTGGACGGTCCCTCGCTTCAAGCAGCCCTGGGAGTGGATTGGCCGCCATGGAGGTCACTGAATGGGTGACCCGGTGCTGGTCCTCCGCGGACTTGGTTTCCGCTTCCCCGGTTGCGACGGCGGTGTCAGCCATCCGGAGGTTCGTTACTGGAGACGGAATACTCAACAGGGCCCCATCCTGCATCAGGGTGTCCAGTGACAGGCCCAATTCGGAGACGAGGGCGTAAAGGGTTCCCACGGACGGTGACGTGCGGCCAAGCTCGATTTGTGAAACGAGGCTGGCGGAAACGTCTGCGCGGCGCGCGAGTTCGCGCAGGGACAGCCTGACGCTTTGCCGGGCATTCCGGAGCCGACTGCCAAGCTGTGTGGCCGCGTCCGATCGTTCCTCGGGGGCTGGTGCGCTCACGGTGTTCCGCTTCTTCTTAGGGTGCTTGTCGTGTTTGACCCACGCGCTGCCTCTTGCGGGCAGCGCGTGGGCCGGGAGTATTCAGAAAGCTCAGTCGCTTCAGACCTTTTCGGACTGCTCTGCGGCGATCAACTGGGACGCTGCCTCGAGTGTTGCCGCCGCCGAATCGTGGGCGCGGGCCAGGGCCCGGTCCAAGGGCAGGATCCGGTGTGATTCCGCGAGTATTTCCACACCCCAGTGACCCCGCCAGCCGGCGTCATAGATTGCCTTGACGAAGCTGACGGTGTCCAGGTCTCCCTCGCCGGGGTAGAGCCTCTCGTTGATCGTGTCTTCCCAGAGCGAACCGACAACGTCCTTGCGGGCATCATCGATTTCGACAATGAAGACCTTGTCCATCGGCAGGATGGAGGACAGATCTTCATAACGGGTCCCGCCGCGGCTGGTGTGCCAGGTGTCGACGGTGAGTCCGCCGTGCGGGTTGTTGACTTCGTTGATGAACTTCGCGCCGATTTCGATCGTCTTAAGGTTGTTCATCGGCATCGGTTCCAGGGCGACCCGCGTGCCTGCTTCGCCGGCTTGGGTGGCGAGCCGGTCGAATTCCTCGTGGAATGCGATCTCATCGACGGGCGCCGGTTCACCTTCGAGAGCAAGCTCCGCGCCGATCTTGATGGTCTTGACGCCGAGAATCTCCGCGGCGTTGAAAAGGATCTTGCGCCAGCGATCGGATTCCTCCCGTTCAGGGCCGTTCTTCCACCAATCGGCGAGGAATTCCATCTCGGCGTGGACGATGCCGTTGTCGTCCATCAGCTGGCGGAGTCCCTTAAGGCCAATGGTTTCTTCGATCTGTGGAAGGTCGGCGTGGATGAATCCAAGGCCTTTCCAACCGGCTTTGGCGGCGGCCTCAACCCGGGTCCGCACGTCAATGGGACTTGTTTCGTCGCCACGCAGCGGCGCTGCGTTTCCTGCCCAGGTCCAGCAGGAGGCCAGCAGGTCCCGGTTTTGAATGATGCTCGTGTCGTTCACATTCGTCCTTTGTTAGTTGGCTTTGGGGGTTGGGGAGCTTGGCCCGCCGTCGAGCGCTGTGTCGTCAGGGGCGAGCATGACCTTCGTTTCATGGCTGGAATCCTGTGCACGCTGCAGGGCTTCGTCCCCTCGGGAGAAGGGGACCACAGTGGAGACAATCTCACCGAGGTTCAGGCCCGAGTTGGCAACGAAACGGATCGCTGCCGGCCAAATTGCCACCGGCGCCCCGGTGGAGCTGGCGATTGTCAGGTTCCGTTCCTGGACAAGGCCCAATCGCGCGGGAGCGAATTTCGGAGTGGAGACACCCATCAGCAAGACACGTCCATTGTGGTCAGCGCTCTCGAGCGCAGCCGCTTGAGCCGCCGAGTTCCCGGAAGCCTCAATAACCACGTCTGCGAATGGCCGTCCGATGGCCTCTGATGCCGCAGTAGTGGTGTCCGGGTTCTCCAGGGGATTCACGGCAGCTTTTGCCCCCAGTTTCATCGCAGTGTCGCGACGAAGCGGACTGGGGTCGAACACGACGACGACCGCGCCTGCGGTGACTGCCTGCAGGACGGCGTTGAGGCCGATGGCTCCGAGTCCGTGCACGTGGACGGTGTCCGCAGCGCTGATTCCGCCGATTTTGGTCAATCCGTTCAGTACGCAGGCGAACGGCTCGATGACGGCGGCCGTAAGCATGTCCACCTCGGCGGGGATGTGGAAACACATGTCCGCCGGGACAGTGAAGAGCTCTGCTGCTGCTCCGTCGTGAGTGACGCCAAACCAGTCATTTCCACCCAGGTGTCCGTGGCCGAGCACCCGGTCCCCTGGGTGGAACCCTTCAACGTCAGCACCTGCTTCCACGACGAAACCTGACCATTCGTGGCCCATGACATGGGGATAGTTGATCTTGAAGGATTCCGGCATGCTGCCGTGCAGGATCTCGATATCGGTTCCGCACACCCCTACGTAGGCGGGCCGGATAAGGAGTTCGGTGGGCTTGGGCGATGTGACGGCTGTAGTGCCTGGCTCGACTGTGACGGTGGCGTTGGCGTCTTTGCGGACCAGAACGGCTGGGACAGTGCCCAGAGGGGGTACTGCGGATGCTGGCCGCACGTCTTTGACGGTCTCAGACATGATGTCTTCCTTCTGTAGGTTCAGGCAGCGGGTAGTAACGAGGTTCGTCGGCTTAGACGTCGCTGCCGTGGAGAGCCGCAGTGATGAGCTCCCGGATGCCCTCCGGCGTAACTTCCCTCGGGTTGGCGTAAGGGTTCTTGGTCGCGATTTCGACAATCTTGTCGATATCGGACTCCTTAAGGCCCAGTTCAGCCAGCGACGACGGCGCACCGAGGGCTACGCTCAACTTCTTGAAGTGCGCAGCGGGATTGTCTGAACCGGTTGCGCGCTGCAGGGCCGCGATCGCCTGCGGGGCGTGCTGGGCGTTGTAGGCCAGGGCATAGGGAAGCACCACTGTGTGGGTTTCGGCGTGGGGAAGGTTGAAGGTCCCGCCGAGAGTGTGGCACAACTTGTGGTGCAGGGACATTGTTGTTGCACCCAAAGTAGCTCCGCAGAGCCAGGCACCGTACAGGGCGTCGGAGCGGGCTTCGATGCTGGAGGGGCTTTCGGCGATCTTCGGCATCGCTTCGAGCAGTGCACGGGTGCCTTCCTCTGCCATCAGCGAGATAATCGGCGATCCGTCGGGAGCGTAGAGGGCCTCCACGGCGTGGGCGATGGCGTTGAATCCGCTGGTGATGGACATGGCCACCGGGAGGGTGACGGTAAGTTCCGGGTCGTAGATGACACTGGTGGGCAGAACTTTGGGATCGCGCCCGGTCTTCTTTTCGCCGTCGGCGGTCAGCCCCCACACCGGCGTCATCTCGGAGCCGGCGTAAGTGGTGGGGACGGCGATAATCGGCTGGCCGAACTCGAGTGCGATGGCCTTGCCCAGCCCCGTTGTCGATCCGCCGCCAACAGCAACGTACCCGTCGGCCTGAGCCGCTGCGGCTACCTCACGCGCCCTACGGGCAGATTCGATGGGCACGTGCATTTCAGCTTCCGCATGCACGCCGGCGCTGAGATCTCCCAACTGTGCGGAAACCTCTTCAGCGAGGTCCGCCTGGAAAGGGGTGGCAAGGACCAGAACACGCTTGAGGCCAAGTTTGACCACCTCATCGTTGAGGGAGGCAAGAGATCCTGCTCCAAAGCGGACGCGCATTGGAAGTGCCTGGTACTGAAAATCCTTCATTGGGTGTTCTCCTGTGCTTCGATAATCCGAGCAGTGGCCGGGGACATCACCGCGTTCTGGATAATGTCGGGGTCGACGAGGTCGGGGTGGATAACGATGTCGATCACTGCCTCCATGAACGGGGAGGCAAGCCCGTAGCGGGCTGCGTCGTCCGCTGAGGTGTTGGGCGCGAATTCGGCGATCAGGCTCTTCTTTACGGCGAAAACGGCGTCTGAGTCGATGTAGTCGCTGCCGGCAACAAAGATGTGGGTTGTCAGTTCCCGGAATCCGGGGGCGGTGACGATGAAGTGGATGTGTGCCGGCCTGTTCGGATGGCGCGCAGTGGCGTGCAGCAGGTCACCGACAGGCCCGTCGGTTGGTATCGGGTAATAGCTGGGGATAACGCTGCGGAAGTAGAACTCTCCGGCGGCGTTGGATGTGAACAGACCGCGTCCGTTGCCGATGCTTTGGATGCCGGGTTGCTGAACGTCGTAGAAGCCTTTGGTGTTTGCCTGCCAGATGTCGATGGAGGCATGCGGGACCGGTTCACCGGTGACGGACAGGATGCGACCCCGTACCAAGCAGATATCACCTTCGCTCTCGGGCGAAGCGTTCTCGCCCAGATCCCGTTTCGGGGATTCGACCATATGGAACGGCCCCAGAACGGTGGAGTCGGTGGCGTCCGGGGTTTCGGCGTCGTTGATCGTTTCCACCATCATCGACACGCCCAGCACGTCGGAAAGGAGGATGAACTCCTGGCGGACGGTGTCGCACTTCTGGCCTGTGGCGGTCAGGAAGTTGATGGCGGTTTCCCATTCTTCGATCGTCGGTTCGATTTCCCGGATGAAGTTGTGAAGGTGGGTGGTGAGGCTGGTCAGGATGGTCCGAAGCCGGTCATCCGGGGTGCTGCGGAAACTGTCGATGACTGCGGCAGTCAGTGTTCCGGGGCCGAGGTCCGTGCTCATGGTGCTGTTCCTTCCTTGGAGCTGGGGCGGCTGGTCAGTGGGGCTCAGATGCTGGTGAATCCGCCATCGACAACGAGTTGCGCGCCGGTGATGTATGAGGCCTTGTCGGAGGCGAGGTAGACGATCGCATCGGCGACTTCGCTGGCCTTTCCGGCCCTGTGCATAGGGGTCTTGGCGATCAGCTCATCTGAAATGGCCTGATCCTGGTTTTCCGTCAAGGGTGTTGTGATCAGCCCGGGGTGGACCGAGTTCACGCGGATCCCCTGCGCTGCCCAGGTGGCGGAGGCGTTCTTCGTCATCATCGTCACGGCACCCTTGGATGCCTGGTAGGCGGCGACGCCGGCTGCTCCGACAAGTCCCCAGATGGACGAGACGTTCACGATGGATCCGGATTCCTGCGCCAGCATGGCCGGTGCGACGAAGCGCATTCCCAGGAAGACCCCGGTCTGGTTGATGGAGATGATCCGGTGCCAGTCCTGGATGTCGATATCCGTGATCGATTCGTACGATCCGACCAGGCCTGCGTTATTGACCAGGACGTCGATCCGGCCGTGGGCCTGGAGCACTTCTTCCGTGAGTGCCTTCCAGCCGTCTTCTTCGGCGACGTCGAGGCGCCGCCACTGGATGGTCCCGTCAGCTGCGTCGCCGGCGGCTATGTCAGCTCCGTAGACGGTCGCACCCTGTGCGGTCAGTGCCGTAGCGGTCGCATAGCCGATGCCACTGGCCGCGCCGGTGACGATGGCGACTTTCCCGTCGAAGGATGGTGAACTCACGGTGTGATGCTCCTTGTTTTCAAGGGGTGGCGGATTGGTTACACGACGCGGCGGGTACTCCGGGAACCGGCGAAGTAGTTGAAGATCAGCGCGCTGAGAATGATGAGGCCGTAGATGGCTTTGATCCAGAATGAGGGCACCTGGGACAGGACCAGGATGTTCTGGATGATGCCCAACAGCAATACGCCGCTTAGCGCACCGACCATCGATCCCTTGCCGCCGTTAAGGCTGATGCCACCGATGACGGCCGCAGCGAACACAGTGAAGATGAGGCCGTCGCCCTGGTTGGCGGTCACGGATGCGATGCGGCCGGTGAGCATGAGACCGGCGAATGCGGCGATGATCGAGCCGGCGACGAACACTCCGATGGTCAGGCGCAGCGTCTTGATACCTGCCGCCGCTGCCGCTGCGTTGTTTCCCCCCATTGCGTAGAGTTTGCGGCCGACCGGGTGGCTGCGCATGAAGATGGCGGCAGCGACCAGGAAGATCACGAAGAGCCAGATCTGGATGGAAATCCCGAACCACTTGGCGTTGCCGAGGGCCAGGAACTCAGGGGGCAGGCCCGAGAGGGTCTTGCCGCCGGACAGGCCCATGGTCAGGCCCCGGAGGAGTGTGAGCATGGCGAGGGTGACCATGAAGGCGTTGAGCTTGAGCTTGCCGACAAGGAACCCGTTCGTGAATCCGATGACAATACTGAGGACAAACATGACCGCCATCGCGGCCCAGGGCGACCATCCAAAACCGGAGCCGCCGACCGCGGTGGGCAGGACCAGCCAGACGGCGAGCATCGGGGCCAGGCCCACGACGGATTCGAGGGAAAGATCGAAGTATCCGGAGATCAGGATGATGCTTTCAGCGATCACGACGATCCCAAGGACTGCAGAGGTGACGAGGACGTTGTTCAGGAGGTTGTTCGCCGTGAGGAACTGCGGGGACAGCACCGCGCCGACCACCATCGCCAGGATAATGGCGGGCAGCAGTGCCAGTTCACGTGCCCAGCCTGACGAGCGGGCTTGACCGATGATATTGACGGGCCGGCGGCTGGTCGGCGTACCCGCAACGGTCGGGGTATGCGTGGACATGGGAGTTTCTCCTTGGTTCTTTGGCTCTGTGGGTGTGGGCTGAAGGGGCGTGGCGGCAGTTTTCATTTTCATGCCGCTGCCTCCGCCCCCTGGATGGCGCCTACGAGTTCCCACTCTTCGTAGCCGGCGTCGAGTTCGGCGTGAATTTCGCCCCTGTACATGACGATGACCCTGTCGCAGATTTCCAGGTCCGTGTCGTCCGTGGAGACGATCAGCAGGGACCTTCCGCTTTCGCGCAGCGCCCGGAGTGATTCGTAGATGGACTCCTTGGCCGTTACGTCCACACCGGCAGTGGGATGGACGAGAACCAGCGTGTCCGGGTCGGACGCCAGAGCCCGTGCGAGCACGACCTTCTGCTGATTGCCTCCGGAGAGCTCTTCGACGGCCTGCGTGGGTCCGTCACATTTGATGGCCCAGGCTCCGGACAGTGCTGTGAAGCGCTCGCGGCGTCGGCCTGAATTGATAAGGCCGCCGCGGCCGCGAAGCCGGTCCACGATGGTCAGGGTGGCGTTCTCCTCTACCGACATCTCCGGGACGTAGCCGTTGACGTGGCGGTCTTCTGGGACGAAACCCACGCCAGCGTTGATGGTCTTGATGACGTTGCCTTGACCAAGGGTGTGGCCGTTGTGCTCCACCGTGCCCTTATCCAGCGCGAGCTGACCGGCGATGGCCTGCGCGAGCTGGACGTGGCCTGCCCCATCGAGGCCTGTCAGCCCGACGCATTCCCCAACGCGGATTGTCAGGCTCGCTCCCAGGACACGGGAGCCGACGGCGGCGCCGGTAACAGTCAGGCGCGTGTCGCCCAATTGGTCCTGGCGGCGATGTGCGCCAACGGTACCTTTCTTTGCGGCCGCAGCTTCTTCCTCACTCACCCCTGCCATAACATTGACGATTCGACTAACGGTAAGGTCCGACGTCTGGGCAGTCAGGACGTCCCGTCCATCGCGCAGGATCGTGACAGAGTCGCAGACCTTGAAGATTTCCTCAAGGTGGTGGGACACATAAATGACCGTGACTCCGCGCTGGCGAAGGCTGTTGATCTGGGCGAAGAGTTCGTGGGATGCCCCTTCATCGAGTCCGGCAGTGGGTTCATCCAGAAGAAGGATCCGTGGTCCCCGGGACAGCGCCCGGCAGACTTCGACGATCTTCTTTTCCAGCGGTTCAAGGTCAGCAACCACCTTGTCGGCAATGCGCTCGTAGCCCCAATCTTTGAGCTGGTCAGTGGCCGTCCTGCGGATCGCGGACCAGTCCACGCTCCCCCAGCGCTTTCGCGGGTAGGCACCAAGGCTGATGTTTTCCGCCACCGTCAGTTCCGGCACCAGGGTGCTTTTCTGATAGACGCAGGCGATGGAATCAGACCCGGGGCCTTCGGTGACTTCACCGTTGGCGCCCTGGATGTGAATGGTGCCGGAGTCCGGCGTCACCAGGCCGGTGAGCATCGCTATCAAAGTGGACTTTCCTGCCCCGTTCCGACCGAGCATGGCCCGGGATTCGCCTGAACGGACGATCAGGTTGGCATCTGTCAACGCCTGAGTGGAACCGAAGGACTTCTGGAGCCCACGAATCTCGATGGCATTTTGCGTGTTAACTGTGACCACGATGTCACCCTTTCTCAAATTCAGTCTTCACCCAGGTCCGGCCTGAGGGAAGGAGGGGGCAGCTACTTCTTGTTGCCCCAGAGGTTTTGGTCATCAACGTTGGCTTTGGTGATAACCGGGGAAGGAAGCATGTCAGCCAGGTTTCCCTTGTAGTCGACGATCTCGCTGCCATGTTCGGACGGGCCGACTTTGTATTCCTTGCCGGCGATAGCGTCCTTAAGGTACTGGACTCCGTACTTGCCGTAGAGGTCCACGGGCTGGGAAACGACGGCATCAACGTGGCCGGAACGAATGGCTTCCAAGGATCCCTTGGATCCGTCAATCGTCACCAGAGGAACGTGGCCAGGCTGTCCGGCGGGAGCCCACTTGCCCTGGCCTTCCATTACGGTCTGTACGCCGGAGAGCATCACTGAGTCACTGGCTAGGAAGACCGCGTCGATCTTGGACGTGCTCAGAACCGTTTGAGCATTCTCTACAGCCTTCGCGGATTCCCAGTTGGTGTCTTTCTTGATGATCTGCATGCCGGGGAACTGGGCCGACATGCAGTCGCTGAATCCCTTGTCGCGGTCGAATCCCGACGTCGTTGACAGCGCGCCGTGCAGCTCCAGCACCGTGCCCTTGCCACCGGTGAGCTTGCCGATCTGTTCACAGACACTGGTGCCCATGGCAACATTGTCAGCCCTGATGTTCATGTAGATCTTGCCGCCGTTGGCTGCGGTGTCCACTGTCACCACCGGGATGTTGGCGGCATTCGCGGCCTGGATAGCCGGAACGACGGCATCACTGTCCCGGGGGATGGTCACAAGGCCTTTGACGTTCTGGGAAATCAGTGTGTTGATATCGGTCACCTGCTTGGCGGGGTCGCCTTCAGCGTTGGATGCCGGGAGCATGTTCAGGCCGTTTGAGTTGGCCTCGGTGACGACCGAGTCAACCAGACCCGCAGTGAAGGGGTTGTCGAGGACACCTGCTGAGAAACCAACGGTGGGCTTCTCATCAGCACCTCCAGGTGCTGCACCCCCGCCACAGGCGGAAAGCGCGACAGTGGCGCTGGCGAGCACGGCGACACCGATGTGGCGACGGCTCAGTTTGAATGCGGAGGCGCCTTTGCGATCCTGCACCATCATTTGCTCCTAATTAGAAGGTAGATATACACGGTGGAACTCTTCTTGTTCCGGGGCGGTCCGTCCTCGGCTTCGAGTACCGGGCGCTTGTCGAAAACTTTGGCCGGCGGTGGCGACTGGGAAATCCTCCATTAATGGCCAGCGTCGGCTTCATCACTCCTCAAATGTAAAGTGACACACCCCACACTGTCAAGTAATACAGCACATTGAACTTTACAGCTGGAGGTCCAAACTCGCAGTCGTGCTGGCTGAAGTCTAAATAAACAGCCAAATATCGCCAGAGCGGGCAAGAGAAGGGTAAACTGGCGTGAGCGCAGACTTTACATTGTGGCCAGCTAAGTGGTCGCTTGGTGGACAGACATATCAACGACTGGCTCGCATGCCGGGTTGGATCGCCGGAAAGGCCCACGATGAGTATTCAAGAGACAATACCGGCTACAGAAGAGGGTCGCGCCCAACTGGGCGGTCAGCTCCGGGCCGCACGGACCAAGGCGAAAATCTCCCTCCGGGAGCTCGCCCGCCGGGTCGGCATCTCCGCAAGTTTTATGTCGCAGGTCGAACTGGGCCGTGCCGTCCCTTCCATCGGAACCCTGTACACCATCGTGTCCGAACTGGGACTGTCGCTGGACTCGCTGATGAGCGGTGAGCACTCGGGGCCAGCCCAGCAGGCCAATGACGCCAGCGCCAAAGCGTCAGCGAACAAACTGAACGGTGTTTCCGCGTTCGTCCCTCCGGCAGGTTCCCTGCCAGGAATCCAAAGGGCCAGCGACCGTCCGGAGATCAACATGGGAGGCGTCCGCTGGGAGCGGCTTACGGAACGGGCGGATCCGTTGGTCGAGTTTTTGCGGGTGACGTACGCACCCGGGAGCGAGTCCTGTGCCGCGGACGCCTTGATGCGCCACCCTGGATGGGAGTACATCCACATACTTTCTGGCCACCTGAACGTTCAGGTCTCCTTTGACGGCGATGTTCTCGGGCCGGGAGACAGCATGAACTTCGACTCGAACGTGCCGCACCGTCTCAGTAACACCTCCGGTGAAGACTGCATCGCCATCTGGGCAGTAGTCGGCCGTCAGGGTTTCGCCCATCCTCTGGACCTCGCCAGGGCGAGGCACGGATCCGACGACGGCGATTCCGCGGCGATTGGCCACTCACACTCCTGATTTCTACCCCTTCGTGCCGTCCATCCGTTGCCCTGCCGACGGGCGTCAAGGACGGACTGAGAACCTAGATAAGTCCGCGGATACTGCCGCCGTCCACGCCCCAGACGGATCCGGTGACGAAACTGGTAATCGGGCTGCAGAGCAGGGCGATGATGCGTGCCACTTCCTCCGGAGTGCCCAGCCGTTCCAGTGGCAGCTGACGCAGCTTCATTTCGTGCTCGACCGCCGCCTGGCGTTCCATCCCGTGAAGGGTGGCAAAGGTGTCCGCGAAACCGCCCGGTTTGGTCCAGAACGGTGTCCAGATTGGCCCAGGAGCGACCGCATTGACGCGGATCTTCGGACCCTCTGCGCGGGCAATAGACTTCGTCAGCGCCAGCACTGCCGCCTTGCTTGCCGAGTAGTCAACAGGCTGGGCTTCAGGCTGGCGGGCCAGATCGGAGGCATTGTTGACGATGCATGGCGCCGTTGATTGACGAAGCGTAGGCAGGGCGGCCCGGATGGTGCGTACGTAGCTCATGAAGTTCAACTCCATCGTCCGCTGCCAGTCTTCGTCTGAGATCTGCTCGAAAGTCCGGACCGCCCCGGAGCCGACGTTGTTGACCAACAGGTCAAGGCCGCCGAGCTGGCTAATGGCCTCAATGACCGCGTTGGTGGTGGCTTCGCCGTTGGTGAAGTCCACGACGGCGGGGACAATCCGGCCCGGATTGTCCGCCGCCAGTTCTTCAAGCTCGGTCAGAGCCGATTTGTCGATGTCCAGCGCTGCCACCGTTGCCCCCTCTGCGGTCAACAAAAGTGCGGTCGCACGCCCGATGCCCTGGGCGGCACCTGTCACGATGGCCTTCTTGCCGGTCAGTTCCAATTCCATGAGATCTACCTTTCGGTCCGCACTACGGCAGCGCTGGTTGTGGTGGCGAAGGATTCGAGGACGACGTTAAGTGATTCAACACACAGCTGTCAAGTAAAAGGTTACATAGTTGTTCGAAGCGAACCCAAGCTTGAACGCTCAGAAACTACGAAAAGTGCCTAATTACTGCGCACTACCCGGCGTCTAACGGCGCCCGAGCGATAAGACGTGGCAGGGGCCTGGCTGCTTGGAGCGAGAGATTCGTCAACTATTAGTTGACACTCTTCTTGTCGTCAATTACCTTGGAAGCAGACTGGGGTCAAACACTTCAAGCAAGGAGAGCGCTTTCGTGGATAACGCCACCGCAGCCGAGAAAAACCAGATCGAAACGTTGGAGGCGAAACGCTACCAAGCCGTAGTCGATGGTGACTACGCTGCCTTTGAAGACCTCTGCCACAAGCAGCTGGTGTACACCCATTCACTCGGCGACAGGGACACGTTGGGCAGCTACCTGGAAAAGCTTCGCAAAGGGTTCTACAAGTACCACCGAATCGACCACCCCATTGAAGACATCCTCCTTATCGGGGACACGGCACTGGTGTTCGGCGAGATGAACGCAGATCTCACTGTCAACGGAACCCATAAAACCCTTGCCAACAGTGCCCTGTCTGTATGGGTCAAGGAGGATGAAACCTGGAAGTTTCTGGCCTACCAGCCGACGCCCCGGAAGCCTGCCGCCGCGTAGATCGAGGGGCAAACGAACGAACGCGATGTCTTTCACAGATGACAAAGTCATCTGTATCAACCGTCATTGTCAGGAGGAGAAATGGTGACCTCACGGCGGGACGTGATCCTGAAAAAGAAGGCGATAGCCGCTCGTCGGCGTGCTGCAGGCGGCTCTTTCGCCACCAAATCCTCCCCCTCCACCGTGAAGGAATTCTCCGAGGTTGTCGGCGTCGATGCATGGATCCTAAAAAGGGCTCTCAGTGAAGCGAACAGCATCTCCGCCTTGGGAGCCGCGATTGCGTCCAATCCGGATACGCCCTCTCCTGAACTTGTCCGCAGCCTGCAGGCGGAGGAGAACTGGTGGCGGCGGATCGAGAACGAGTTGCCGTCGATGAGCAGCACTGAGACGGCAGCTTTCCTTGGCGCCAAGGCCACCAACCGGAACTTCGCGTCGTCGCAGCGGTCCGCCGGGAGGCTGCTCGGGTATGCCCGCCGCCAGGCCATCCGCTACCCGAAGTTCCAATTCGATCTGCAGCGCGGTACCGTCCTTCCTGTCATTCCAGAGCTAGTGGCGCTCACCCGCGGTCTCGACGTCCCGGACGAAGACCTGGTCTTATGGATGGCAACCCCTTCATCGGCATTCGCTGATCAGCGCCGGCCAGTGGACCATCTCAACGACCGGGAACAACTGCTCGCCGCGGCTGAGGCCCACTTCGAGGCCATCTGGTGACGGTCGTCTGGCCCACGACCCCGGAGCCACCCGACCCCTTCGAGCCACGCATCGGAGTCTTGGCACTTGGGACCATCCTCCACCGTATTCACTCCAACCGGTTCCGGCCCAACCAGTTCAACCCCGGGCCCCAGGGCGCCGGCCGGTTCCACTTCTTCGGCGACCCCATGGTCCCGGCCCTGTACCTGTCCGAAACCCGGGAAGCTGCCTTGGCTGAGACCCTGCTGCACGATGTCCCTGTTGGCGCCCCGGCGACGCTTCCCGCAGCATTTACGCCAACAGTGTCTTGGCGGGGCTGGAGTTGAAGCGGCAGGTTCGGATCGCAGAATTTTTCGGACTGGGCCTTCGTGCGCCCGGAATCGAAGCCACCCAACTTACAGACACCCCGATGGATAACTACCCACAGACGCGCAAATGGGCACAGGCAGCCCACTCCGCAGGGTTTGACGGCTCGGTTGGATGTCTAGACGCGACAACAGTGCCAGAGCCAACGTGCTATTTGGTGACAGGTTTCAGGAAGACCACCTTGAAGTAGTCCCGGGAAGCGGACTTGCCTTCGCCGCGGCTGACGGCTTCAGCTGGCTCGTGAATACCTGTGCGCCCCTCAAAGTCGACGTTCTCGCGAGGTAGCAGGAGGCCCCGCCGACGAAGGAGAACCCCGGTCCGACTTCCCGGAGAGTTTCGGTGATCCGGCTGGTGGTCAGAGCATTTTCCAGATCACGTTGGACGACTTCCCCGGAGAGGCCGAGGAATTCGAAGTTGTAGGGGTCTTTGGCAACCTGTTGGGCCAGTTCGGATGATTGCGCAGCAAGTTGCCGCGCAAAGTTCGAAGTGGCATTGTCCGTGCGTTCCAGAGCTCTATTCATGATCTTGTTCAGCAGCACATTGCGTGACCACCCGTGCTGAACTGCCCCCATCGCGTAGGCGTTGGTGGAATCGGGGTCCCATGCCCGCCCCGAAACTAGACCATAGAAGGCGCCAAACAACTTTTGCTAAAACGCTTGACCACCCCCCACGATTAACGCTAACTTACTAGTGATCAAACGCTTTAGCAGAATGGACATCAGCGCAGATGAAACGCTCAGTCTTCTTCCAACCCGCCAACGGATGGGTTGGGGACCTCATCCCCTTCGAAAAGGACGGCGAGTTCTGGCTCTTCTACCTTCACGAAGACCGTACGGACCCGAAACCCGGCACTTCATGGAATCTGGTCACCACCAAGGACCTCACGGAGTTTGAGAACCACGGCGTATCCCTGCATCACGGCAGCGAAACCGACGTGGACTTCAACGCCTACACAGGCAGCATCGTCGTCGACGACACCGGCGTCCACCACCTCTTCTATACCGGCCACAACCCCCGGAACCTCGGCCCCGACGGCGCGCCCCTGCAGCTGGTTATGCACGCCACGAGCACGGATGACATGCGGAGCTGGGTAAAGCATCCGGAACTCACCTTCGGCGCCCCTGACGGCTACGAGTCCGGTGACTGGCGGGATCCCTTCGTGTTTCGCGATGAAAGCAAAGGCCAGTGGAGGATGCTGCTGGCGGCACGCCACTCCGCCGGACCGGAACGGCGCCGAGGCGTCATCGCACAGTGCGTGTCCACTGATCTCATGACGTGGCAGCACACCGAACCATTCTGGGACCCGCGCCGCTACATCACCCATGAGTGCCCCGACGTCTTCTCCTGGGGCGACTGGTGGTACATGGTGTACTCCGAGTTTTCCGAATCGTTCACAACCCGCTACCGAATGGCCAAGAGTCCCGACGGCCCGTGGACCGTACCCAATCTTGACAGCGTCGACGGCCGCGCCTTCTACGCATCCAAGTCCGCAGAGCGCGATGGTCGCCGCTTCTTCTTTGGATGGATCGCAAGCAAGGAAGGCAACACCGACGACGGTCCCTGGCAGTGGGCCGGCACAATGTCCGTCCTGGAAGCACGCCAGAACCCCGACGGAACACTGGGATTCTCCTTCGCCGACGAACTCGTAGACAGCTTCTGGGAAGACGTCCCGGTAACCCTGCCAGCCGAACTGCCCACACGACTGGACGTACCGGACGGGTACACCGCCATCGTGTCCGAAGAAGAACTGCCCAGCCAGTTTTACGCCAAGGCAGTACTGGACATTGACCCCAACACCACCGAATGCGGGCTGTTGCTCCGGTCAAGCCAGGACGGGGATCAGTCCTACGTCCTGCGCTTGGAACCGAAGCGCGGGCGCATGGTTTTCGACCGGTGGCCAAGGAAGATCACCGGCGACGCGCAGTGGCATGTCTCCGGGGACATCCCGTTCGACATCGAATTGGAACGCCCCTGCCACCTGCCTCCCGGCGAACACACGCTGGAAGTCATCGTCGACGGGGACCTGTGCGTTGCCGTTGTTGATCGGCAGGTCGCCCTCAGCACCCGGATCTACGACTTGCCCGCGGGGCGGATAGGCATCTTCACCGGGGAGGGCTCCGCTGCTCTTACCGAACTTCAGATACGTAAACGCACAGACAACTAAACACCACCACTTTCGGCTCAAATCAAAGGAGATTGTTCCATGAAGAAACTGATTCGCACGGCTGCGGTCGCGGCCATAGCTGCGCTGTCCCTGGCCGCCTGCGCCGGCGGAGGGGCCGGCGGCCCTGCCAATGTGAGGCCCACCGGCGAGATCAAACCGAGGGAAATCTCATGGCTGCTCTCTCGCCCAGCGGACGGGGCAGTAATCAACATCATGAAGAAGGTCGCGGACGACTATGCCAAGGACCACCCGGGCTTCTCGCTGAACCTCATCACCACCCCCGACCGCCCCTCATATATCCAGAAACTCGAGACCCTCGCCGCCGCGAACAAGCTTCCCGAGCTTTTCGACACGGATGCCACACCCTTCGCCCAACAGCTCGCCAAGCAGGGCAAGATGGTGGACGCGGAAAAGCTGCTCAAAGACCTGGGCGTGTATGACAACTACCGACCCAACGCCCTGAACTACCAGCGATTCGATGACGGATCGCTGTACATGATCCCGTTCCAATTCGAACTGGAGTTCATTTGGTACAACAAGGCCTTGCTGCAGCAGGCTGGCGTCCCGGTACCGAAGTCGCTGGACGACATCCCCGCGATGTGCACCGCACTGCGCAACGCCGGAATCACCCCGATCGCCATCGACGGGCAGGACCAGTGGCCCCTGGAACGCTACATGGCCTACCAGCCGTTCAGGACAGCGGGTCCCGACTTCCTCCAGAAGCTGAAGAAGGGCAACGCGAAGTTCTCAGACGCTGCCGGGAAGAAGGCCGTTGACTGGCTGGCTGCCCTGGGCAAAAACAAGTGCTTCCAGGATGGCTTCTCCTCGCAGGGCTACTCCGACGCCCAGAACATTTTCACCTCCGGGAAGGCAGCGATGTACAACATCGGCACGTGGGAATTGCCAAGCCTGGCGACTGACAAGCTGAACCCGGCAGTTCGGGACAATATTGATTTCCTCACCCTCCCGACAACTGAAGGATCCGTCACCGCTGCCAACGAATACGTCTCGCCGTCCGGAATCGGCATGGCTGTCAATGCCAAGACCTACGACCCGCTCGTCAGTGACTTCCTCAAGTTTGCCCTGACGAAATACCCTTCCGAGTACGCGGCCACCGGCGCTCTTTCACCGACGACCAACGTGCAGACCGCCACCCCGGCCAATGCGACTCCCCTGTACAAGAAGGCCCTCGAGACAGCAAACGACCTGGGAGACCAGCAGGCCATGCCGTGGGATACGCAGCTGGACCCGACAACTGACTCACGGCTCAAGCAAGAACTCGTGCTCCTCGTCCAGGGCGACATCACGCCGGAACAGTTCACCAGCACGATGGACAGCACCATCGCGCAGAACGCACCGAAGTTCTTCAAATAACACATAACGGTGGGGGGCCTCGGCCCCCCACCCGAAAGGCCCCACCATGCTCCCCAACAGGTCCCGACTCTCAGTACTGGTTTTCCTGCTCCCACCCCTGCTGCTCTACGGCGCCGCCGTACTGTTCCCCATCCTCCAGTCCCTGTTCCTCAGCTTCTTCTCCTGGAACGGCATCAGCGACATGGAGTTCGTCGGCCTCGCCAACTACCTACGGATGTTCACCGGCGATGACGTCTTCTGGCGCTCCTTCTTCAATGCACTCGGCTACCTGTTTATCTGTCTGGTCCTGCAGCTCGGCGGTGCGCTGCTTGTCGCCACCCTACTCACCTCTCTGCGCCGCGGCCGCGAACTAATTAAGACTCTTTACCTGCTGCCGGCCGTGATCTCCACCGTGGCTATCGCATTCCTCTTCGTGCGGATCTACTCGATCGACCCGGTGGGTCTGCTCAACCAGGTGCTGCAGTGGATCGGCCTCGGCACCCTCGAACACGCATGGCTCTCAGACGTGAACACCGTCCTCACGGCAGTATCGGTACCGGAAGGCTGGCGCTTCACGGGGCTGTACATGCTCATCATTTACGCGGCCTTGCTATCCGTTCCGCAGGAACTTGAGGAAGCCGCCCGCCTCGACGGTGCATCACGGTGGCAACTGTTCACCAAGATCCGCTTCCCGCACATCCGGCCCGTCTGGATCACCACCACTATCATGGCGACCACTTACGGCCTGCGCGGATTCGACATCCCCTATCTGATGACCAACGGCGGCCCCGGACAGTCCTCGGAACTGCTGACCACCTACATGTACAAGACAGCTTTCACCAGCACCGACTTCGGCTACGCCAGCACCATCTCGGTATTTATCGTTGTCGAGTGCCTGGTCGCCGTCGGACTCATCCTTTTCATGCTCAAACGAAAGGCGGACGCATGACCGCGCAAGCAGCTCGGATCACAAGGCACAGCCCTGCAACATCAGAAAGCAGGCCACCATTGCCCACGCGGCGCAGGCGCAAACGAAGCCTGCACGGCACCCTATCAAAGGTCCTCATCGCGCTCATCGTCATCGTGCAGGTCTACCCGCTCGCATGGCTTTTCATCACCAGTCTGCGCACCGAAAATGACTTCGCGACGGGCGACCCGTTTGCTCTGCCCAAGGCGATCACATTCGATAACTACGCCCGCGCGTTTGAGACCGGCAATCTCGGGATGAACATCGTCAACAGTTTCATTGTCACGATGGGCGCCAACCTGCTGATCGTGCTTCTGGGCATGATGGCGGCCTATGCCCTGCAGGTCCTCGGCTTTCGGTTCAGCAAGTTCGTCCGCAGCTTGTTTATGATTGGCATCATCGTGCCCGTGCAGATCGCGCTGGTACCGCTTTTCATCGACTACTCGACCGTTAACCTACTCGACACCTACCCGTCGATGATCATTCCCCTGGCGGGATTCGCTCTTCCGATGTCGATCTACCTTTTCTCCTCCTTCTTTGAATACATCCCTCGCGAGACATACGAGGCCGCCTCGCTGGATGGCGCGGGCCCCTACCGGATCTTCGGGCTGATCACCCTCCCCCTCTCCGTGAATACTGTGGTCACAGTCGTTCTGGTCAACAGCATCTTCATCTGGAACGATTTCATCTTCGCCAACACGTTCGTGCTCTCTGAGGGCCTCAAGACGATCCCACTGGGCCTGCAAAACTACATCGGAGCCATGGGAAAAACCGACTGGACGGCCACCTTTGCCGCGGTCTGCGTCACGATCACGCCTCTGCTGCTGGTGTTCCTCGTGCTGAACAAGGCGATGATCCAAGGCCTCGAGAGCGGGGCGACGAAGGGGTGACGCCCATGCCAGCCGGATATACTCCCGATGGAGGGCAAATGATTTCGCAGAAGAAAAATTCGGGCAACGCGGCCACCCCCGACGTTCCTGTCAAAATAGGCCGCGCGCATCCGGTTACCCTCCGCGAAGTTGCTGAAGCGGCCGGCGTGTCCACTGCCACGGTCTCCCTGGTCATCAACCAGAAGAAGAATGCCCGCATTGCAGATAAGACGCGTCAACGCGTCCAGGACGCAATCCGGCAGCTTGGATACCGCCCCAATGCAATGGCCAAGACCCTGGTCAGCGGCACCTCACGGTTCATCGGGCTGGTCGCAGACGGCGTCGCTACCACCCCCTTCGCTGGACAGATCATCCACGGAGCCCAGGACGAAGCGTGGAAACACGGGTACGCCCTACTGATCGCCAACACCGAGGGCAACCGCGACCTGGAAAAGGACGCCATCGCCATGATGCTGGAATACAAGGTACGCGGCATCCTGTACTCGACGTGGTTCCACCGGCCCACCGACATCCCGGAAACCCTGCGTGAGGCGGACTTCGTCCTCGTCAACTGCTTCGCTACAGAGCCCGGGGCAGCCCGCGCTGTCGTCCCCGACGAAGCACAGGGCGGGCACTCCGCCACGGAGATACTGCTCAACGCCGGCCACCGACGCATCGCCTTCATCAATGCCACCATCCCCGCCCCGGCAAAAGACGGACGGCTCCAGGGCTACAAAGACGCGTTGGCTGCCGCGAGCATTGGGTTTGACCCTGACCTGGTCATGGAAGCCTACCCCGACCAGGAAGGCGGATACGGCGCCACCGAAGAGCTGCTCAAACGCAACGTCACCGCCGTGTACTGCTACAACGACCGCATGGCCATGGGACTCTACGACGGACTGCGGGAACACGGGCTGTCCATCCCTGACGACATTGCCGTGGTCGGTTTCGACAACCAGGAAGTCATCGCCGCCCACCTTCGGCCGCCGCTGTCCACAGTGTCGCTGCCGCACTACGAACTCGGGGCGGCAGGAGTACGCATGCTGCTGGGCTTGGACGAAGCACCCATCGACTCCGCAGTGAAGATTGCGTGCCCCACCATTGAACGCGCATCCGTGGCTGCGCACTCGCCCGTATAGGTTTCGAGCACCCGGCTGGACTCGGGGACCGCATCGTCGCACTGCGCTGCTGTCGCCGGCGCCCCCGCCAAGCTGCGCCTCCTTATGCCAGAATCCCGCGGCCAAAGGCCGAGGCTATACAAACGATGTTGCGGGAGGAGGTTCTTCCCTCCTCCCGCAAGGCTCAAATCAGGGCTCCGGCGCACATTCGTCATGTCGTCGAGTGTCTGTCTTGCCCAAAAGAACGACGACATGCCCCCACGGCAATTGTGCAACGGCTTGTTGCACAATCAGTGTCCGCGCGGGAGAATCCGGCCAAGACGCGGCGAATTTTTATCCCCGGGAACAATGACGCCGTGGTGCGCGTTGCAGTGTCGTCAGAATCGAACACCCAGAAAAGAGAATCACCTAAGTGGCAACTGACTACGACGAAGTCCGCTCCGACGTTAAGGAATCTCAGGACCGCTCGCTGGAGGCACTGAAATCTGCCAACGCGCCTGATGCCCGCAGCGTCGTCACTGAATTGGACGAGGCCGATGCGTTCGATGAAGGCTTGACTCCCGGCGGTGAAATTGTCTCCGAGGAACTCATCGTTCAGGTCATTCCCCAGGCCGAGGACGAATTCACCTGTTACTCCTGCTTCTTGGTCCGGCACCGGTCCCAATTGGCACGCGAAGCCAACGGCCACTCATACTGCATTGAGTGCGAAGGCTAAACCCCTTGCCGTAGGTACCACCACGAACCCAACGGCATCGCAGAATCGCGCCCAGGCGGCTGGCACCCCAGCCGTCCGCAGTGGCGCAGCTCAGTTGCCCTGAGCCAGCGGCGCCAGCCGGTACCCAACGCCGCGCACGGTCTCGAGCCAGCGCGGGTTCTGGATGCTGTCGCCAAGTTTCTTGCGCAGGTTGCCCATATGTACCTCAACGGCGCGTTCGTCGGCGTCGCTGACGTAACTGCCGACGTCGTAGGGTTCGTTGCGTAGCCGCCGCGCCAGATCTGCCTTGGTCCGCACGATCCTGCCGGTCTCAAGGAGGGCGAGCAGGAGGTCGAATTCGGTGCGTGTCAGCCTCAGTTCCTTGCCGTTCAGGACTGCCGTCCGGGAACCTGCCGAAACGGCAAGGCCGTTGTGGCTCATTTCCGGGTCAGTTTCTTCCACGGCTGCCTTGGACTCCGACGACGCGCGGGGCCTTCGCATCATGGCCTCGACGCGGGCGCGAAGTTCGCGCGGACGGAACGGCTTGGTCAGGTAATCATCACCGCCGGCCTCAAGGCCCATGAGGGTGTCCAGTTCCTCCGCCCGGGCGGTGAGCATGATGATGTAGGCGTCCGAGGATTTCCTGATCTGCCGTGCCACCTCGAAGCCATCGATGTCGGGAAGGCCCAGATCCAGCGTTATGACGTCAGGATTCAGTTCACGGGCTGACGTAACGCCCGCGGATCCAGTGGATGCAACATGGACGTCAAACCCCGCTTGCGAAAGGACCACACGCACCAATTCGCGAATATCCTGGTCATCTTCAATGACCAGCCCCACACGTACTTCACTCATCGCTGCCCCTCAGCCCCTTCGATAACCCTTCGAAGTATAACCATTATGGTTAGGCTGATCTCATGAACCGACTTTCTTCTGCATTCCCGGTGGTTGCGCCGTGACCCGCCCAACCACCTGGGATCTTGGGGAGAAGAAAAAACTCCTGGTTTTTCGGCGCTCTTTCCACGAACACACCCTGCGAATGAGGGTGGTTCTCAGCCAATTGCCGCTGTCTGTCTGTGTCTGCATTTCGGCGATTCTGGTGTGGCTCTTTTTCCCGGCCACCCTCGAGAATCCCCTGTTTCTCCTCTTCCTGCTGAGTCAGGCATTCCTGTTGGCGGTGTGCGTCATTGTGCCTTGGCACCGGCTCCCGTTCCCCAGCTTCCTGACGATACCGATCCTGGACATGGTCTCAATCTCCTTCGGCAGGGAAGGAGGACAGGAATCGCTCACGGGACTCAGCGTCCTGGTGGTCCTGCCCGTCATTTGGCTCTGTGCATCCGGCCTGTACCCAAGACTGGCCATTGCTTTGTCATTCTTGGGCCCGCTTTGCATCGTGTGGGCCCCCTTGTTCGTCAACGGATCACTAACCGAGCGGGACCTCACTAAACCCCTGCTCTTCCCCATCCTGATGCTTGGCATCGGCGTGTCCGTGAGCGTGCTGACGCTAAGCATGGTCCGCCAGCAGCGGGCCTTGGAGCAAAAGGACGAGGAGCTAAAGAAAGCCCTGGACATCAGAACCAAACAGGAACGGCTGCTCAACACCGTCATGGAAGCCCTGCCGCTGGGTGTGGTGGCCGTGGATGGCGACGGTCATGACATCCTCATGAACCGCCGCCAAAGACACACGCACTCCCTGGCAACTCCTGCAGGCAACGACGATCCGAACGAATCCCAGCTGCTCGTCTTCGACCAGGACAGGACCACGCCGTTGCCCGTCGACCGCCGTCCAGTCCGGCGAGCGGTTCTGGGGGAAAGGTTCACGGACCAACTCGTGTGGCTTGGCTCCGGAGCAGACCAACGTGCCTTCACCACGAGCGCCCGCCCCATGGTGGATGACGCCGGGAACTTCGCCGGCTCGGTCGTCGTCTTCAGCGACGTCACGGACCTGGTCAATGCCTTGGCAGCCAAGGACGACTTCGTGGCCAACGTCTCCCACGAATTCCGAACGCCGCTGACGTCCATCCTTGGTTACGTGGAGCTTTTGCTGGATGATCCCCGGTCCCTCGATCCCTCCTCGCGCAGGCAGCTGGATATCGTCCGGCGGAACGCCGAAAGGTTGCTTACCCTGGTGTCCGATTTGTTGGCAGTGCGGTCGGGCCACATGATCATTCAGCCGCACACGGTGGACGTGGCGGAGCTGGTGCGGGGAAGCGTGAGTTCTGCCGGTCCCCGCGCTGCCAAGGCGGGCATCCGGTTGTCCATGGATGTCCCTGACTCTTTGGAAGCCCATGTGGACTCCTCACGCATAGCCCAGGTCCTGGACAACCTGGTATCAAACGCCATCAAGTACTCCCCCCAGGGCGCAGACGTAGAAGTAGCCGCGTGGGAGGACCAGGAATTCGTGTTCTGCCGTGTGTCCGATACCGGCATGGGCATGACCCAAGAAGAGCAGTCCGAGGCGTTCACCAAGTTCTTTCGGGCCGGCGGCGTACGCAACAGCACCATTCCCGGCGTCGGGCTTGGACTGCCCATCAGCAAGGCAATCGTCGAAGCGCATGGCGGAACCATCACGCTGGAAAGCGAACCCGGCCGGGGCACGACCTTCCTCGTGAAGATGCCCGCCTGAGTCTTAGCGCCTGGTGCCGACTGTGCCCACTACTGCGGCATCACGACGGCGGCCGAAGAGGAAGTAGCTCACCGGTCCGAAGAAGTTGATGAACGAAACAGCGCGCCACACCGCCTTCTTCCCCCTGATCATGGAGTCGGGGGTCTTGCCGATACTGCGTTGCGCTGCACCCAGCAGGGCCATATTTATGGCTCCGCTGACGATGAGCATGATCCGCTGGCCCTTGCTCATATCGCGCCACGATTTCCTGCGAGCCATGATGCCTCCATCCGTGAAGATTTAGTTATCAGGCTAGTCCGACGCCGTGCGTCCCGCCACAGCCTGACGTACAACCTCGCCCCACGATTGTTCCGCGAGGTCCGCCACGGCGGCCAGGATCTCCGACGGCGGCAGGGACAGGTCCAGCGGATACTCCACGATGTCGATGTCTGTGTTGAGTATCCTGCGCAGCTTCATCTCCCCCGGCCCGGCATAGACAAGCCACGCAGTCGGGACCCTTAGTGCGGTGCAGTACGCCAGCAATTGGTAATGGTCCGCGTTCAGCGAAGCGCCGGCATCACCTGCGGCGGTGTACTTGGAGTCGTAGACCACCACCGGCCTGCCGCCCAAGAAGTGGACGGCGTCGGGGCGAACTGTCAGGCGATCAGAGTCCCGGACAGCCTCATTGAGCATCGCTCCATACTGGAGGCGCATCTCGCCAGGGTAGGCACTCATCGCGTGGCGCAAGGCCGTGCCCACGAACTCCTCGAAAACTTGTGCCATATCCACCACGAAGGACGCCGTCTGTTGCTTCCCTTCTCCGGCCTCGGCCGAGGCATTGCGCAGGATGACCTCCGAGAGCCGCAGAACGGCGTGGTACCTGAGGTTCATGCGGTTGGCCCGCCACGGCGGCAACGGGGCTCCGGACTGAAGGCGGGTGACGGCGTCGAGCTTTCCCTTGAGCTGGCGCAAGCGGCTCAGGACGTCGGCCCGGACGCCTGGCACCTTTCCCATTCGTTCCAAGGCGGCGCGGAGGATGCGGTTCTCAGCGATGTCCTCGGTGAATTCGTCGTAGGACACTTCCAACGGCACCATCATTCCGGGCCTGCGGGAGATCTGGTCCGAGATGCGGATGCGGCCTTTGACGGTCCGGAGCGATTCGTCAATGGTGAGGTAGCCCTGAAGGACGCCGCGGCTCAGGGCGCGGTCGGCCAGCTGGGCCAGCGACTCGGCCAGGGCGCTCCAGAGATCCGGGTGCTCAATGGCTTCCACGGAGTGGTCACGGAAACCTTGATCACCGGCGTAGCTGAGGAGGAAAAGCAAGCGACTCAGGCCAAGCCTGTCCTTGGGGCGGACCTCAAGCTGGACAGTGGAAGTCCTTACCGATCCGACCTTGCCCACGGGTTCGATCCGGTAGAGGCCCATGCCAATCGGTGAGGCCTTGGCCAGCCCGCTGGCATTGATGAACGCAGCCGTTGGGGGGTCGAGTTTGTCAACGACTCCGCGGGAGAGCTCGTCCATGACGATGTGCCGGGTCCCGGCAGCCGCCGACGTCTTGCCGGCGCTTGCAGGTGGCCGGCGCGGACGTGGCGGGACGTCCTTAGCGGGCAGCAAGTCGTCCCAGCAATTGGTCCAGGCCGAAGCGTTCCTCAAGCTGCGCGCGGTTCAGTTGCCCGTGATAGTGCTCCTCCAGCAACGGCATGAGCTCGTACTTCCAGATGCGGCGAAGACCTGTGGGGTTTTGGGCAGCGTTCTTCATGAAGTAGGACGGCCCGATCATCAGGTCACGGTCCCAGTCGTCGATGGCGTCGTTGAGGGCGTCCAGGAGATCCGCGTTGAGGGTGTCCAAACCACGCGCTTGAAGGAAGCGCCGCAACGAACCCCTGACCGGTTCAACCTTGGGATGGAGTTCGATGAACGCGAAACGACGACGGATGGCGGCGTCCATCATGGCGATGGAGCGGTCAGCGGTATTCATGGTGCCGATGATGTACAGGTTGTCCGGCAGGCTGAAGGGCTCGTTGGGGCTGTACTGCAGGTAAATGCGGTCGTCACGGTACTCAAGGAGGAAGTACAGCTCGCCGAAGACCTTGGCCAGGTTGGCACGGTTCATCTCATCGATGATCAGGAAGTACGGCTTGTGCGCGTTCTCCGGCTTGGCAGCTTCCTCCGCGAGCCGACGCAACGGCCCGGCCACAAGCTTGAAGGAGACCTGTCCGTCGTCGGTCTTGTCCGGCCTGTAACCCTCAAAGAAATCCTCGTACGCGTACGACGGGTGGAACTGCACCAGCTTCACTCGTTCATCGGTGCTGTCGCCTGCGAGCTCCGCAGCGAGGTGCTTGGCCAGGTACGTTTTGCCGGTCCCTGGAGGACCATAAAGAACCAGTTGGCGGTTCTCTTCGAGCAGTTCGGCGATCTCCTTCAGTGGCTCGAGGTCCATGTGGAGGGACGCCGCGAACTCTTCCGTCAACGGCCGGAAACCTTGCTGGACAACTTCGACGACGGCGGTGGGCGGCGCTTCGTCCTCGCCGTCGGTTTCGGCTTCTACCGGCAGGAGTTCCTGCAGCGCCTGAATAACCCGGGTGACATCCACGATGATGCCGGGCGTGGACAATTGCCGCTGTGCATGGCGCGGGAGTTCGGTGATGGCGTAACTGTCATCGAACCAGCGGACCTTGCGACGGATACGCCGATTGTCCTCGTGGTGTTCTGGTTCGCCGAGGACCACGCCAACCCGAACGCGTCCGGCGTTCTGGTAGAGCGTAAGGTCGCCGGGTTTCATCACCGTGAGGAAGGCGAAGACAGCCGTCTTGGTGTCCTCGCGCTCAACATAGCCCAGATGCTTGTAGTCCTCGTCCACGGCATGTTGGACCACGCCCGCAGTGACTCCGGCAGCGAGCGAGCGGAGGTGCTCAACATCCAGCGTGGCTTTCTCTTCAGCAACCCACGCGGCCAGCAAATCAGCGTTGTCGTGATGCGTACGCAGCAACCAGGATCTGCGGCCGGGATCTCCCACCTTGCGCCATTGGCTGACCAGCTGGCGTGCGTACCAATCGATACGCTGCCCGGCTTGTTCGTCCAGGTGGAGCCGGATCCTGTGAATGTCCGCGGTGACGTCTTCCTCGGTCTCGCCCCCGGCGCCACCAACGAGTGAGGCGAAAGCGTCACGAATCTCCCGACGCTCCACGTCGGCCACCACAGGCTCGAAGTAGCTGGGCCACACCAAATACTCAATGCTGCGGCGAAGGGCCGACTGGTCCTCTGGTGTTCCGACCGCAAGCTCGTGGAACTTCAAAGGATCGGCGAGCGCCTGATTGATGGTTTCCGTGCTCTGGCCGTCCACGTGTGCAACAAAGCGGCAAAGCCATTTCAGGTGGTCCCAAATGGTCCAGTTGAACTCCGCGGTGCGGTCGCGGATCACGCCGTGGTCCGTCATGCCCTCGTAGAGCTGTTCCGGTAACTCGATGGCCGGTTCCACCCAGGAGGCAGCCTCGGCCACCCGTGCGCGCTTCACCCTGAGGGACTTGACCTCATGAGCCAGCGGCAAGGACTGCAGGAACAGCAACTCCACTGCCAGCAGCTTGGCCTCGCGGGATGCGCCTTCGAGGTTTTGCCGGAGATTGGTCATCATGGGGGCTTTGGAATCTTCCACCCCGCGTTCAAGGCGTTCAAGCAGCTCCCCGGCGGCGTCTGCCGTCCACGTCAGCGTGCGTCCGTCCAGCGCTGACGATCTTCCTTGGAGGGCCGGGCCCAGCACATACCAGGCCGCGTCCTCGATCTCCTTGGAGATTCCGGGGGCGCGGTCAATGGCAGGCTTCACGGAGGGGGTCACCATGCCAACTTACCTTGTTTGACTTAGCCAAGCATCTGGATTTGGAGCACTGCGAAGGTGCAAAGTCTTGACGTGGGCCTGTCATTCCCATAGACATGCAGTACCCGTAACATGCAGTGATCGGATCCAGACAATGGTGTGGACCTCCAACGCTTTTCGCCGGGCGGGGGCTCATGTCAGGAGCGGGATTTGTGAACAGCAAACCTCCTGACAAAGGCCCAACGCGGCTGCGCATTCGCGCCCGGTTTCCGTTAGCGCTTATTACGGCGGCGGTCCTGCTCGGCTGCTTCCAATCCGGAGCAGCCACCACGGCGCCCTCAGCCATCCAACAGATCCGGGCAAACTCATCGACGGACGCGCCTTCCGTAGCCAACCGGTCCACGAATGACACTCCGGTTCGGGCCACCAACTCATCGGGGATGTCTGAGCCTGCGCCTACAAACCCCTTGGCGTCGACGCTCTGCCAACAAACAGCCTCAGGATTTGGAGTGGCGTCCACAAGCAGCGGCCCTTCAGACCTCCAACTCCGCAATGCTTCGGCCATCATGGTGGCGGCGGAAAAACTGGACCTTCCCTCCGATGCCCAAATCCTTGGGGTACAAGCCGCGCTTGGCGAATCTTCCCTTGAAAGCAAGGATTTCGGCGACGCCGCGGGGCCGGACTCCCGTGGGCTGTTCCAGCAGCGTGCCAATGGCGCATGGGGCTCTTATGCCGATCGCATGGATCCGTTCATCAGCGCGACCAGTTTCTTCCTAGCTCTGAAGGGCATCAAGGACTGGCAGCTTCTGCCTTCCACCCTGGCCATCCACCAGGTACAGCACAACCAGGATCCAGACCACTACACGAAGTACCGGGAGCTGGCCCAGAAGATCGTGGGTTTCCTGAACTCCCAAGGTCCGCTGACACTCCCTTGTTCCAGCGGCAGCGGCTCGTGGCAAACGTCCGTTGGTAACACTGAGTCCCTACACGTACGGCCAGGACCAGGCACTTTAATGTCCCCACTGGTGAATCTGCGCCCCAGCTCACCCTTCGGGCTACGCACCAGTCCCATCACGGGTGCCCCCGGTGAATTTCATACCGGGCAGGACTTCGCGGCGCCCTGTGGAACCCCGGTTCATTCTGCCGACGACGGCTACGTGCGCGAAGTTGGCTGGCATGCCTGGGGCGGAGGCAACCGGATAGAAATCGATCACGGCAACGGGCTTATCACCACGTACAACCACCTGCAGGCGAGCGCCGTCCGTAAAGGGCAAGTAGTCGAAGCCGGGGAAGTCATCGGATTGGTCGGCTCCACTGGTTCCTCGACCGGATGCCACCTTCACTTTGAAACAATTGTGAATGGCGTGCTGGTGAACCCATCATCGTGGAGCCTGATTCCGTTGGACAGGGAGTCGTCCGTGGATCTGCTCAGGCTCACGAGCTACTCACCAGCAACAGGAACGACGCCGGTTGGCGAGGTTCCGGTGTGGTCGCTCGGCGGCGCGCTTGGCGAGCAGGCGACGTCGGCCCCCGCGACGGCCACGCCGTCGACTCCCGAACCTGCAACGACCCCAACGGCTACGCCCACGCCAACTGCCACGGCTGAACCCACCCCAACTGCGACTGCTACGCCGACGCCGACCCCAACGGCCAGCCCCACCCCCACCGCCGAACCCACGGCATCTCCAACAACTACGCCCACGGCCACGGAAACGCCCACGCCCAGCCCAACGGCCAGCCCAACAGCCAGCCCGACGCCAACCGCCGAACCCTCAGCAACCCCAACGCCCTCATCCGACCCCACGCCACCGCCCACTCCAACAGCTACGGCCGTTCCCACCGCAACCATCACGGCGACCCCAACTACCGAACCCACGTCGACTCCAACCATCACAGCAACCCCAACCACCGGGCCCACACCGACGGCAACCATCACGCCCACGCCCACTCCGACGCCCTGAGCGTGTCCACGAGAAGTGTCCGGCCTTCCGTCTGCTTGCGTGCAAGCAGACGGAAGGCGGGACTTATTCTTACCGGCAGCATTCCTGCTGGCCGACAGCGTTCCCGCTGAGCGGGAGCATTCCTGCTAGCCGGCAGCCGCGATCCTGAACACCATGGTTCGGGCTTCAGGCTTGAGGGCGAAATCCGGCCAAACGTCGGGTCCGCAGGCCCGGGAGCCCAGCCCGTGCTGTGCGGCGTCAAGATAGAGGAAGCTGTTCCGGCTCTGCGGCAATTCATGTGGATGGGCTGCGCCCGTGACCTGCTGCGCCGTATGCCGGGACAACGTGAAGCCAGGGAGTCGATCCCTGGAATCGGGCAGTGCATGGAACGTCACCCAGGGATCCGTACTGTTACGCAGTTCCAAGGATCGGACAGCACTCCTGTGCCCTGTCTCCTGCGGCCGGGCGTAGTTCACGCTGAGCTCGTCGATTGCCGCCGAGTAGCGGCCCACCAGGGCGGCACGCATGCTGTCCGGATACGATTCCCGGGGTCCTGTCCCGAACCAGGAGGCTCCATCCACTGATCCGGGCAGGTCAAACCGCACTCCCAGACGAGGCCACACGATGTCCCAGCCCGAGCTGGGTGCAATGTCCAGACGCAGCCACAGCTCTCCCCCGGATACCTGCCACTGCTCGTCCACGGAAACAGAATGTGCGGTGTCCGCGGCGGCATAGCGGGTGGTGACGAACACGCCGTCGTCGGCCTGCACCACTTTCTCGACGCGGGCCGTCAACCTATCAAGACCCGCCTTGAGCCACACACTCTGATTGGACGGAGCCGGGACGCCGTTGCCATTGTTGAGCCAAGGGTCGCCGAGGTCGTAGCTGCCGAAATTCGAACCTCGATCATTGTCCGTTGGTGCTCGCCACAACTCCAGGCGCGGGCCCGATACCGGCAGTCCAGCGAGGGCAACAAGCCGCCCATCCTCAAACTGGGCAGGTCCCAGGGAGGCAGGACCCAGGGATAAGGTGCCACCTGTCCCGGTCTCCCCGCGCCCAGCCGACGACAGTGGTCGCGGGGCCATAGTGGGACGCCTGGCAGCAGATGCAGTGAAATCCAACTGCACAGTGCAATCCAACTGCGCAGTGGAGATGACATGTCCAGCAGGTGCCCACGCGGTGTCCTTGCGCAGGGCAACCTCAACGGTGAGCCACTGTTCGCTGGCCTTCACCTTACTGAGTGCCCGCAGCGCCGACTCCGGCAGCTCCATAACTGTGGACTCACCGGCAGCGAGTTGACCGCCAGCGGAGGTCACGACGTCGAACGTTCCGGACGCGGTCGCCTCGCCGTCAGTTTCGGTGCGCCAGCGAAGGACGACGTCGGACGCGTCCGCCGAGTGCCGCAGGTTGGCGACTGTGAGCATGGGACGGGTCACGCCGTCGGTGACGGCTGTTTCGAAGCCCAAGCGGAGGGGCGCCACGATCTGTTTGAACTCGAACAGTCCCGGGCTGGGCGTCGAGTCCGAAAGGACCATGCCGTCCATGACGAAATTGCCGTCGTGGACAACCTCACCGAAGTCGCCTCCGTAGGCGAAGAACTCCGTTCCATCAGCGGTGGTGGTGCGGATCCCGTGGTCACGCCATTCCCACACGAAGCCTCCATGCAGCCGCGGGTAGCGGTCCACCAGGTCCTCATATTGGTCGATCGCACCGGGACCGTTGCCCATTGCATGCACGTACTCGCAGAGGATGAACGGTTTGCTGCGTTGGCGCGCCGATTCCGCGGCGGAGCAGCCAAGCAGGAGCGAGCCGGAATCGTCGCGGCCAATGGCTTCGGTTTCGGGGATGGAGGAGTACATGCGCGAGTAGACGTCCGTGTACGCGCCGGTGTAGTCGCCCTCGTAGTGCACTGGACGGCTGGAGTCTCGCGCGTGCGTCCAGGCGGACATTGCCGCAAGGTTGGTGCCGGTTCCTGCCTCGTTACCCAAGGACCACATGACGATTGAGGGATGGTTCTTGTCCCGCTCAACGGTGCGCTCCATCCTGTCCACCAGCGCCTCGCGCCAGGCGGGATCGTCACTGGGATTTCCGGCCCAACGGTGCCGCTCAAAGCCATGTGTTTCAAGATCGCATTCCAGGATCACCCAAAATCCCATTTCATCCGCGAGATCCAGCAGGCGCGGGTGCGGCGGGTAATGGCTGGTGCGGACGGCATTGACGTTGAACTGCTTCATCATGGCCAGATCGGCGCGGGCAAAATCTTCGTCGAAGACGCGGCCACTGTCCGGGTGTGTCTCGTGCCGGTTGACGCCGTGGAACACCACCCGCCGCCCGTTCACGAGGAATTGGTCTCCCCTGATCTCCACGGTACGGAAGCCAATCTTCAAGGAGACCGTTTCGCCCTGGCTGGAGACCGTCGCCGCATACAGCCGGGGGACTTCCGCGGACCAGGGTTCGACGGCGGCAATCGCCACCGGAGCGACGTCCGCCGGGGTTTCCCACACGACGTCAACATCGAGCTCGGGAACGCGGAGGCGCACAGGATAGGCAGCAGGAGCAGCGGCAATTTCGGCGTCGATGATGCCTGAACCGGAGTCGCTGGTGCCTTCAAATGGGGTCCGCAACCAGACGTCGTCGATACCTGCTTGAGGACGGGCCTGAAGCGTGACGTCGCGGAAGATGCCCGGCATCCACCACTGGTCCTGGTCCTCGACGTAGCTCGAAGCAGACCACTGATGGACGCGGACGGCGAGGACGTTTTCTCCAAGACGGACTGCCTCGGTGACGTCGAATTCCTGGGCCAGCCGGCTTCCCGTGCCGACGCCGATCACTGTTCCGTTGACCCACACTTTGTAGCGGGACTCCACCCCGTCAAAGCGCAAGACGATCCTCTCCGCACTTGCCCAGTCAGCAGGAATGGTGAAGGTCCGACGGTAGTCGCCCGTTGGATTCTCGTCCGGCACGTGGGGTGGCTCGGTGGGAAAAGGGAACTGGACGTTGGTGTAGATGGGGCGGCCATAGCGGCCCTCACCTTCCAGGACCCAGTGGGAAGGAACCGGGATTTCATCCCAGTCGGAATCATCCAGACCTTCGTCAGCGACTCCTTCTACCTGCTCGCCGGCGGGCAGGACTCCCCTGCCGCCGGGCGTTCCGGGCGCACCGGGCAGCAACCGGAATCTCCACAAGCCGTTGAGTGGGATCGTGGGCGCGTCACTCCGTAGCCAGGAGCGGGCCGGCAGGCGATTGCCGGAGCCGGGGCCGGGATGGGTGATGTAGGAAGTGCCGGCAAACAAGGCCGAAGATGTCGATTCCACGTGGCTCCTTCAAGCGTCCACTGCAGGGTTGGGTGTGACCACGCTAACACAAATTTCGAGTAATTACTCTAATTTCAGAATTCCAATCCCCGCCCGCTGTACACTGACTTGCCATGACCACAAAGGACACGGCGAGCGCCAAGCGGGGACCCTATGCCAAGGCGAAGGAAAAGAGACGACTCATCCTCGACTCCGCCCACGCCGTGTTTGCGGCGAAAGGGTATTTGGGCGGCTCGCTGCAGGACGTTGCCAACCAAGCGGGCATGAGCCAGACCAGCCTCCTGCACTATTTCCCGTCCAAAAGCGATCTCCTGATGGGCGTCCTGGAGTGGCGCGACGAACTGACCGGAAGCGAGAATCCCTCGGCCGAGGAAGAGTCGCTTCAGGATGCCGTGATTCGCACGGCGCTCCATAACGAGAAGATTCCAGGCGTCATCGAGCTCTACACAGTGCTGTGCGCGGAATCGATCACGAATGCCCATCCCGGACGTGATTACTTCACCGAACGCTTCGAACGCATACGGGCAAGCTATAGGCGCTCTTTCTCGACCTTGGCCCAGGAAGGCAAGCTCCGGCCCGGCGTGGATCCAGCGTGGGCAGCCACGTCCCTGGTGGCCCTTTGGGACGGACTTCAAACCCAGTGGCTGTTGGCACCTGACGCCATAGATGTAGCAAAAACCCTGCGCGGCTTCTTCGAACTGGTCCTACTGCCTGAAGCGTGACGGGCCGAAAACCTGCTATGCGTTGCCGTTCCAGCCCCCTAGTGCATTCCAAATTGGTAGTTGAACGGCACAGCTTCGCCCGGACAGACTTCTTCCCAGAGCGCCGCGATGGCATCCTCTCCCTCGCGGAGGTCCGGTATCTCCACCCCTTCGCGCAGGATGGCTGCTGCCCCGCCCGCCTTGCCCACCCGGGCCAGTGCCAGGGCCCTGAGGAACCTCAAACGCCCGACGGCGGCGCCCTCCCTGGGTGCGGACTCCAGCAGTTCCAGCGCCTGGGCCGGATCATCATGGCGGATGCTGAGTGTCACTGCCTCGGTAAGTAACGCTGTGTTGGCGGAGTCGGCTTGAGCACCGCTTCTGAGTTCATCCAGGCCCTCGCGATCCGCGTCCTGGGCCAGTAACGCCAGCCCCAATCCACGATGTGCGAGCGCCAAAGTCTCTGGCCGAACGCCCCCGGCAGCAAGCACCTCGCGGTAGGCCGCCTTGGCTCCCTCCAGATCTTGCCTGGCATGCCTCATCGTGGCCACATGGAAGCGCGCCTCAGGACTTTCTTGTCCCTCCAGCAGCTCCTCCCAGTCAGCTCCGGCCACAAAGCTGGGCGCGCCGTCGAACGTTTTTCCCTTCAGCAGGTCCAGCCATGGTTCCTGCTCAGCTGTAATGCTTTCAGCGACGAACGGGGTGCCGCTCTCGTCAATCCAGCCTTTGCCCGTCCGACGCCGCCGCGCCCGTTCCACCACTCCCCAGCCACTGCCGTGGAGCAGCATGGTGGACGGCGGGACGTCACCATCGGTGGTCGCGGCGGGCAGCATTGCCTCCAGGTCCTCATGCGCCAGGAGCTCCTCGAGCCGTTGGCCGGCGTGGACTACGGCAGCATTCCAGTCCGATCCGTGAGCTGTATCCGGGTCCAGGTGCCCGTTCCCGTACGCTTCCACCCAGGACCATTCCGCACCCGCCGGCATGGCCAAATGCTCAAACTGGGTTCTCGCCAACCCCGCTTGGATCTCGGCGTAAGGGCCAGCACCCGGGCTCAACCACTGCTGCCACCGTTTGCCGCCCTGGCCTTGTCCCCAGACGAAAAGCTTCTTGCCCCTCAGCCGGCTGGTGGACAGCATCGCCAGCCCATCGCCGTCGTCGTCCGCAGCCACAACCCAGCGACGTTCGGAAGGATCAATATCAAAGAAGAAGTCGGCAGCATGCGGGCTGTTGACCAACCACGTGCCGTCGTAGCCGTTGTGGTCCGTGGGCCGGACACGGGTGATGTCCGTGGCGTAGTCGCTGCCAAATGCTTCGTCTGCCGGGGCGATCACGCGGGTGCGGTCCGTCTCCGGAATGGCCGCGTTGCTCCACCAGTACATGGGAACGTCGTGGTCATTGGGGTTGCGGATACGCACTGCCGCAAAGAGCACCTCCGATTCGGCAGGCAACCATATGTCCACTTGGAAGACCACTTCCCGGAGTCGCTCGAACTCCCACACGCGGAGGATGTGCTTTCCGTCCGAGGTATGGATGATCGCGGTATGCAGAGGATCGCAACTGGTGGGTGAGTGACCGCGCGTGCCAATGTTCCACTCCAAACCGCCCGCGAACCACGCCTTTCGCAGCGCGATGTTGGCCAGCTGGGGCGCGTCGTGCGTGTGGAGGAGCTGCTTTCCCGTCACTTTGTCGAACAATTCCCAGATACGGCCGCCCAGCGACGGTATGACCGTCGCCCGGAGTTTGCTGTTCTCAAGCACGACGGCGGGCAGCTCCCTGGGTGCCGCTTCCCGGCTGTAGCCGTCCTGCATGAGGTACGGGTAAACGTTGGCCACCACTCCATAGCGGGCCGCCGCTTGGAGCTCTTCCGGCACGCCCTCGCCCACGGTATAAGGCTGATCGAGTTCCGCAGCCACCACCGGCAAGGGGTTCAGTAGGCCAATATCTGCCATCGTCAGCGAAATGGTGGTGACGGTGAGGTTGGAAGGTGAGATGACAGCCATGTCAGGATCCGTTCGTGAGGAATTCAACGTCCACACCCACAGTCTCCTCGGACCGGGAAGCCAGCGCTAGAGCGGATAATTGCTTACGAATCGTAAGTTTCGTAAGTTTGAGGAATGACCGTAAAAACTGCAAATGAAGCCAGAATGCACTGGTCAGAACTCATTGACGCCGTGCGGCAGGAACCCGTCCACATCACCCGCCGCGGCCGCCCGGTAGCCGTAGTTGTTGACCCGGACTTCTACGAACGAGCCGTGGCAGCGCTTGAAGACGCTGAAGACCTGGCCGATACACACACGGCGAAGACCGAAACAGAACCACGCGTCACTCACGCGGAGTTGCTGCGTGAGCTTGGAATCGAGGCGTGAGCGCAGACTTCAACATCACCTACACGGCCACGGCGGCGAAGCAGATCCGCAAACTGGACAAATCCGCCCAGGTGAGGGTGTTGAAGACCGTGGAAATACTGGGGGCCACTCCACGGCCACCCAAAGCGACCCAACTCGTTGGCGGCGATGGACAATGGCGAATCAGGGTCGGCGATTACCGTATCGTCTACGAAATCCACGACCACGAACTCTTGATCCTGGTTGTGAAGGTAGGACACCGCAAGGAAATCTACCGACACTAAAAGCTCCCTCTGCCGTTCGGGGAGCCCCGGGGTTAGGAGAAGGAGCTGACAACCAGGTTCCGCACAATGGCGGTTCCGCCGTCCACCCGCAACTCGGTGTCGAGGCTCCCGGGCAGGGGAAAAACAAGATCGCTCAGGACAACCCTGCCGTCTTGGGCGAAGACCTCCACTGATTGGTCCACGATAATACGCAGCCTCAGCACGCCGCCGTCGAGCCTCACGGGCGCCGACTCCGCCGACGCGAACTTTTCGTGGAAGCCGGTGTTTCCGGAGTTTCGTCGATCCAGGGTGAGCTGGCTCGTCTCGGCGTCAAAGCTGAGAACCGTTGCGGCGCTCCCGTCCGGGGCGCCGAGCAGCCTGAAAGCAATGGTCCGGGCCGAGCCCGCCAGGATCTCTGCCTCGATCAGCTGGGCTGATCCGGGCACGGCGTCGGGCAGTTGCACTGCGGAGTCGTTAACTTCGGCATCCTGGATAATGCTGGCAGGTTTTCCAGATCCCAGCGGCAACACCGGCCGCTGCACCAGGCGCGGCAAACCGTCCACTGTTGCGAGTTCAACGTCGCGGGCAAGCGACATGCCGGAGCGCCACGGGGCCGTTGGCAAGGAGTTGGCATAGTCCCAGTTGTTCATCCAGCCGATCATGATGCGGCGGTTCTCCGGGACATTGCTGAAAGAGACCGCGGCGTAGTAGTCACGCCCCCAGTCGAGCCAGAGGCATTGCCTGAGATCCATGGTTCCGTCGGCACCGGGTGAAACGAGCGAATCAGGATCGGCAGTGAACTGCACGCCATCGAAGTGCCCCACGAAGTACTGTCCTCCGGAGCCACCGGCCACGGCGCCAGGATTGACGTTGACAACCAGGACCCACTTGACGTTCTCCGGGTTCCTGTCGACGGGTAGCGGGAAGAGGTCCGGGCATTCCCATTCGCCTTCGGCCGAGTTGGCGGGGCCGAAGGTGCTCAGGTAGTCCCAGTCCTTAAGGTTCGCCGAGCTGTACATGACAACCTGCTGATGCTGGGCCTCCACGGCCACCATGACCCAACAGGAGCCGGCAGATCCCTCATAGCGGAACACCTTGGGATCCCGGAAATGGGCCGAGTCACGGCCAAGCACCGGGTTGCCTGCATATTTGCTCCACGTCATGCCGCCATCCGTGGAGAACGCGAGTGACTGGGCCTGTGTCCCCCGATGCGCCGAGCCTTCCTTGAAGGCGCTCGTGTAGATGGCCACCAACGCCGGATCTTCCTCTGTGCCGAATCCTGATGTATTGCCGTGGTCCACCACGATGCTGCCGGAAAAGACGTCTTCTTCCTCGTCGCAGGCGATGGCAACCGGGTGTTCAGTCCAGTGCAGGAGGTCAGCCGAGGTGGCGTGCCCCCAGGACATGTTGCCCCAGACGTTGTCGAAGGGGTTGTTTTGGTAGAAGAGATGGTAAATGCCGTTGTGCCAAAGCAGTCCGTTGGGATCGTTCAGCCAGGTGTTCTTGGCCGTGTAGTGAAGTATTGGGCGCATCGTTGAGGCGGCGTCTTCGCCAGGAACAGCACGGTGCGTTGTTGTTTCAGTCATCGGAGGTCTTTCGGGAGGGAAGCGACGGAATCGCGAAGAACCATGGGGCATGGAAGAACGGTGGGGTGGGTGGCGAACAGCTGCAGGTCGGTTTTCCCTTCGATGGCATCGATCAGGTTTTCCGTTGCCCAGGCACCCATTTCGTAGTGCGGCAGGGCGACCGTTGTCAGCGCCGGGTACAGGTTTTCGGCAATGAGTTCCTGGTTGTCGAAACCGACGAAGGAGATGTCATCCGGAATCCGCAGGCCAAGTTCCGCAGCGGCCCGGTACGCACCCATGGCCATACGGTCGTTGTAGCAGAACACGGCCGTTGGCCGGCTCTCGGATTTCAGCATCCGCAGCGCCGCCTGGTAGCCACCGGGCATCTCCGAGATCTCGGACTGGACCAGTTCTTCGTGGAACGGCAGCCCGGCGTCTGCCAACGTCTCCTTGAAAGCCCTCAATCGGGAGTGGGTTGCGGGCACGTCGTCGGTGTTGTTGAGCATCCCGATCCGGGTGTGACCGGCGTCGATCAGTGTCTGCACTGCGGACCTTGCCCCGCCCACTTCGTCGGGGATGACGGAGGAAACAGTTTGGCTGATGTCTTCGGAGTCCACCAGGACTGCAGGCAGTCCAGCAAGGTTCTTGGGGACAGCCAGCTTCCGGTGATACATCGTGGCGTAGAGGATGCCATCCACTTGCCGGTCCAGCAGATCCGCCACCTGGCTTTCCTTGGACTCCTGGGAGCTGGTGCTGGTGGAGTTGATGATCATGATGTTGTAGCCCCGGCGTTTCGCAGTTTCCTCTGCGCCCAGGATGATCCTGCCTGCATGCGGCGTGGTGGCGATTTCCTCGCTGATGAACCCGAGCATCCCTGAACGTTGTGTCCGCAGGGCCTGGGCCAGGCGGTTCGGGCCGTATCCCAGGCGATGCGCAGCCTCCTGGACCCGCTCCCGCGTTCTTGCGCCAACGCGGGCGTAGGCGACGTCGTTGAGGACGTGGGAGACGGTGGTGACCGAAACTCCGGCCTCTGCCGCCACGTCTTTGATACCCACTGATCTATTGGTCATTGGTCCCCCACGTCCTCATGATGTTGGTGCTGATCCTGCGATCGAATCAGCATGTGCGGCCTGGAAACCCACTGTTGGTGTGGCCCTCAAGGCGTTGACAGCCCTGTCTGCAATAACCTGGTCGTCGGTTCCGGAATCAAGAATCGTGTTCCGGGAAGATCCGGGATCGACCAGGACGGCCGTAACGGCGAGCCCGTCGGAAGCACCCGTGGTCAACAGGGCGTCCACCTGGGCAGAGAAGCAGGAATCACTGGACGTGGCGTGAACGTCCATCGCCACCACGTGGTTGTTGGAGACGAAGTTTCCAGCCCCCTCCAGCAACCGGATGATGACCGGCGTCGCTCCTGCGGGACGGATGCTCTCTGCGTCGATGACCTCGGAGAAGTGGTTGCCCACCACAGAGTTGTTGCTCCCGCTCACGCAGAGAAGCCCGTAAAGGTCGTCCAGCCCGTTATCGACTCCCAGGAAGGGTGTCCAGGGCTCATGGTCACGCAGGAAGTGATTCGTTGCCACTAGGTTCTCGGAACTGTTCTCTGCGAGAACCACCATCCCGGGGTAGAACGAATGCAGCCGGTTGTTGGTGACGCTTGAACGCGTGACGCTGTCCAAATGGATGCTGCTGGCACCCCTGGGGAAGATGTTGTTCGCGGTTATCAAGAGCCCGCCATGGCTCTTGGCATAGATCGAGTGGCCCTTGAAACCTGCTCCGATCAAGTTGTCGGTAATCTTTGACGCCTGTCCCCAACCGCGCAACTCAATGCAGCTCCCGCATTCAGCGATGAAGTTATCGTGAATGGAAAGCGCGTCAGCGTTGTGGATAGTGAGGGCGTTCTCCAGGTAGATGAACCCCATCCCCGTGACGCGGAATGAATCATTGGCGCTCGCCACGTAGATACCGGTCTTGCCATTCACATACGTGTTCTCCGGCGGCAGGTCCGAGCCATCAGGGGTGAAGCGCAAGCCGTCGATGCAGAAGTTGGAGAACTCCACCGAGCTGATCCGTGGGCTCCCGCTTCGCTCAACGTAGAAGGCGGCTCCCTTGGCTTCGGTCGCGCCCTCCCCGACCACGCCGTTCCTGTCAGCGTCCGCGTCCAGTGGAAGATCGACAATAACGCGACTTCCTCCGGGCCACAGCTCATGCAGATCAGGCCACTCGTCTTCGGGGACGTTGAACCGAATGCTCGAGGAAGTAAAGCCGTGCCCCGAACCCTCGATCCTGAGGAAGCTGATATCGATCAGCACCTGCGTACGGAGGTGGTAGTCCCCTGGCGGAAGGTAAATCACCGCTCCTGGCTTTCCTCCATTGTTCACATCACTGGCTGCCTGCCGGGCCTTGACGTCGGCGATGATGCTGTTGATCACTTCACCGACGTCCTCGGACGGATTACCGACCGGCCACGTAGTCACGTCGTAGTAGTTGTTGCTTGACATAGCTTCTGCCCTTTTTGTGGTGTGGTTTCTCAGCCCTTGACGGCTTCTTAGCCCTTGACGGCGCCGAGCGTCATGCCTGCGACGATCTTGCGCTGCAGGAGAAGGGTGAGAAGGATGACCGGGATCGAGTACACGGCGGCCAGCGCCGTCATGGATCCCCAGTCCAGGCCGAACTGGGTCTGGAAGTTCGCGATGACCACTGGAGTGGTCTGCGAGCGGATGGCGGTCATCAGCAGCGCGAAGAGGAACTCGTTCCATGAGGCCAGGAAAGCGAAGATCGCGGTGACGGCGATGCCTCCGGAAACCACCGGGATCACCACCCGCCAGAGCGCACCGAGCCTGCTGCAGCCATCCACGGTTGCTGCCTCTTCCAGGTCGCGGGGAACAGCCTCAAAGAAGCTGGACATCAGCCAGATGGAGAGCGGCAGGGAAATGGTGGTGTGGGCAATGGACAACGCGATCGGCGTATCCGCCAAACCAGCCGAAGCCATCATGGATGCCAGCGGGATACCGATTGCTACCGGCGGCACCATGCGGGTGACCAGTGCGGCCATGATGAACACCCTGCCGCTCGGAGTCTTGTAGCGCGTGATGCCGTAAGCCGCCGGGACAGCCAGCACCAGCGAAAGCAGGGTGCTGATGATCGCGGTCTGGATGCTGTTGATGAACGAAGCCAACACACCGCTGCGGCCCAGGGCGTTCGCGTAATTCTCCAGCGTCCATTCCTTGGGAAGGATGGTGGGTGGAACGGCGATGGTATCGATCGGGGTTTTGAAGGACGTAAACAGCAGGTACAGGAATGGGAACCCGTACAGCACCATGGCTGCGGCCAGCAGGATCCACAGGATGGTACGCGTGCTGCGACGTCCAGCCTCAAGGCCTTCGCGGTTTACACCACGACGCTTGCGCGGGGCGCTTGGCTCAGTAGCCCCCGACGGCGGCCGCACAGTTTTGCCTGTCGGGTCACCGGGTGTTTGCTTCGCTGATTGCGTCTGCTCGGCTGCTTGCGCGTGCTTGGCTGCTGTGAGCCGGGCGACCATGGCCGCGCGACGCGGCCCGTTGCCAGCAGCGGAAGCCGGTGTCCCGCCGTCGTGCGCGGTTTCTGCGGCGCTCATCAGTTGTCCTTCCCTGGCCGCCAGATGGTGGCCACCGCGAAGAATGCGACGGCGAGCATCGCCAGCAGGTAGATGGTGCCCATGGCGCTGGCCAGGCCGGGATCGCCGAAGCGGATCATGGTCCGGTAGATCAGCAGGCTCATGGTTTCGGAAGCGGACTGCGGGCCGCCGTTGGTTTGGATGAGGATGGTGTCAAAGGCCCGGGCGGCATCGATTCCGCGGACCACCAGTGCCACGGCGATCACCGGGCGGAGGAGCGGAAGGATGATCTGGAACAGAAGCGCCGGTGCCTTGGCGCCGTCCAGGCGGGCTGCCTCGATGAGGTCGCCGGGGATGTTTTGGAGGCCGGCGAATAGGACCAGGCACATGAAGGACGTCGTGAGCCAGATGTCCGGGACGGCCACCGAGAACAGCACGATGTTCGGGTCCGAGAGCCAGCCGATCTGGTTGGGGTTGGAGAGGATGCCTGCTTGGTGCAGGATGGTCCCGATGAGGCCGAAGTTATCGATCATGAGGAACTTCCAGAGCAGGCCGGCCACGATCGGCGCAATCATCAGCGGGTAAAGGAAGACCGTTCGCCAGATCTGGGACTTGCGTCCGAGCGTGGTGAACAGGAGGGCCATCCCCAGGCCGAGCGCGAACTCGAGCGTCACCACCACTACTGTGTAAGCCAGGGTTCGCCAGCCGGCACCCATGAAGGCTTCGGAGGCGAACGCCGCCGCATAGTTTTGGAATCCGACAAAGTCACGCGGGCCGCCCGCGATGGGCGAGATCTTGAAAAAGCTGTCTGCGACGAGGCGGAACAGCGGGTAGGCCACAAACACGGCCAGGAACAGTGCCGCTGGGGTCATGAGGTATAGGGCGAAGCGGCGATCGGAGATACGCACGATTTTCTCTTCTGTTTGTTGGGGCCGCGGCCGGCACCGGCTGAGTCGGCTGGTGCCGGCCGCGGAGTCTTTACTTGAGGAGGTCCTGGATCTGCTTCTTGGCGTCAGCCAGGAGGGTGGCGGAGTCGCCGCCAGCTACAGCCTTCTGCAGGAGCGGAACCAGCACGGTGTCCACAATCTGCTGCCACTTGGCTGTTGCCGGACGCGTTGCGGTTGCCTTGCCGTTGAGCGTTTCGATCAGCGGCTTGAAGCTCTCGTAGCCCGGCTGGTTCTGGTACTTCTCAAACGCTGAGATGCGCGAGGCGAGTCCGAGGCTGGATTCCACACCCATGCTGTTGTAGTCGTACGCGCACTTGATGAACTTCTTGGCTGCATCCGCGTTCTTGGTCGCCTTGGGTACGGACAGGTACCACGGGCCCGGAACACCCGCGACGCCGGCGCTGCCGCCAATCATCGCTGCAGCTCCCACCTTGCCTGCAACGGGAGAGTCCTTGGGGATCTGCCGGTAGGCGTGGGCCCAGAAGCGGGTCATGGCGGTCTTGCCCTGGTTGAACAGGTTCTGTGCCGCAGCCCAGTCAACCTGTGCAGCACCCGGAGGGGCGTCCTTGGTGAGGCTGACGTAGAAGTCGAGCGCTTCCTTGTGGGCGGCGTTATCGATGATCACGTTGTTGTTCGCATCAAGGACCATCGGCGAGCCGGCCTGCAGGACGTGGGCAAGCCATTCCGTTTCCACGGCGCCCTTCACGTCCGTGCCATACATGCCGTCCTTGGTGAAGAATTCGGAGATGTCTTGGTACTGCTTCCACGTGGTGGGAGCTGCCAGGTCGTAGCCGTACTTTGCCTTGAAATCTGCCTTGTTCTTGGCGTCCTCGAAGAGATCCTTGCGGTACAGGATGATCTCTGCGTTGGTCCATGCCGGCATTCCGATGAAGTGGCCGTCAACGTTGGCTTCCTTCACGAGGGCGGGGAAAATGTCCTTCTTGGCTTCATCGGTGAACAGTTCATCGATTGGCTGGACTGCATCCTTGAAGCTGGGGAGCCACACGGAGTCCAATGCCGCGACGTCGAAGGAGACATTGCCGGAGGAGAACTCACTGGAGAGCCGGTTGAACATGCCGTCATAGGGCAGTTCGACGAAGTTGACGTCAAGGCCGGTGTCTTTCTTGCATTGCTGGGCAACGCCTGTGAGCTCGGCGTGGCCTCCTGCTTCCACCAGGACATTGACTGTGCTGGATGCGCTTCCGGATGTTGGTGCGGGGCCCCCGGCACCGCAACCAGTAGCAGCGAGTGCGACGGCAGTGCAGAGGCCGCCGAGTGTGACGAGCCTGGAGATGGTCTTTCGAGTGGACATCGCTGTCGACTTTCTCTTGGAACGGGATTGAAAGAATCTTTGGGGATGGAGAATCGTTTTGCCAAAACGACTTGGCAACACCATAGGCCCGATTTCGGCAGTATGTCAAGCGTCACATTTTGGCCAGTTTGGCGTCTTGACGCGCCGGATGCGCCAGCCCTAGAGTCATCGACGCTAGCAGATAAACCGTTTTGGCATATTTTGGCCGATTTGGCAGTTTTTGGCATCCGCTGTGCCCAGTGGGCATCCCCTTCAAAGGAGAACGTATGAAACCCATCCCGGACATCAGCCGGCGAATTGTGCTCCGCGCGCTTACGGCGTCGGCCGCCGTCGCCTTCGCCGTCGCGGCCACCGGCAACGCTGCTGCCGCAGCATCTGAACAAGTGTCAGCAGCGCCCGACGCCGGTCCCCGGCAACAGGGGCACCGCCACCTGATCGGCGTCCTGTAAAGCGACCGTCTATAGAGCAGCCGTCTGTAGAACCACCCTTCTGTAGAACCACCCGGAACCGCCGGAGGCGTGCGGCAGCATGCGTCCAAGCGAGGCACGAGCGAGCATGCAGAGCACGGCGCTCGCGGTTCCGGACGCACTTGAAGAGAAGCAGCACAGTTCAGTCCCCCAACGATGTGAGGAGAACCAGCTTTGACCACCGTCTATGACGTCACCACCTGGAGCGTGCCAGGGAATCCGTCCGCTACCCCGTACAACGACATCGGGCTCATCATTAACAGCATCATCGCTGACATCAAGAGCCAGCAGACCAGCCAGGCGTCCAAGCCCGGTGCCGTGATCTACATCCCGCCGGGAGACTACTCCTTGAAGACCCGGGTTAATGTGGACATCAGCTTCCTGACCATCCGCGGATCGGGCCATGGCTTCACCTCGTTAAGCATCCGCTACAACGCCGGCAATACGTCGGGCTGGCACGAGATCAACCCCGGTGCCAGCCGCGTCAGGGTGGAAAACACCGATGGAAACACCGACGCCTTCCGGGTCTACCGCACAGGCGACCCACGGATCAGCGCGGTGGTGTTCGAGAACTTCTGCCTTGACGGCGTGTCCTTCGGTTCCAACGAAAACGACTACACCAACGGCAAAACAGGCATCCGCTTCGATTCTGCCAACGATTCCTGCCGGGTGGAACGCATGGGGATGGTGTACCTCGAGCATGGGCTTGTGGTGAGGGACACCGATGCCCTGAGCGTCAGCAGCAACTTCCTTGCCGAATGTGGATCCTGCGTGGAGCTGACAGGATCAGGCCAGGCCTCGAAAGTTACTGACAACCTCGTTGGTGCCGGCTTCGTGGGATTCTCGATCTTCGCCGAGGGGCACATGGGGTTGCTGGTCACGGGCAACAACGTCTTCCCCCGGGGCAAGAGCAGCGTGCACTTCAAAGACTGCACCCGCTCTTCCATCACCTCCAACCGCTTCCATGCCTTCTACCCCGGCATGGTGAATTTCGAAGGAAGCTGCACCGAAAACCTCGTTGGAGCCAATCACTTCCTGCGCCAGATGGAACCGTTCGATCCCCTCAAGCCCTACAACAACGGCCTGGATGATCTCTTCGGCCTGGTGCACATCGCGGGCAGCAACAACACCGTGACTGGAAACCACTTCAGCTACGACGTCGCCTCCGGATCGGTCTCGCCGTCGGGGCAGACGCCCACCATCATTTTGGTGGCTTCCGGAAACAACAACTTCATCGCCACTAACAACACCGTCTCGGCCATCGCCGTGCACACCGTAGTCCTGGATGCATCAACTTCCGGGTCCAAGGTGCTGGACAGCGGCGATAGCAACCAGGTGGTTCGGTACGCGTCCAATTATGCGTTCAGGGCAACGCCGTAAACCGAACGCCGCAACAGCACGGCGTCATCGCACGGCATAAGTAACGACGACGGCGGGCGTCGCCCCACGAGGCGGGTCCGCCGTCGTCATCCTGCAACGCAAGCCCTTGACGAAAGGTCTGTCAACGATGACAAGACGCACCAAAGCCCTCATCTCGATCGGGGCGGCCGTGGCACTCACCGCTGCCTCATTCTCCTTTGCAGCCACCGCCCAGGCCACCGACCCGGATCCGGCCACCCACCAATACCGGCCCTACCTGCACTACACGCCGGAAGCGAACTGGATGAACGATCCCAACGGGCTCGTCTTCCACAACGGGAAATACCACATGTATTACCAGTACAACCCCAACGGGACACGCTGGGGTGACATGAGCTGGGGCCACGCCTCCTCCACCGACCTGATCCACTGGGACGAACAACCACTCGCCATTCCGCGGGGCTTCAATGGATCCGGCCAGGTCATCGAGGAAATCTTCTCCGGATCCGTAGTGGTGGACACCCAGAACACCAGCGGGCTCGGGACCCTCCAAAATCCACCGTTGGTGGCCATCTACACGAGCAATTACACTGCGGCCCACCCCACCCTCGCCGGCAAACAAGCGCAGTCGCTGGCGTTCAGCACCGACGACGGACAAACCTGGACCAAGTACGGCAACAACCCGGTCCTGAGCAGGAACACCTCCAGCTTCCGCGACCCCAAAGTCTTCTGGTACGACTCCCCCACTGGTCCGGACTACTGGGTCATGGCAGCCGTTGAAGCCGACGAACACCGCGTCCTCTTCTATAAGAGCAACGACTTGAAGCAATGGACTTATCTGGATGACTTCGGTCCAGCAAATGCGGTCGGCGGGCAGTGGGAATGCCCTGATCTGTTCCCCCTAGCGGTTGACGGAGACCCGAATAACGTCAAGTGGGTCCTCTCCGTGAACATCAATCCTGGAGCCGTCGCCGGCGGCAGCGGCGGACAATACTTCGTTGGAACCTTCAACGGCACGTCCTTCACCGCCGAAAATATAGATCCCGCCAGCCAGCTTCCCCCCGGAAACGTCCTTGCCGGCTTCAACAGTGGCAACTACAGCGGCTGGAACGTCCAGAACGATCCGTCAAACAGTTCCGGGCCCTGGGGAAGCGCCCCCGCCTCCGGAAGTCTTTCAGGACAAATGACGGTTACCGGCACCATCGGAGCCGGGCTGGTTAATGGCTTCCATGGTGGAGATGCTCCCGTGGGAACCATGGAATCAGCACCTTTCACCCTGGACAAGGACTACCTCAACTTCCTCGTCGGCGGCGGAAAACACCCGCAGGAAGCCGGGAAACAGTCGGGAAACCAGGCCCCTCCGGGCTACCTGCTGTTCGACGGCTTCGACTACTCCGGGACCCTCACGCAAGCCGGCTGGCAGCTCACCGGCGACTTCCAAGCGGCACTGAACCCCTCGACGTCGGGCGGTGAATTCGCCATCGGGAAACGGATCAACACTTTCGAAGGCGGCCCGTACCAGGACAATAACGTCGGCACCATCACGTCCCCCGAGTTTTACCTGACCAGCACCAACATCGGCTTCCTCCTGGGTGGCGGCAGCCGCACCAACGGAGAGCTCCAGGTTGAGCTGCTGGTGGGAGGAGTGCCGGTGCGCACCTCAACGGGCACCAATTCGGGCGACCTGAACTGGGAGAACTGGGACGTTTCCCCCTGGTACGGCCAAATCGCCCGCATCCGGGTTGTGGACAACGCAACCGGGCCTTGGGGCCACCTGACACTGGACAACATGGTGTTGGGTTCGGAACCGGCGAAGCCCAGAAGTGCTGAAACCACCGTGAACCTCGTGGTCAATGGTCAAACAGTCCGTACCGCCACCGGCAGCGACTCCGAACATCTGGAGTGGAAAGCCTGGGACGTCAGCGCCTACAAAGGCAGCCAGGCCACCATCAAGATCGTGGACAACAACCGCGGCGGTTGGGGACACATCCTCGCCGACGAATTCGTTTCCTCGGATGCCTCCTACCTGGAGCAGCACGATTGGCTGGACTGGGGCAGGGACTACTACGCCACGGTGTCCTTCAACAATGCTCCAGACGGCAAACGCATCATGCTGGGCTGGATGAACAACTGGGACTACGGCCAGGACACTCCCACCAGCACGTGGCGCGGAACCATGGCGTTGCCGCGTGAAGTCGTCCTTACACAGACGTCCGAGGGCCCGCGGCTGCGGCAGCAGGTGGTGTCCCAAGCCGATGCCTTGAAGAACACGGCAGCAGCGTACACGGCGCCGGCCCAGGACATCACGCCGGGAACAACCACACTTCCCATCACAGGCGATGTGGTCCAGGTTGACGCAGAGTTCTCGCCCGGAACCGCGTCGGCGTTTGGCCTGAAAGTCCTCGACAAGGGAACCGAAGCAACCCGCATCGGCTACGCTCCCTCCACGAAACGGCTTGCCGTCGACAGGACCAACTCAGGCAACGAAGGATTCCATCCAGCCTTCAGTTCAGTAGAGGACCCGCGGGTGGAGTTGATCAATGGCCGGCTTCGCCTTCGCCTGTACGTGGACCGTGCATCTGTGGAGCTCTTCGCCCAGGACGGCCTGACCACCATCACGGACCAAGTCTTTCCAAGCGCTGGGGCGACCCACATCTCGGTCTTCTCAGAAGGAGGAACGGCACGGCTGGAAAGCCTCACGGTTACTCCCCTCAACCAGGCAATGTGGGGCGGCTGACCCGGCAGTGGAAGCTGTTCGGGAGTGGAACCTATGCCGCAGTGGAAACTATTCGGGAGGAGCACCGAGTTCCAGCGCGTTGATCTCCGCCCTCGCCATGCGGACCGTTTCACGGTCTGTGACGGTATAGGCAGTGGGGTCGGCAGCGTCGTGTGCGCCAAGGGATATGGTTCGTTGACCCAGCGTAGAGACAGTTCTCTTGGCGGACAGATGAACGGCCGAGAGGCCGGCCGCGTGCATCGCCGGGATGTCACCAAGCTTCAGTCCGCCGCCGGCCATGATTTCCAGGGCTCCCCCGGCCCGCTCCACCATCTCGGAAAGGTTGGCAAGGCCTGCACCTGCTGTGGCCTCGTGGCCGGACGTGAGTACCCGGGTGAAGCCGAGTTCCAACAACTGATCAAGGGTGGCCAACGGGTCCCGTGATTGGTCGATCGCTCGATGGAAGGTCAACTGCGCTTCAGGGTTGCCCTGCCGGGCAGAATCCACCAGGCGTTGGACCGCGTGAACATCGATGTCGCCCTCTGCGGTCAGGGCGCCCACGACTATGCCGTGGGCGCCCTGAGCCAGCAGGTGACGTACCTCGTGCACCATGGTGTCCACATCCGAGGCGGAGTAGTGGAAATCGCCGGGACGGCATCTCACCAAGGGATGGATCTCAAGGCGCCCGGCAACGTGTTCAATGCTGGCTTCCATGAGTCCCTGGCTGGGTGTGATGCCGCCAAGTTCCAGGCTGCTGCAGAGCTCAATCCGATCGGCACCTTCGGATGCGGCCGTACCGGCGCCCGCCGCGCTCACCACGGCGATTTCAAGTTTCATGGTGAAACTCTACGCGCGGTAACGCTCCAGCTTTTCCTTCTGGTCCGGAGTGAGCCTGAGGACTCTGCCGGTAGCTTCCGCCACGAAGGCCAGGTGTGTAACGGCCTTGACGCAGTTTTCCCGTGTGACGGGGTCCTTGATGACGTAGTGCAAATCAAAGCTGGCCCCCTTGACGACGCCAACCCAAATCTCCACCACCGCGGGGATGTTGCGGTATTCCAAAGTCCGCACGTACCGGACTTTGTGCTCCACAACCAGCGTCATGGTGCCCTCTTCAACATCATTGAAGAGGGCAGCCGGTGGTTCTACCCCTGGAAGGCCAGCACCTCGTGGTGGTCCGAAAGCCGCGATTCGGGCTTCTTCCAGCATCCGAACGATCTGCACATTGTTGATATGCCCGTACGCATCCATGTCACCCCAGCGCATAGGTACGAGTACCTCAATGCGCTGGGGTGCCACGGAATGCTGGGCTTGCACCCCGGTACTCAGGGAATCCGCGCTCAGCTGTGCACCGCCGTCGAATCATCCACGGCGGTCTCTTCCTCACCGGCAAACTGTGACATGTAGAGGCGGTAGTAGGCGCCTTGGAGCACCAGCAACTGGTTGTGGTTGCCCTGCTCCACGATCTGCCCGTTCTCCATCACCAGGATGGTATCGGCGTCGCGGATAGTGGACAGACGGTGGGCGATGACGAAACTCGTCCGGTCCGTGCGGAGGGCGGCCATGGCCTTCTGCAGCAGCAGCTCAGTACGGGTATCCACCGAGCTCGTAGCTTCATCAAGGATCAACAGCGAAGGATCGGAGACGAATGCACGTGCGATGGTGATGAGCTGCTTCTCACCTGCGCTGACGTTATTGCCTTCTTCGTCGATGATCGTCTGGTAACCGTCCGGCAATGCCCGGACGAAGCGGTCCACGTAAGTGGCCTTGGCCGCTTCCATGATTTGTGCCTCGGTGGCGTCCAGGTTGCCGTACTTGATGTTGTCGTAGATGGTCCCGCCGAAGAGCCAGGCATCCTGCAGCACCATGCCCACCTTGGACCGCAGCTCGGAGCGGCTGAGATCCTTGATGTCCACGCCGTCCAACGTGATGCGTCCGGCATTGAGCTCGTAGAAGCGCATTACCAGGTTCACCAAGGTGGTCTTTCCGGCCCCGGTGGGTCCGACGATCGCCACGGTGTGGCCAGGCTCCGCGCTGAAGGACAGGTCCTCGATGAGGGGCTTGTCCTCCACGTAGCTGAAGGAGACATGCTCGAACTCCACGTGGCCGTCGGTCTTGGCCGGCAGGTGGCGGGTGCCGGTCTCTTCAACCTCTTCATCGGCGTCGAGGAATTCAAAAACGCGTTCGGCCGAGGCCACACCGGACTGCAGCATGTTGGCCATGCCAGCGATCTGGCCCAGCGGCTGGGTGAATTCCCGCGAGTACTGGATGAAGGCTGTGGCATCGCCAAGGCTCATCGAACCTGAGGCAACCCGCAGGCCGCCAACTACCGCAATGCCGACGTAGGACAGGTAGGACACGAAGTTCATGGCCGGGAAAATTACGCCGGAAACAAACTGGGCGCCGAACGAGGCCTTGTACAGGGCCTCATTGCGTTCATCGAAGCGCACCAGCATGTCAGCATCCCGGCCAAACACCTTGACCAGGTCATGCCCGGAGAATGATTCCTCGATCTGGCCATTGAGCGAGCCGGTGTTCTTCCACTGTGCAGCGAAGAGCTTCTGGCTCCTGGCACCAATGACGCCGGCCATGACACCGGAGAGAGGCAGCGCAATCAGTGCGATCAGTGCCAGCTCCCACGACACGATGAACATCATCACGGTGATGCCCAAGACGGTAAGCACCGAGCTGACCAGTTGCGCGAACGCCTGCTGCAATCCCTGCTGGACGTTGTCGACGTCGTTCGTCACGCGGGAGAGGATGTCGCCGCGCTGGCGGGTGTCGAAGTAGTTCAGCGGGAGCCTGTTGAGCTTTTCCTGGACGTCATTACGGAGCTTCTTGATGACGCGCATGACGATCCTGTTGAGCAGCCAGCCCTGGGCCCACAGGAAGATGTTGGCCACAAAGTACATCAAGAGCACGATCGAAATGAGGAACGTCAGCTTGGGGAAATCGATCCCGTTGGTGAGTTGCATCTTGGAGACCATGTCCGCAAAGTTCTCTTGGCCTTGCTGACGCATGAGCTCGACGAACTGTTCCTGGGAGACGCCGGGCGGCAGCTGCTTGCCCATGACGCCGCCGAAGATCACGTCCATCGCACTGCCCAGAATCTTGGGCGCAATCACGTTCAGGACCACCGAGACCACCACAAGGCCGATCACGATGTAGACGCCAACACTCTCAGGCTTCAACAAGCCCATGAGTCGCTTGGCTGATGGCCAGAACTCCTTGGCTTTCTTGGCGGGCACATCGCCGAACATACCGCCATCGGCTTCCGACGGGACGTACTCCTCCTCTACGAAGTCGTCGTCATCAAGTGCCTCGGTTGCCACGTCTGCCTCGTCTGGAGCCTGGGCATTCTTCGCGGCCTCTGCCTTGGCAGCCCAGCCACGCTTCTTCTGCTGGTTCTGCTCGCTCATGCGACTTCCTCTACACTCAGCTGGGATTCAACGATTTCCTGGTACGTGGGCGAGGTTTCCAGCAGTTCGTCGTGCGTTCCGCGGTCCACGATCCGGCCGTTATCCAGAACGAGGATCTCGTCCGCATCGGCAATGGTCGAGACGCGTTGGGCAACGATGATGACCGTGGCGTCACGTGTCTTGGCCTTCAAGGCCTTCCGGAGCCTAGCATCGGTGGCAACGTCCAAAGCGGAGAAGGAATCGTCAAACAAGTAGACATTCGGCTTGGTCACCAGGGCCCTGGCAATGGAAAGGCGCTGGCGCTGGCCACCGGAGACGTTGGTGCCGCCCTGGGCGATCCGCCGGTTCAGGCCGGAGGACTTTTCCTCAACGAAGCCCTTGGCCTGCGCAGTTTCCAGCGCCTCCCACAGTTCCTCGTCCGTAGCCTCGGGCTTGCCGAAGCGCAGGTTGTGCTCGATGGTCCCGGAGAAAAGATACGGCTTCTGCGGCACAGCCGAGACGCGGCTGGTGATCTCCGACGCATCCAGTTCGGTGACAGGGACGCCGTCGAGCAGGACATCACCTGAGGCGACATCGTAAAGCCGCGGCAGCAGAGAGACCAGGGTGGTCTTGCCTGCGCCCGTGGAACCGATGATCGCCAGGGTCTTGCCCGGCTCAGCGGTGAAGGAAATGTTGCTCAGCACCGGTGCCTCGGCTCCGGGGTACTTGAAGGTGACATCGCGGAACTCCACGTGGCCCTTCTTTTCAGCCGGAACCACGGGGGATGTCGGGTTGTGGATTGAAGGCTCCACGTCCAGCACCTCGCCGATTCGGTCTGCACAGACGGAAGCACGGGGAATCATCATGGCCATGAAGGTTCCCATCATGACTGCCATCAGGATTTGCAGAAGGTACTGCAGGAAAGCCGTAAGCGAGCCCACCTGCATGTCACCGGAGTCCACACGCTGACCGCCGAACCACAGCACCGCCGCAGTGGACAGGTGCAGGATCATGCCGATGGCCGGGAACATCAGGACAAAGAGATTGCCGATCTTCACGGAGACGGCGGTGAGGTCCTGGTTGGCGTCACCGAAACGCTTGGCTTCATAAGGTTCGCGCACGAAGGCGCGGACAACCCGGATACCAATGATTTGCTCGCGCAGCACACCGTTGATGGCATCGATCTTGGTTTGCATAGAACGGAACAACGGCATCAACCGAACCACGAGGTAGCCCACGACTGCCACCAGGAGGGGCACGGAAACCCAGACCAACCAGGACAGGCTGAGGTCCTCGCGGAGGGCCATGATGATGCCACCCACGCACATGATGGGTGTGGAGACCATGAAGTTCAGGCCCATCAGCACCAGCATCTGGACCTGCTGGACATCATTGGTGCCGCGGGTGATCAATGTAGGAGCACCAAAACGGTTCACGTCCTGGGCGGAAAAACTGCTCACTTGGCGGTAGACGCTGCGCCGGAGGTCCCGGCCGATCGCCATCGCTGTCCGCGCACCGAAGTAGACGGCCGCGACGGCGGTGAGCACCTGAGCCAGTGCGACGGCTAGCATCAGCGCGCCGGTCCGCCAAATGAAGTCGGTGTCGCCGCGGGAGACTCCCTCGTCAATGATTTTGGCGTTGAGGCTTGGGAGGTAGAGCGTGGCAATGGTGGACGCCAACTGGAATATGAGGACGGCCACTATCTGCGGCAAATACGGCTTGGAGTAGCGCCGTATAAGGGTGACAAGCATGCCCACAGGTCCTTAGAAAGAGTGCGTGAATGAAGTAAGAGAAGTGTTGCAGCAGGGGCTGACAGTATTAGCCTCCCTACTCTACGAAATCCGTTGCCTCGGCGAAACAACCTAGGGAAAAGATCATCCCAGCGGAGTATTTCCCGTGTCGGATGTGCTCCCGCTGGCGCAGGCACCACAGCCGCGGCAGGCCGGACCAACCGCAGCAGGCCGGACCAACCGCAGCAGGCAACAAAAACGCCGGCTGGTCACCCAGCCGGCGCTTTCGCTCCCGCACTTGTTCGTCCCGCCCTCGTTCGCCACGCCCCGCGTAGTACGTCAGGAATTTCGAACGAGGGCAGGATCTGTGATGGTTAGCCCGCGTGCTTGCCGTGGTCCGAACGTGCTTCTATGCCTTGGAGGAGCATCAACGCCATGCGTTCCTGCTGCTTGCGTTCACGCTTGAGCTCCTTGCGGAGGGCGGCGAGCTTTTCCGCGGTATGGGCCTGCTGCTCCGCGACCGTCTGCTGCTCCCGCAAACGTGCCTGCAGCTCAACGTTGGCCCGGCTCAGCTGCAATTGCTGTTCGGCCAGGACGTACTGGGTGCGGGACACTTGTTCCTGCAATTCCTTGACGTCGGCAGTTGCCGGGGGACGTTCCTGGGTCAGGATCCGCGCGAATTCGAGGTCAAGATCGGATCCGGAGTCCGTGGCCTGCCCTTGGTGCTCCCCCACCGGAACCTGACGGCCGCCCCCTGAAACGGCGGGCTCGGCACCCAAGCGGCGTGCGCCGTCGTCGGACTTCCCAACCTGAGCGGCGCGGGCGTCAGCGGTATCCAGGGAAGTGGTATCCAGAGACATGGCAGCATCTCCGGACGCCGTCGCCACGAGTTCCTTCTCCGGTGCCGCGTCGACAGTGCGCCGCAGCGGGCGTTCCTTGATGAACAGCACGGCCAGGAGTGCCACTACGCTGATGATCGCGGAGATCAGGAAGATCTGTGCGGTGGCGTCCCCGTAAGCGGCGCGCATGATCTCAGCGATGGGCGCGGGCATATCGGCCAGGTCCATGCTGGCACCGGACCCGCCACCTTGAACCGGAATGCCGGCGGCGGCCATCCCTTGAACGGCCAGGTCCTTCACGTGGTTGGACATGATGGCACCAAGTACGGATACGCCGATTGCACCACCAACGGAGCGGAAGAAGGCCACTGAGGCACTGGCCGTTCCAATGTCCTTGGCCTGGACCGTGTTCTGCACGGCGAGCACCAGGTTCTGCATGAGCATGCCCAAGCCGAGGCCGAACACACCGGTGTAGATGGCAACGATCCACAGTTCAGTGGTGTGGTCCATGGTGCCGGCGAAGGCGAGGCCGCCGATCAGGAGCACGGAGCCTGCGATCAGGAACCGCTTCCATTTGCCAAAGCGGCTGATCAGGACGCCCGATGCCACAGAACCAATGAGGTTGCCGGCGATCATTGGCAGCGTCAGCAGGCCAGCCTCAGTGGGTGTGGCTCCACGGGCAACCTGGAAGTACTGGCCGAGGAACGTAGAGGATCCGAACATGGCGATACCGACCGCGATCGACGCGATGATGGCAAGAGCTGTGGTGCGCTCGGAGATGATCTTGAGCGGAATGATCGGCTGGGCAACCTTGGTTTCCACCAGCACCAGCAACGCCAGCAGCACTACGCCGCCGCCCACCATGAGGGCTGACTGCCAGGAGAACCAGTCGTAGTAGTCCGGGTTGCCGGCGAAGGAAACCCAGATCAGGAGCAGGCTTACGCCGGAGGTCAGCAGGATGGAGCCGAGCCAGTCGATCTTGGCAGGACGCTTGATGTGCTGGATCTTCAGGGTCACCTGAAGCAAAATGAGCGCAATCACAGCCAGTGGCACGCAGACGAAGAAGGTCCAGCGCCAGCCGAGCGGGCTGTCCACAATGAAACCACCCAGCAGCGGGCCGCCGGCAGTGCCCACCGCCATCACGGCACCCATGTAGCCGGAGTACTTACCACGATCCCGCGGCGGGATCATGGAACCGATGATTGCCTGGGCCAGGGCGGTGAGGCCACCCATGGCGATGCCTTGAATGACACGCGCAGTAAGCAGCAGCGGAATCGTCTCGGACAAGCCGGCCATGACGGAGCCCGCCACGAAAATAATGATGCTCAGCTGAACCAGGAGCTTCTTGTCGAAGAGGTCAGCGAGCTTTCCCCAGATGGGTGTAGTGGCTGCGTTCGCCAGCAAAGCGGCGGTGATGACCCAGGCGAAGTCAGTTTGCGTGCCCTTGAGTTCGGACATGATGGTTGGCAGCGCATTGGCGACGATTGTGCTGCTGAGGATCGCGGTGAAGAAGGCAGCGAGAAGACCTGTGAGGGCTTCCATGATTTGCCGGTGGGTCATGGGTGCTGCGGTATTCCCCAGGGCGGCATTCTGAATTGGTGTGGCCATGCGTGGCTCCTAAGCTGTGTGAGTCGTCGTAGTGGAGCCGGCCGCCGTTGCCCGGATTGAGTCCTTGAGGGACGTGGTGAGTTTGTTGATGACCTGGGAGGCCTCGAGGGCGTCAGCCTCGCTCCAATCCGCCAGGTAATCCCGCAGCCTCACGCTGCGTTGTTCTTCGAAGTCGCGCAGCTTCGCCGCACCATCCTCCGTCAGGGCAAGGAGCTGGGCCCTGCCGTCCGCCGGATCAGGCCGCCTGGCGACGAAGCCAAGTTCCTCCAGTTCGGCCACATGCCTGCTCAGGACCGGCGCGCTGACGCCCAGGCGGGCAGCCAGTGCTGTTGCCCGGGTCTCCCCCTCGCCGATAAAGCGCATGACGCCTTGGACCGCCATCCCGACGTCGGGAACGCGGGCCATGTGGGCGGTTACCACGCAGCGCAGAGTGCGCTGGAGGTCGAATATTTGATGCACAAGATCGGTTGCTGTGGCAGAACCGACGGACATGGAAAACACCCCTTTTTTGTTTGCCTAGAGCAACTATAACTCATATTGATTGCTTTGGGAAACTAAAGAAACGACTGGACCCTTAAAAGCATCAAGCCCCGCACGGATAGCGTGCGGGGCTTGATCTTGGGTACCTAGTGGTCCAGGTGGGTGGGGCCGAACATCTTCAGCAGCGTCTCAACCACGACGACGTTGGGGCCGTCAGCTTCGAAGGACTCCTTGAGAGCGTCCCCCACTTCCTCCGGTGGCACCCGGCGGGCCGGAACACCGAAGGACTCGGCCAGCTTGACGAAATCCGGTCGTGCAAGCTCGGTGGCCGTGGCCTTGCCGAAAGCGCCCACCATGTATTCGCGGAGGATGCCGTAGCCGCCGTCGTCCACGATCAGCCAGGTGACCGGGATGTTGTGCTGCTTCGCCGTGGCAAGTTCGGAGATGGAGTACATGGAGGAACCGTCACCGGATACGGCAAGCACTCGACTCGGTTTGCCGGTGGTTTCCAATCCCACGGCGCCGCCAATGGCTGCCGGGAAACCGTAGCCGAGGCCACCAGCACCCTGCGCGGAATGGAACTGGCCCTCGCGAGCATCCCAGCAGCTCCAGCCCCAGTACGCGGAGATGGTCATGTCCCAGAACGTCTGCATATCAGCCGGGACAGCCTCGCGGATGTCGGCCATGAACTTCAGTTCCTTGGCCAGGTCCTGTGATTCCAGGCGGGCCTTCACCTTGGCCAGGGTTCCCTTCACCAGGTCCTCAGGTGCGGTGCCATGCCAGGAACGTGTCACCGTGTCAGCGGCACCGGCTGCTGCGAGAGCTTCGTCAAGGGCTGCGAGTGCCTGGCCTGCGTCGGCACGGATGCCCAAACCTGGCCGGTTGGATTCCAGGACGCGGGGTTCGGCGTCGATCTGGATGATGCGGCCGCGGGGTTCGAACGTGAAGTAATTGGAGGTCACTTCACCCAGGGATGAACCGATGACGATGAGGACGTCGGCATCTTCCAGGACATCGGTCATGTACCGGTCCTCGATCCACGACTGCAAGGACAACTCATGCTTCCACGGGAACGCACCGTTGCCGCCAGGAGTGCAAATGACGGGAGCGCGCAGCTGCTCGGCAATGGAGAGCAGCGACTTCTCAGCCCGGCCACGGCGCGTACCGCCGCCTGCGATGATGGCCGGACGTTCCGCCGTCGAAAGCCACTTCACGGCCTCGCGGATCAGCTCGACGCGCGGCGGGTTATCTGCTGCCTCAGCGAGCGCGTCCTCCACCGGCGGGACCATGATCGGATCCAGCAGGACGTTCTGTGGAATCTCGATCCACACCGGACCCTGCGGCGAGGAAATCGCCTCGGTCCAGGCGTCCTGGATGGCGGACGGGATGCCCGAGGCATGCTGGATCAGGCGCTGGCTCTTGGTGACGTTCGCGGCCGAAGCCTTCTGGTCGTCCAACTGGTGCAGCATGCCCTTGCGGCGAGCGCCCAGGCCCTCGAGCGGAATCTGGCTGGCAATAACCACCATGGGAACACCGGTGGCGTAAGCCTCCTGCAAACCAGCAAGGGAGGTCAACGCACCCGGACCGGTGGACAGAAACAGTACGCCCACCTCGCCGGTGGCGCGGGAGTAGCCATCAGCCGCAAACGCCGAATTGTTCTCCACACGCGAAGACACGAAGTGCAGGTTGCCGCGGCCCATGGCGTCAAAGAGACCCAAAGCGTGCTGTCCCGGGATACCGAAGACCGTCTTCGCACCCAGCGCTTCCAGGGTCTCGACGACGAGGTCCCCACCATTGCGCTGATCAGTACCGCGGGTTGGCGCCGCGGTGCCTGGATCGAAATCGATCATCGCGTCTCTCCCGCGGTGCCGGTTGCCTGGGCGAGTTCTGCGATGCGTGCACCCAAGGCCTGCTGGGCATAGCCGTTCGGTGCGCCGTGACGGTCACCTTCAACGGCGTTGTCTGCCATGAGGGTTACCAGTTCATAAGCAACGTGACTGCCGGCCACGCCCGTGATTTCCGCGTGGTCATAAGCCGGGGCAACTTCCACAATGTCCGCACCAACGAGGTTCATGCCACGGAAACCACGGATGATCTCAAGCAGTTCGCGGCTGGTGATGCCGCCTGCTTCGGGTGTACCGGTGCCGGGCGCGTGTGCCGGATCCAGGACGTCGATGTCCACGGAGATGTACAGCGGACGATTTCCGATGCGGTCGCGGATCTTGGCCACCGTCTCCAGGACGCCCTGGTAGTAGACGTCAGCGGAGGTGACGATTCCGAAGCCAAAGCGGTGGTCGTCGTCGAGGTCTTTCTTGCCATACAGCGGACCGCGGGTACCCACGTGGCTGATGGCCTCCGTGTCCAGGATGCCTTCTTCCACTGCACGGCGGAACGGCGTACCGTGCGTGTATTCCGCACCGAAGTAGGTGTCCCAGGTGTCCAGGTGTGCGTCGAAGTGGAGCATGGCCACCGGCTCACCGGCGCGCTCCGCTGCTGCCCTCAGGAGGGGAAGGGCGATAGTGTGGTCGCCACCCAGGGTGACCAGCTTGCTGCCGTTGGCCGTGAGGTCCAGCGCGTTCTGCTGGATGGTCTCGATGGCTTCGTTGATGTTGAACGGGTTCACCGCCATGTCGCCGGCGTCCGCAACCTGGATGTTCTCGAAGGGGCTGACGTCCCAGGCAGGGTTGTACGGGCGCAGCAGGCGGCTGGCCTCACGCACATGGTTCGCGCCGAAGCGGGCGCCGGGCCGGTAGGAAACACCGGAGTCAAAGGGCACGCCAACAACGGTGACGTCAGCCTTGGATACCTGGTCCAGGCGGGGCAGGCGGGCGTAGGTGGCAGCACCGGCGTAGCGCGGGATGCGGGACGAATCGATGGGACCAAGGTTCCCGTTGGCCTCAATACGGAGCTCTTCCAAAATGCGCCACTCCTTAGTGGATAGGTCGAGATGAATCAGTAACTGTGACACCCATCATACACCCAAAGTTTCCTAATAAGCATCACCTGTTTACAAGTTCTCCTTGGGAGCGAGCCCGCATGAGATGCCGGTCACATCAGGCGTAAAGATTCCATAAAAACGGGGGTCGGGCCGCAGAAGGCGGCCATACGCTCCTTGCGTGAGCAGCACCCTGCTGCCCGAAAGGACAACGTGACCACCCTGACGAGGCCGCCGGCCGACCCTGCCGACCGGCACAAAAAGGCATTCCACCTCAAATCGTGGCTGCTGGAAGGAATGCCGGATACCTCGGGCAAGCGGCAGGGTCCCCACGGACAGCCTGCGGAGGCCCACAAACCGCAGGCTTGGTGGAAGGTCATGTGCCTGACGGGCCTGGACTACTTCTCAACCCTGGGTTACCAGCCTGCGATCGCGGCCCTTGCGGCAGGATTGCTGTCGCCGTTGGCCACGCTGCTCCTGGTCTTCGTCACCTTGGCTGGCGCACTGCCTGTATACCGTCGCGTTGCCAGGGAAAGTCCTCGGGGCGAGGGTTCCATTGCCATGCTCGAGCGCCTGCTTCCTCGATGGGGAGGCAAGTTGTTCGTCCTGGCACTCCTCGGCTTTGCGGCCACGGATTTCATGATCACCATCACCCTCTCCGCCGCCGACGCCACGGCCCACCTCATTGAGAACCCCTTTGCTCCGCACTTCCTGGAAGGCCAGCAGGTTGTCATCACCCTGGCCCTGATTGCAGGACTAGGCATCGTCTTTCTGCGCGGATTCAAGGAAGCCATCAACGTGGCCGTCGTCCTGGTCGCCGCTTTTCTGGCTCTGAACCTTGTGGTGGTCATCGTCTCCATCAGCCATGTCTTCACGGAGTCCCGGGTCATCTCTGACTGGTGGACTGCGCTTAACACATCCCACGGCGATCCCATCCTGATGATTGCCCTTGCGCTGCTGGTGTTCCCACGGTTGGCCCTTGGCCTCTCGGGGTTCGAGACCGGCGTCGCAGTCATGCCACAGATCAAGGGACATCCGTCCGACACTGAAGCGAAGCCAGCCGGCCGGATCAAAGGTGCCCACAAGCTCCTGACCACCGCCGCCATCATCATGAGCTCGTTCCTCATCACGTCCAGCTTCACCACCGTCATGCTGATCCCGGCCGCAGAATTCGAACCCGGCGGCAAGGCTGATGGGCGTGCCTTGGCTTTCCTCGCCCACAAGTTCCTGGGCGACGGATTCGGCACGGTGTACGACGTCAGTACCATCGCTATCCTGTGGTTCGCCGGAGCTTCGGCCATGGCCGGCCTCCTGAACCTGGTCCCCAGGTACCTGCCGCGCTACGGCATGGCACCAGCTTGGGTCCGCGCTCTGCGTCCCCTCGTCCTGGTCTTCACGGTCATCGCCTTCATCGTGACGATTATTTTCCAAGCCGACGTCAACGCGCAGGGAGGCGCCTATGCCACGGGTGTACTCGTCTTGATCACCTCCGCCTCCATCGCCGTGACACTGTCGGCCCGGCGCAAGAAGCAGCGGGCACAGTTCATCGGCTTCGGAGTGGTCTCCCTGGTCTTCATCTACACCACCGTGGTCAACTCGATCGAGCGTCCGGACGGCTTGAAGATCGCCGCACTGTTCATTCTGGGCATCATGGTGGTGAGCTTCATCTCCCGGATCCGGCGTGCCTTCGAGCTACGTGCCACGCACATCAAGATGGACCAGACTGCACTCGAATTCACTGCGAACAACGTCGACGGACCGGTCCGGATCATCGCGCATGAACCAAAACACCTCAGCGCCGGGCGGTACCGGGAGAAGCTCCAACACGCGCAACAGGCCAACCACCTGCCGTTGGATTGCGATGCGGTGTTCATCGAGATCATCGTGGACGACAGCTCAGACTTCGAGCAGGAGCTCCAGGTCGTGGGAAAGAAGCGGCATGGCTTCAAGATCCTGGAAGTCCACAGCAACAACGTGCCCAACACCCTTGCCGCCGTCTTGCTTCACATCCGCGACGTTACGGGTTTCATGCCGCACATCTACTTCCGCTGGACCGAGGGCAATCCGATCTCCAACCTCAGCAAGTTCCTGTTCTTCGGCGAGGGCGAGATCGCGCCGGTGACCCGCGAGGTACTGCGTGAGGCTGAGCCGGACATCACCCGGCGGCCCTGGGTCCACGTGGGCTGACCTCGCGGCGTAGCTTCCTGACCTTCTTTGACGCTCCTCCCCGGTTGGTCCCTCGCCCAGCCGCGCTCCTCCCCGGTTGATGCCTCGCACGCCGCAGGCAAACCCTGAATTTCCGGGCCCCTCGCTTGGGCGATTGTTCGAAATCCGGGGGCAACCGGGGAGGAGCGCGGCGGCTCGGAGCACAAACTGGGAGAGGGCGTCGACCCGGCGTTGCCCACATACGGCAAGTTAGTCATTTCACGCGGCATGGGAAGCGTATGGACTGGCCTGATGGATGCCTTCCAGTACCTCCAAAAACTCGGCGGAGTTGCCCGAACCAGGCAATTGCTGGCCGCAGGCTACTCGCGCGCGGACCTCGCACGCCTGTCAAGCCAAGGGGCACGACAGCCTCGGCGCGGCGTCTTCATGCTTGGGGAACACAAACCAGAGTTGGCAGCGGCCCTACGCCACAACGCCCACGTCTCCTGTGCCAGCGCCGCCCCGCATTATGGGCTGTGGCTGCGCAAAACACCCGACCTCCATCACTTGGCCTGCAACCACGGGCATGGTCTTGGCTTCGTCAGACACAGAACCAACAGGTTCGATCCCCATCCCACACTCCCCATCGCCGCCGTCGAGGACGTCGTGCTGCACGCGATGGCGTGCCTGAAACCACCCGCATCGACGGCAATCGCAACATCGGCGATTCGCTTGCACGGTGTGCCACTCGAACTACTGAAGGAACAGTCACGGGGAGACCGATCACGGCCTGTTCTCGACGCGCTCAATGAGCTGGACCTGAGTGCGGAGTCCATTGTGGAGATCGATGCGCAGCACTTGTTCCGCGCTCACGGCATCGCCTTCAACTCCCAAGTAGCGATCCCTGGAATCGGACGCGTCGACTTTCTCATTGAGGACTTCCTCATCGTGGAAGTGGACGGTTTCGCGTATCACTCAAGCAGGAAATCCCTACGGAATGACCTTGCGAGGAATAATGCCTCCACGGTCAACGGATTCTTGGTGCTGAGGTATCCGCCGGAGGTCATTTGGTTTGAACCGGAGCGCATGCTTGCAGAAATTCGGGCAGTCCTCAGCCTCCCACGCGACGCTCCTCCCCGGTTGGTGGCGCAGTGAAGCCGGCCAGGCCGCGGGATTCCACGGCCCACTCACCAAATCCGGACGGCAAACGTCGGGCAACTGGGACGGACCGCGGCGCAGCGGGAAGGGCCTAGCGGCTCGCTGCGGGCACCAAAATCCAGAGGACCTCGACGGTTTCGTCCGTGGGATTGACCCAGGTATGGGGTTCACGGCCCGGGAAGGAGAGGGTGTCCCCTTCTTCGAGGTCATACTCTTCGTTGGTCAGGATAAGTTTGATGCGTCCTTTGACTACGTGAAGGACGTCAACGTCGCAGTCCACGGCGTAGAGCTCGTTCTCCCCACGGCCCCGCGGTTCGATAGTGGCCTGAAGGATCTGCAGGCGCCGCTCCGAGCGGGCCGTCAACAAGCGCTCCACAATGCCCTCGCCACCCAGGGAAATCCGAGGACCGTCGTCGCGCCTGGTCAGGTGCGTTTCCGGAGCGGCAAACAAGTCCCCTACCGACACGGACAAGACCTGGCAAAGGGTTACCAGGGAAGCGACCGACGGCGAGGTCAGGTCCCTCTCGACGCGGCTGAGGAAGCCCTTGGTCAGTCCCGTGGCGTCCGCCACTTGCTCGATGGTGAGGCGCTGCGCCTGGCGGGCTGCGCGGATTCTGGAACCAATGGCAACGGGAACGTTGCTTGGTTCAACGGGGAGAGCCTTCATTCACGAACCTTTCAGGCCTGTCATTGGGCCCTGTCATTGCAGCAATAGTAGCGGGATCACGGGCTGTGGGAGCCACAAACAGCCCAACGATGACCAAAGCCCCTTGACTGTTACCCCGATCACAACATATCCTCATAGGCAACAAGTGTTGTCTGTGAGGCACACAACACGAACCCAATCTCCAATCATCAGCACGGAGACTTCGGCGCTGCGCAGGAGTATCGTCGAAAACCCCAACCTCCGTGCACCAGCTCCAAGGAGCCACTCATGGACTCATCGTTCATAAACATCGCCATTGTGGTGGTGTACCTGCTTGCCATGCTCGCATTCGGTTGGTGGGGCAAGTCCCGCACCAAGAACAACAGCGACTTCCTGGTGGCTGGCCGCCGCCTGGGACCCTTCCTTTACACAGGCACCATGGCCGCAGTTGTCCTCGGTGGGGCATCCACCGTCGGCGGCGTCGGCTTGGGCTACAAGTTCGGCATCTCGGGGATGTGGCTGGTGGTCGCAATCGGCTCCGGCGTCCTCCTCCTGAGCTTGCTCTTCGCCGGCACCATCCAGCGCCTGAAGATCTACACGGTCTCCCAAATGCTGAGCCTCCGCTACGGCAGCAAGGCTACGCAGACCTCCGGCATCGTGATGCTGGCTTACACGCTCATGCTCTGTGCCACATCCACCGGCGCATACGCCACCATCTTTGTCGTCCTCTTCGACTGGGAACGCTGGATGGCGATCGCCGTCGGCGGTGCAATTGTGCTTGTTTACTCGACCATCGGTGGCATGTGGTCCATCACGTTGGCCGACCAGGTCCAGTTCATCATCAAGACCGTAGGCATCTTCTTCCTGATGCTCCCGTTCGTCATGAATGCGGCCGGAGGACTGGATGGCATCCGTGAGCGCGTCGATGCGAGCTTCTTCCAGATTGACGGAATCGGTCTCCAGACGATCATCACGTACTTCGTTGTTTACACCCTTGGACTCCTGATCGGCCAGGACATCTGGCAGCGCGTTTTCACCGCCAAGACTCCCAAGGTTGCACGCTGGGGTGGAGCGACCGCCGGCGTCTACTGCATCCTCTACGGTGTAGCCGGTGCCTTGATCGGCCTGGCCGCCCGGGTGGCGCTCCCCAACATCGATGTCGCCAACCTCGGCAAGGACGTGGTGTACGCCGAAGTGGCAACGCACATCCTGCCCATCGGCATCGGCGGCCTGGTCATGGCCGCAGCTGTTGCAGCCATGATGTCCACTGCTTCAGGTGCCCTGATTGCCGCCGCCACCGTGGCTCGCGCAGATGTTGTTCCGTTCGTTGCCAGCTGGTTCGGCAAGACCATCAACACTGACGACACCGAAAACCCCGAGCACGACGTCAAGGCCAACCGTTACTGGGTTCTTGGCCTGGGCATCGTTGCGGTGCTGATCTCCATGGCCGCGCAGGACGTGGTTGTTGCCCTCACCATTGCCTACGACATCCTGGTAGGCGGCCTCCTCGTCGCTATCCTCGGCGGCCTCGTCTGGAAGCGCGGAACCGGTATCGCTGCTGCCTGGTCCATGGCAGTGGGCTCGGTATTGACTCTGGCCTTGCTGATCCTGTTCGCAACTGGAGTCATTCCGAGCGTCGATGGCGTTTACGCCAACGAACCCATCTACTACGGCCTGGCGGCCTCGTTCGTGGCATACGTCGTGATTTCCCTCCTCACGCCTCCCACGGATCCCGAAGTTCGGGCCGCTTGGGACAAGCGCGTGGCCGGTGCGGTCTCTGACGAATTGCCCCTGGAGGCCCACCCTGTCAGCAGCCACCACGCCAGCTAGCTGAGCAGACCCAGCCCCAAGTAATGTTCGACGGCGGCGCCGCCCCTTCCCGGGGCAGCGTCGCCGTTGCGCTTTCCGTCTAGATTCGGGCGTTGCGGGGCCACTCTGCGCCCCATCCACGCCCCATGGCACGCACACCAGGCCGCACAACGCAGGGGATCCGAGAGCCATACTTCTCCCGGACAGCACTCCTCCAGTACAGTGGTCCCAGCTTCAAGAGAGGTGGCGCCAAGCTCCGACTGGCCACACACCAACCCCATGTTCACGGGTGGTTCGGATGAGGAAGCGGCCCGCCCCGGACCAGAGACAACCGAGCGGGCAAGAGCACTCCCCAAAGGAGCAGTCCTTGCCGTACCAAGCCCTCAGCACCCCCGCCGAATCCGAAGCGCCCACCGTCCCGGTGATTCCCGGCGTCGACCTTGTCCTTGGGACGGTGACCCTGTTCGTGAACGGTGGCCTGAGCCGGTTCCGGCACCACGAAGCGCACCTGATAGCACAGGCCCTTGCCCAGGCTGTGCGTCCGTCGCGGTGGTGTGATTCGTCGAGGACGTTGACGGTGACTGTTGCAGCGCTCGGGCGTCCGGCGGGACTGGAGCGGCATTTCAGATTCGGTGAAGACGGCCCTGCCTAGAAGAAAACGGTCCTAGAATTCTTCGTCTTCTTCCCCACGGAATTCTTCGGTTTCATCCAGGGGGACAACCCGCTCGTCGTCATCCGGGACGTCGATTTCCTCCACCCAGGGTTCGTCGACTTCCTGGTCATCGCTGTAGTCGTAAGCGGGGTCTGATTCGATGGTCTCCCGTTCCGGGTGGTTGGCGTGCGGTTCGGTGGTGTCCATGCTGCAACCTCCGTCTGGTGGGCTGGCAAGCAGCCTGCTGACCGAGTGCGGGGAGGGCCCCCGCCCCTGTCCTTCCATCTGAGCACTGTGCTTGAAGAGGGTCAAGGCACGCCCGGAGCAAGGCAGGATCTAGCCCAAAATTAAGGCACGCCGAACATTCCCGCTAAGGAATACCGGCCAAAAATCCGCGCCAATAAGCGGTACAGTGGGCGTGCAATGGGGCCGCAACTACCCCACCCAGCACAGGAGAAAAAGTGCAGAAGCACCAGGAATCCCACGGTTCGTCGAGCCCCGCTCCGGACCCCGCCCCCGGATCCGGAACACCGCCCCAACCAGTCCCACCCACGGCCGCGGACATCAGGCGCTGGCGTCAATACCTGGCCGACGAGCGGGCCGAAGCCGCCGTCTACCGGGAACTCGCCCAGCGTCGTGACGGCGAAGAACGCCAGATCCTGCTCGCCTTGGCCGAGGCAGAGGGAAGGCACGAGGCACACTGGCTCAAGCTCCTCGGAGAGCACGCTGGTATGCCGAAGGGAGCTTCAACCCGGAGCCAGCTGCTGGGCTTCCTGGCCCGGCACTTTGGTTCAGTGTTCGTGCTCGCCTTGGCTCAGCGCGCGGAAGGCCGCTCCCCCTACGGTGCCGAACCTGCCGCGACCCCGGCCATGGTTGCCGACGAACAAATCCACGAAGAAGTTGTCAGGGGCCTTGCCACCCGTGGACGCAACAGGCTCTCCGGTACCTTCCGCGCCGCTGTTTTTGGTGCCAACGACGGCCTGGTGAGCAACCTTTCACTGGTTATGGGTATGGCCGCAACGGGCGTTCCCAGCCCGGTGGTGCTCATGAGCGGAGTGGCCGGATTGCTGGCCGGCGCCCTGTCCATGGGTGCCGGCGAGTACGTTTCGGTCCGCTCGCAAAGGGAGTTGCTCAACGCCACGCTGCCCACGCAGGCTACCCTCACAGCCGCCCCGTCTTTGGACATTGAGCACAACGAGCTCGTGCTGGTGTATTTGGCCCGGGGCATGACCCGCGAGGCCGCCGAGCACCGCGCCGCCGAACGCATGGGACTCTTCAGTTGCGACTGCGATCCCAGCCTCTCCTTGCAACCCGAAAAGGAGCAACCCGCCGACGACCACGAAACCGTGGGGTCTGCCTGGGGTGCTGCGATGTCCAGCTTCTGCTTCTTCGCCTCCGGTGCGATCGTGCCCATCCTTCCGTTTATTTTCGGCATGACGGGTGTGGCGGCACTGCTGGTAGCCGGTGTTCTGGTGGGCATCGCGCTCCTGGCGACTGGCGCCGTCGTCGGACTGTTGTCCGGGACCTCACCGCTGAGCCGTGGCTTCCGGCAGCTGGCGATCGGCCTGGGTGCCGCAGCCGCCACCTATGGGCTTGGCCTCGCGTTCGGAACGATGATCGTCTAGGCGGTAATGTTGGTTCGTCCTCCGCGCGGCCCCGCGTGACCGGGGCGTAGGGAATGGAGAACCGTGGATTCGGAGCAGCCGCCGTTGCGCGCGCCAAAACACCGTCGTGCGGGCACAACCCTCCGAATTCTTCGCGGCGTTCTCATGGCCGGTGTAGCCGCCGTCGTGGCTGTCCTTGTCAGCGGTTTGCTCCACGGCGATCCGCGGATCATCGGGCTGTTTCCGGGCGTGGCCCTGCCCAATTCGCCCAAAAGCGAGCCGATCCAACAGACCCCGGCCCGCGCCCTGGACGCGCCGCCTCCAGGAATCGACGAGGCGGACGCCCCGCTGGCATCGCCGCCGCCCCCAGCCAACGCCAGCGATTCGTACAAGTTCCTGGCAACCAACGACGACGGCACTCCGGTGGGGTACTCGCCGTGCCGCCCCTTGCACTACGTGGTAAATGACGCCACCGCACCGGAGGGTACGGATGCACTGCTTGCCACCGCAATCGCCAATATTTCCGCAGCGTCCGGAATCCAGTTCATCAACGATGGCAGCACCGATGAGTTGCCTACCGCTAAACGCGAACCGTACCAACCGTCCAAGTACGGTGACCGGTGGGCACCGTTGCTGATTTCATGGACCACGCCCGAGACGGCTCCGGCGCTGGCTGAGACCGTCATCGGTACGGGCGGCAGCACCATGTACTCACTCAACAATGGTCCCAAGAGCTACATCACGGGCAGCCTGGAGCTCGACACCCCGCAAGTAGCGGAGCTTCTTGCGGAGGAGGGCGGTTCGGACTACGTGCTGGCCGTTATGCAGCACGAGCTGGGGCACGTCATGGGTTTGGATCATGTTGATGATCCGGTTCAGCTGATGTACCCGGAGATCGGCGCCCCTGACGGATTGGCTGCCGGCGACCTGAACGGCCTTCACCTCCTGGCCTCGGCTCCTTGCCGCAAGGACATCTGAAGCAGCGCAGCTTCTCATGAATCGCCATGGACTCGCGGTCCCATGGGTTCTATCCTGACGGAAGCGGCCGACGGCGGCGCCCCACCGTCCGATTGGGCCGTCCCGTGAGGGGGTTCGATGGAACCTTATGGGTCGCCAGAGTGGCCAGACCCCTATCCCCCGCCGCCCTACCAGCATGCCACGCCACCGCCCAGGCCCCCCATCAAACACAGCAGCATCGCGGCCATCCTGTTCCTGTTCGGCGTCCTCGGTTTGGTCTGCGCCGGCGCCTACTTCAGCGGCGAACTGCAAAGTTTCTGGTCCGATTCCACGACGCAGAGCCAAGCGCCACGGCCCGGACTGGTTCCCTTTGGCCAACGTCAGGATCCGCTGCCCGGCTTTGAGGAAGCCGACGCACCACTGGGCAAGCCGGCGCCGTTGCAGCGGACCAGCACTTCCTACAAATTCCTGGCCGTCAAGGAGGACGGAACTCCCCTGGCATACTCCCCTTGCAGGCCGATCCACTACGTGGTGAACTCGGATCTGGCCCCCACAGGCTGGTATTCCATGGTGGAGGACGCAGTCCGGCAGGCCAGCCTCGCCTCCGGGCTGCAGTTCATTTATGACGGTCCGACGTCCGAAATCCCCAGCACCAACAGGGCCGGCTACCAGCCCACCACGTACGGTGACCGCTGGGCGCCTGTGCTCATTGCCTGGACCACGCCGGAGCAGGTGCCGCGGCTGACGGGACAAACGGTGGGCCTGGGCGGAAGCTCTTCCATCGGCCTAAGCAACGGCTATAAGGCGTATGTAACTGGCTCGGTATCGTTGGATGCACCCCAGTTCGCCGGGATCATGGACTCACCCCAGGGCAAGGAAGTGGGCACGGCCGTGATCATGCACGAGCTCGGACACGTTCTTGGTTTGGACCATGTGGATGACCCCCGCCAGCTGATGTACGACCAAGCCTCGTGGGTTCGCGAGTACGCCACCGGGGACAAGACGGGCCTTGCCCAACTCGGCTCCGGCCCCTGCAGCAAGGATTTCTAGCCCGCGGCCACCACTGCGAGCGCGTCCTCCACTGTGTCCACCAGGAAGATCCTGTCCGCCATGGGCCTCCCCGCCGCGAGGCTGCGCAGCATCGGCCACGCCGGATAGGTCTGTTCCCAATGATCGCGGCCCACCAGGACCATGGGAGTGATGGTTTCAGGGGCGCCGTAATAGTTTTCGCAGGCGTCCTGGAAGATCTCCTGCACGGTTCCGGCCGAACCGGGCAGGAACACGATCCCGCCGTTGCAAAGCTTCAGGAGGATCGCTTCCCGGATCGCGTTGGCGAAGTACTTGGCGATGTGGGTGGCGAACAGGTTTGGTGGCTCGTGGCCGTAGAACCAGGTGGGTATGCCCAGCGTCGCGGTGCCTTCCGGGTAGCGTTCGACGACGGCGGCTGCTTGCCGCGCCCAAGCCGACACCGAGGGCCTGAACCCGGGTACGGACGCGAGCGCTTGCAGCGCTGCGGTGGAATCGGCGTCGGGCAGTCCGCTGAGGTAGGCGCCCATGTTGGCTGCTTCCATCGCGCCGGGGCCACCGCCGGTTGCCACTGTGAATCCGGCCTGCGCGAGCAAGCGACCCAGCCGCGCGGCGTCGGCGAATTCCTTGGTTCCGCGCTGCGCTGCGTGTCCGCCCATGACGCCCACGAGTTTGGTGCCTGCCAGGTCACCGTCTTGCAGCAGTTCATCCAGGGCGTCGCCAATCGCGTGGTCGTGGAGGGCTGCGGCGAGCGTTGCGTCAAGGCTTGCACGCTTCCCGGGAAGGATGCTCCACTCATAAATCCGCGCGTCCAGGGTGGCTTCATAATCGGTAGCGGAAATGTCCTCGTAGAGTTCCCTGGCTGTGTAGAGGGTGCCGCGATACGGGTTGAAGGGCACGCCGCGCATCTTGGGAAAGATGAGCGCGCCGCGGCTTCGAAGGCTCTCCTCGATGCCGTCGTCGAAAGTGCATCCCAGAAAGATCGCGCCCTGCGGGTCCATCATTTTCAGTTCCCGCGAGCGGCCGCGGAGGTCCAGCGACTGTGCGTGCCAGCCGTGCATGGATCCCGCCCCGGAAGTAACCAGTTTGTCGAAATGGACGATGCTTTCGACATCGAGCGTCCGTGGACTTGGGTTCAAGGCACCGGAGGGATTCATGGCATCAGCGTAGTAGTGCTCAACGGCTTGCGTCCCGTTTACGCGCAGGGCGATGTTCCGTTGCATGATGAAGCATGAAGACTTCAGATGAGGGCGGCGCTGGCGCCCGGCCGCGTATCGGAGTTCCGATTCGCCTTAGCAGCTCGGACAACCCCGACGCCCGCGTGGGCGAAGCCAACCAACTGTTCACCTTGATTGTGGATTTGCTCCGTGAAGCCGGAGCGCAGCCGGTGTTGCTGACCCCCGTTTCGGCCGACAGCGCGGGGCGTCTGGCCTCCGTCATGAAAACGCTCGACGGGGTGCTGCTGCCCGGTGGCGGGGATCTGGAACCGCGTCTTTATGGCCAGGACCCGGACGATTCGGTATATGACGTCAACCCGGAACAGGACCATCTGGACATTGACGTCGCCCGGGCCACGATCGACGCCGGCCTTCCGCTGCTGGGGATCTGCCGCGGCCATCAGTTGTTGAACGTGCTCTATGGCGGGACGTTGATCCAGGACATGGCGCCGTCTGCCGTCAACCACAACGGATTGAATCCCGACGATCCCGCGGCCGGTGAGTGGGCATGGCATGACGTTGTGCTCGCACCGGGATCGAAGACCGCAGCCCTCTATGGCGCGCCGGAGGGGACCTCCATCAAGATCGCCTCGGGGCATCACCAGGCCGTGGCCAGGGTGGGTGAAGGCCTGGTGGTCACGGCCATCGCCGACGACGGCACAGTGGAAGCGCTTGAGGACCCTTCCCGCTGGGTGGCCTCGGTGCAGTGGCATCCCGAAGCTTCCCAGCTTCCCGATAACAAGCGGCTGGCGCCCTTTAAGGCGTTCGTGGAAGTGTGCCGGAACCCTATTCAGGCTCGCCCCGGAGGAGTACAGTAGCGCTCACTGCATCGCTTTCCGTTCCACTGAGAGTTCGGCTAGCGCATAACTCCATTGGAATGACGTCCTGCGGGCGTCGTAAATTTGCCGGCTGGGGGGCCCAACATCTGCTCAAAGGAGCATGGTTGTGGACCGTCCAAAATACGTCCGTCGTCCCAGTCGTCCGGAACGGCAACCCCATTTCTTCAGGCGCCTCCTAAGCCTGCTTCTTGGTCCGACCCTGGCCTTCGCGGGACTCGTCGTGTTTTCGGGTGCCCCCGCAGTGGCAGCCGTACCACCGTGCGCAGGTACCGGCGGGGCCATGCAGATCGTGGCCCACACCGACGATGACCTGCTTTTCCTCAGCCCGGACTTCATGAGGGACATCCAGGCCAAACGCTGCGTCCAAACGGTGTTCACCACGGCGGGCGAGGCCGGCGAGGGTGCCGCCTACTGGAAGAGTCTGGAAGCTGGAATCAGGGCCAGCTACTCCAAGATGGCGGGGGTTTCTGATTCCTGGACGACGTCGGACGCAGGCGTTCCCAACCGTCCGCTGACGATGCAAACCCTCAATGGCGCACCCAACATCTCGGTAGTGTTCATGCGGCTCCCCGATGGTTTCCCGAACGGTGACGGCAGTGCGGAGTACAACGATCAGAGCATCCTCAAACTCTGGGATGGACGGCTTTCCTCCATCAGGCCCGTGGACAATGCGGCCACGTTCACCAAGTCACAGTTCCAGACGGCGCTGAACCGGCTCGTGGCCAACTTCCAACCGACCACATTCCGAACACAGGATTGGACCGGCAACTTCAACAACCCCTACGACCACAGCGACCACTGGGCAACCGCCAAATTCGCCCAGCTGGCTACGCGTAGCTACACCGGCCCCCACACTTCCCTGGCCTACGACGCATATGTGATTGACGAGTACCCCCAAAATGTGACGGGTGCTGAACTCACCACCAAGGTGGACACCTTCGTGCGGTTCGCGGATTTCGACATGTATATCTGCAGCAGTCCTGGCGAAGGATGCCCCGATTCCCCTTACGATGAGTGGCTGAAACGGCAATACATCACAGCCATTGAGTGGGTGGGCAACGCCGCTAAATCGGCCGGGACCACCGTCACGGCGTCATCCCAGAAAGCAACAGCCCAGAGTCCGGAGAAAGCCCGGGATGGGTACGCGTGGGGCACCCCCATGGACGCAACGCGTGAGTGGGTAACAGCCGGAGAAAAGGCCGGCAGCTGGATTCAGTACAACTTCTCCCCCACAAGGACCATCAGCTCGGTGACATTGTTCGACCGGCCGCTCCTCTCGGACCAGGTCACCGGAGGAAACCTCCTGTTCTCGGACGGAAGCACAGTCACAGTCCCTGCGCTTCCCAATAATGGTTCCGGACTCACCATCAACTTCCCGGCAAAGACCGTGAGCTCCGTGCGTTTGAACATCACCTCAGTCAGCTCCACAACCACCAACGCCGGTTTGGCCGAGTTCGAGGCCTACCTGGGAACGGACAACGTTGCCCCGGTGGTTACTGCGACGCCTCCGGGTGGAACGTACGCTGTGGGCCAGTCCATAACCCTCACCGCCAATGAGACGGCGACGATCTACTACACCACGGACGGCAGCAACCCCACGACGGCGAGCAGCAAGTACGCCAGCCCCATCCCGCTGAATGGCCCGATGACCCTGAAGTACTTCGCCGTTGACGGCGCCAACAATTCCTCGGCGGTGGCCACCCAGACGTACTCCACGGGCCCGGATATCACCAAGCCCGTGGTGACAGCCAACCCTGCGGGCGGGGCCTACGCCGCAGGCACCACCATCACCTTGTCCGCCAACGAGCCGGCGGAAATCCGCTACACGGCGGACGGCACCGATCCTCTCACGGCGGGACTGGTTTACACCGCGCCAATTACGTTCAATGGGCCGGGCCCGATGACCCTGAAGTACTTCGCGAAGGACACGGCTGGAAATACGTCCGACGTCGCAACACAGACGTACACGATTCCGCCGGACACCACGGCCCCAGTGGTAACGGCCAATCCCACCGGACGGGCCTTGGCCAGCGGCGCCACGATCACGCTGAGCGCCAACGAGCCCGGGGCGGCCATCTACTACACCACGAACGGCAGCACCCCCATGGCCACGGAATCTGCTACCAACATCAAGTACTCCAGCCCGATCGTGATGGGCAGTTCCACCCTGACGCTCAAATACATAGGCGTGGACACCTCAGGCAACACCTCGCCCGTGGGCACCCAGACTTACACGGTTCCTGTAGCCGGACCGCCGTCGGCCCATGACTTCAACGGCGACGGCCGCGCTGACGTCCTGGCGGCGGACACCGCCGGCAACCTGTACTTGTACCCGGGCAACGGTGCAGGCGGACTCGCTCCCCGGCAGCTTGCTTTGGCTGCGCCGGCCTGGTCAGCCAACACGGACACCATCACCCCGGGTGACTTCAACAGCGACGGAAAGCCGGACCTCCTGGCACGATCCGGGGACGTCCTGTGGTTCTACCCTGGTGACGGTGCTGGCAGCTTTGGCGCACGGAAGCAGGTCAGCATCGGTTGGAGCACCATGACGCAGATCTTCTCACCAGGGGATTTCAGCGGTGACGGTATTCCCGATTTCATGGCACGTCGCAGCAACGGCGACCTCCGTTTGTATGAAGGAAATGGTGCTGGAGGACAGCGGACTCCCTACACCGTCGGCTGGGGTTGGGGCGTCATGAACGCCATCTTCAGCACTGGTGATTTCAACAGCGACGGCAAGGCAGATGTACTGGCGCGGCGCACTGATACAGGCGCATTATGGCTATATCCGGGCAATGGTTCCGGGGGCTGGCTGCAATGGACGCAGATCGGGACGGGCTGGGGAACCCGCACTGCGCTGGCCGGGCCACGGGACCTTGACGGCGACGGTAAGAACGACGTCGTAGGCCGCATCGGAGACACTTTGTGGCTCTATCCCGGATCGGGAAGCGGAACGCTCAGCAACGTTCCGCCCGTTAGCCTCGGCTCGGGTTGGCAGGCCATGAAGGTCATCGCCTGATCAGCCCCCATAGACCTGGCGCGGGTCGGAGTTTTCCCCCAGACTCATCCGGCCCGCGTCAGCTACGTCCGATCCTCTCTCACATCGGGGCCCCTTTCAGCCGATCCTCTCTCACCTCGGGGCGACTTTCGGCCGATCTTCTCTCACCTCGAAGCCCATTTCGGTCGATCCTCTCTCACATCAGGGCACCTTTCGGCCGATCGTCTCTCACCTCCCCCGCGCAGTAGCTCCCGACGTCGGCACCCAAGTCAGGTGCCGACGTCGTGGCTTTCCTGAAGCAAGGGAGAGATGACCGCCGGCAATCCCCAAGGATGTGAGAGAGGATCGGGAAAAGAGCCGCAGGATGTGAGAGAAGATCAGGCAGCGACGCGGACCGGGACGCCGGTTTCGAGGGATTCCTGGGCGGCGTCGGCCACCTTGGAAGCAGCGACGGCGTCCTCGGGGGTGCACGGATTCTTGCGTTCCCCGAGGACCAATTCCACAAACGCAGCCATCTCGGAGCGGTAGGCCTGGTCGAAGCGCTCGGCAAAGGTCTTGTGGGAGATGCCGGACGGGAAGGCAACCCCTGGCTCAGCCGAACGGACAGCCATCTGTTCATCCATGCCAACCACCACCGAGCCATCAGAGCCCTGGAGTTCCAGGCGGACATCATGCCCGGCCCCGTTGTAACGGCTGGCTGAGACCGTACCTACCGTGGCGTCGTCGAAAGTTACTACTGCCAAGGCGGTATCGACGTCGCCCACCTCACCGATTGCGGGGTCGCCATTGTTGGAGCCCTTGGCATAGACCTCCACGATTTCCTTGCCCGTGAGCCAGCGAAGGATGTCGAAATCGTGCACGGAGCAGTCCCGGAACAGGCCGCCCGAGGTTGCCAGGAACTGGACCGGCGGCGGGGTCATGTCGCATGTGAGGGCACGGACGGAGTGGATCCAGCCCAATTCCCCGGCCTCGTAGGCGCGTTTGGCTTCAAGGTAGCCGGCATCGAATCGGCGTTGGTGGCCGATCTGCACGGTTCCGCCCTTCTCCCGGATGTACTCCAGGACAGGCAGGGACTGGTCAACATTCACAGCCACCGGCTTCTCGCAGAACACGGGAATTCCGGCATCCACGCCGGCGCGGATGAGGTCCGGGTGTGTCGCCGTGCCGGTGGCGATCACCAGTCCATCCACACCCGAGGAGATCAACTCCTCCACCGAACCCATGAATTCCGCTCCACATTCGGCAGCCACGGATCGGGCGTGTTCCTCCGCCACGTCGGTGAGCTTGAGTTGGACCTGAATACCTTCGGGGTTCAGGACCTGGTTGAGCGCGCTGATGTTCTTGGCGTGCATTACACCGATCCGGCCAACACCCACCAGGCCGAGGGTCACTTGCTTCATCATTATCTGTCTCCGTCAGTGCAGCAGAAGTTGATTCCTAAGGGGATTCTTGAGGCGACACTAAACCTTGTCAGTTTGTCCTGTCAAATAGTGCTAACGGCAGAAGCGTTCAGGGCCGCGTCAGCATCCTTAAGGACCTTTGCCGCAACTTCAAGTCCCTCAATGCGGCCCAGGGAAACGTCCTCGTGTTCGATGTTGACCAGCATGTTGGGATCGACGTCGTGGAGGGCCCGGAGGAACTCGGTCCAAAAGGCCGTATCGTGTCCACGGCCCAAGGCCACAAAGTCCCAGGCCGAGTTCTTGGGCCATTCGTTGGCCCACTCGTCGCCGCCCAGGTTGGTGCGGTTTTCCTGGGCTGAAAGCCGTCGGAAGCTGTTGTCCAATACGCCGTACAGCGCAGCGTTGTCCTTGTTCACGCGGACGTCCTTCGCAGCTGCCTGGAACACCAAAGGGCCGAGCTCCCGGACCACTGCTACGGGGTCCATCTGCTGCCAGAACAGGTGCGAGGCGTCCAGTTCGACACCAACATGGGTGGCACCGGTGAGCTCAATGAGTTTGTAAACATCAGCGGTGTTGAACACGACGTTCTGCGGGTGCAGTTCCAGCGCCACCTTGACGCCGTGATCAGCAGCAAGGCGGTCCGTTTCCTTCCAGAACGCAGCGGCCACATCCCACTGGTAATCCAACACGTCCAGGGCCGCAGAGTTCCAGGCGTTGACTACCCAGTTGACGGTGGACGCTCCAGGCTCGCCACCCGGCAGGCCGGACATGGTGACAACCCGGTTCTGTCCAAGTCGATGGGCCAGGCGAATGGAACGGCGGATGTCTTCGGCATGCTTCTCACCGATTTCCCGCTTCGGATGCAGCGGATTGCCGTTGCAGTTCAGGCCAGCGATGGAAACGCCGGTGCCCTCGAAGATCGCAAGGTAGTCGTCGCGGGCGGCGTCGCTTTCCAGAATCTGGTCAAAGGTGGGCACGTGCACGGCGGGCAGGAATCCGCCAGTGTTGATCTCGATCCCAGTGAGACCAAGATCGGCAATGACCTTCAGCGCTTCGGGAAGCGTCCGGTCGTGCAGGATCGCGTTGTAGACGCCGAGCTTCATAGCGTGATCTTCTTTCCGTTGTTCAGGCTGGATTCAGTGACGGCGTTGAGGAGTTCCATGTTGCGGACGCCTTCATCGAAGGTGGCGCAGCGGGGCAGGGATGCTTCTGCGCTGAGCCCGGCGACTTCTTCGAGGAACGCGCGGGCCTGATAGCCGAACGCGTCGTTCTGGCCAAAGCCAACTTCCGGGGCGTCCATGGCGAGGCCTCCGGCGATGTACGGATGTCCCGGGCCGAGGATGACCTGGCGGTAGCCGTTCTCGTTACCCGAACCGTCATTGAGGAAAAGCTGGATTTCGGACGGGCGGCGCTGATCGAACTTGGCGGCGCCGTTCTCGCAGAAGACCTCGAACTGGAGGCTGTTGGCGTGGCCGGCTGCAACGCGGGAGACCTCGAAGCTTCCGGCGCCGTTGGTGAACTCTGCGTTGAAGGCTGCGTAGTCGTCATTCTCCACCGCTTCGAACGTGTCGCTGACGGCCACGTGATCGTGACCCATCACGGCACTCAGCGGAAGGGGTCGCTTGGCAATCGCTGTGGCGAGCCGGCCACCGCTGACGGACTTGATATCGCCGCACAGGAATTCGGAGACATACGTCAGGTGACTTCCGACGTCGGCCAGCGCACCGGAGCCGGGCCCGCCTTTGTATCTCCAGCTCATGGGAGCCGAAGGGCTGAAGCCGTAGTCGGTCCAGTACCGGCCACTGAAGTGCAGGACGTTCCCGAGAACGCCGTTCTGGATCAGGTCACGGATGTAGGCGATGCCCGGAGTCCGGCGGAAGGTGAAGCCAATGCGGGCGAGGGTTCCACGCGCCTCTGCTTGCCGGGCGGCGTCTGCCATGGCCCGGGCATCGGCCAGGGTATCGCTGAGCGGCTTCTCGCACAGCACGTGCTTGCCGGCGGCGAGCAGGCCTTCCACGACTTCGCGATGGAGGGAGTTGGCGATGACCACGCTCACCACGTCAATGTCATCGGCCTCGGCGATTGCCTGCCAGGACGTATCGTTGCGCTCGTATCCAAAGCGCCGGGCAGCCAGGGAACCAAATTCAGCATTCACGTCCCCAATCGAGACGAGGCGGAGCTGTGGCAGTACCGGGCTGTACAGGGCAGATGCCGTGCGGTACGCGGCGGCGTGGGTTTTGCCGGCCATACCTGCACCGATGACGGCGACGCCGAGACTTTCAGCCATTGATTTCTCCTTTGAAATTTCGCCGTGCCATGAGGCATGAACGGCATTTTGTAGCGCTACAATTTTTGCACTGGGTTTGAGCGTAGCTATGTCTATATGTCCTGTCAATCCTTAACCGGCTATCCTCGAGGACAGACACGAAAGGCACACCGATTCCGTTGAACAACGCACAGACCCGACGCCCCACCCTCTACGACGTCGCCACCCAGGCCGGAGTCTCGCCGTCGTTGGTTTCGTTGTTCCTCAAGGACCCGGGGAGGATCAGTGAAAAGCGTCGGGAGGCCGTCCAAAAGGCCATCCACGATCTTGGCTACCGACCCAGCCGGGCTGCCACCACTCTTGCCAGCAACCGCACCAAAAGCATCGGCCTGGTCATCGACGACTACCGCAACCTCTGGTTCGTCGATCTCCTCCGCGGTATGGAATCCGTCCTTTCGGATCTCGGCTACCACGTCATGCTCGCGGACTCCAGGCCTGGCGCGAACCGCATCAAGGAAGCCACGGACGGCCTGCTGGCCATGCACGTGGACGCCTTGGTCCTGGCCGCCGAGCCCAGCGAACCGATGCTCGCTGGAACGTGGGTCCCCACTGTAGTTGCCGGATGGCGGAAGGGCGTTCCGACAGGTGCGGACCTGATAACCAACGACGACGACCGCGGGGGCAGCATGGCAGCGGACCACCTGCTGGGGTTGGGCCACAGCCGGATCGGCCACCTTTCCGGGTCCGACGGCGCGTCAGCACACCGGCGCGCCGGTTACCAAAGCGCCCTGGAGGCTGCCGGAGTCGAAGTCGTCATCGGTGAGACTGAAGGAACGTCTGAAGAAGACGGGTACGGAGCCGCTTGCTGGCTCTTGGACCACCACCCCGGCACTACAGCGATCTTCGCCGCCAACGACACCATGGCTCTGGGTGCTTTCGCCGCCATCAAAGCCCGCGGACTTTCCGTGCCCAACGATATTTCGGTGATCGGGTACGACAACTCCCCGTTGGCCAAGTCCCGCTTTCTGGACCTCACGTCCATCGATAACCGAAGCGACCTTGTGGGGGTGGACGCAGCGCGAAGGCTGCTGGACCGGATCGACGATCCGGCGTTGGAGCCGGAGCGGAAGCTCATCGCGCCGACGCTGGTACTCCGCGGCACGACGTCGGCTGTTCACTAGGAGCCGTTCACTAGAGAGGCCGGACACGACTCCGCCCGGAGCCATCAGGCGCTCCGGGCAGAAGTCCGCCGAACAACCCTAGTGCCGCTTCGTGGCACCCTCCGGTGCAGCGTCAGCCACACCCGCCACCTCAGCCTTGACCTCCTCAAGGGCATCGGAGTGCCCGCCGAGCTGCTCCAGCTCATGCGCCAGCTCCGCGAGTTCTGCACCGCCGGCCATTTGGGCCGTCAGCTCATCCAAGGTGATGTCCTTCTTGTCGTAATAACCGATCGACTTGCCGCGCTTGAGCAGCAGGAAGCGGTCACCCACGGGGAATGCGTGGTGCGGGTTGTGGGTAATGAAGATTACGCCGAGGCCGCGGTCGCGGGCCTGCAGGATGTACCGAAGCACCACGCCGGACTGCTTCACGCCAAGCGCGGCTGTGGGCTCATCCAGGATCAGCACCTTCGCGCCAAAGTACACGGCCCGGGCGATGGCGACACACTGGCGCTCGCCGCCCGAGAGCTGACCGATGGGCTGGTCAACATCGCGGAGGTCGATGCCCATCTCGGCCAGCTCCTTGAGCGTGATGTCCTTCATCTTCTGGACATCCATGCTCTTGAACGGACCGAATCCGCTGATCAGTTCCGAGCCAAGGAAGAAGTTGCGCCAGATGGGCATCAGTGGAACCACGGCCAGGTCTTGATACACGGTGGCGATACCGGCGTCGAGCGCGTCCCTGGGTGAATTGAACTTCCGGGCATCGCCCATCACCTGCAGGGTGCCTTCGTCGTGTTGGTGCAGGCCCGCGATAATCTTGATCAGCGTTGACTTGCCGGCGCCGTTGTCGCCCAGGACGCAGGTGACCCGGCCGTTGTCCACCGCCATGGTTACATCGCGCAGGGCGATGATGTTGCCGTAGTGCTTGCCTACTCCCTCGAGCGAAAGCAGGTGCACGGGTGTGTGCGTCAACGGGTCCTTCTCGTTTTTCAGCAGTGTCTGCTGGTCGATCTGTTGTGCGTTCATTGTTCCGGCCCCTTACTTGAGCTCTGCCCGGCGCTTGACGATCAGATTCACGATGGTGGCCAGCAGGAGCATCAAGCCCAGGAAGAACTTGAACCAGTCTGGATTCCATTGTGCGTACACGATGCCCTTGTTGGCCATGCCAAAGATGAAGGCACCGATGGCGCCGCCCACGGCCGAGCCGTAGCCGCCTGTCAGGAGGCAACCGCCGATGACGGCAGCAATGATGTAGAGGAACTCGTTGCCAACACCTTCACCGGACTGCACGGCATCGAAGGCAAAGAGGTTGTGCATGCCCAGGATCCAGCCGCAGAAACCAACGGCCATAAAGAGGCCGATCTTGGTCTTGGTCACCGGGACGCCAACTGCGCGGGCAGCATTGGCATCACCGCCCACTGCGAAGATCCAGTTGCCAACGCGGGTGCGCAACAGGATCCACGATGCCACTGCCACAAGGATGATCCAGAAGAACACCGTGATCTTGACTTCCACGCCGCCGATGCTGATGGAGGACGCGAATACCGCTCGTGCCGATTCGAACCCGTCCAGCTTGGAGATCGACGGCGAGGAGACGCTGCCGCCGATAAGGCGGGTCAGTGCCAGATTGAGGCCCGTCAGCATGAGGAAGGTCGCCAGGGTGACGATGAAGCTCGGAAGTTTGGTCTTGACGAGAATCCAGCCGTTGATGAATCCAATGCCCAGCGAGACAACCAGTGCCAACGTGACACCAACCCATGCATTCGTTGAGAAGTTCCAGCTGAAGAGCGAGGCGGTCAGGGCGGAAGAGATCACAGCCACACCGGTGGAAAGGTCGAACTCACCGCCGATCATCAGCAGGGAAACTCCTACGGCCATGATGCCAATGGTTGAGGACCCGTACAGCACGGTGGCGAGCGCGTTCGGCTGCGTAAACGTCTGGGAAACAGACGCGAAGAAGATGAAAAGGACAACTGCTCCGACCAGTGCACCGACCTCGGGCCTTGCCAGGAACTTTTGGACCGGACTACGGCGTCCGACCCGTTCGTCGCCAGGCGATGTCGCCGGCGGCAGGGTTGCTGTGTTTGCCATGGGAATGACTCCTTGTTGGTCAGGCTGCGCGGCGGTCTCCCGCCGCGCAGCCTGATGCCTGGATCTAGCGGACGCCCTGCTGGGCGAACTTGAGGACATCGGAGGCGTTGGTCTTGTCTACGATGGTTGGTCCGGTCAGGACCGGCTGCCCGCCGCCGATCTTGAAGCCGCCGCGCTTTGCCTGCCACAGGGCATCAACTGACATGTAGCCCTGAAGCCACGGCTGCTGGTCAACAGTGAAGATCACTTGGCCGTCTACGATCTTCTGGGCGAGATCGGCGTTGAGGTCGAAGCTGGCCACCTTGGCCGAACTGCTGGCGTCAGTGACCGACTTGAGCAAGGTGAGGGTGATGGGGGCGCCGAGACCGATGATCACATCAGCATCTTTGGACGCCTGGAGCTTTGCTGTGGCCGTTGACTGGACCGCGGTCATGTCCTTGCCATCAACGTAGAGGATTTCCGTTGCCGGGACCTTGGCCTTCACGCCGGCGCAGCGAGCTTCCAGGCCCACGTGGCCTTGCTGCTGGATGACGCACACAGGGTGCTTGTAGCCTTCTGAAGCGAGCCGCGTGCCAACTGCCTCGCCTGCGAGCTGTTCGTTGGATCCGAAGTGCGTGAAAGCGCCCAGCTTGCTGGAAACCGATTCACCCGCATTGAGGCTCACCACGGGAATACCAGCATCGGTGGCCTTTTTCAGCACATCCTTCAAGGCGTCCGGAGTTGCCAGTGTGACAGCAATGCCATCCACCTTCTGGTCGATGGCCTGCTGAACAAGCTGCGCCTGGCGCCCGGCTTCGGGATCGCTGGTGTACAGGAGTTCCACGTTGTCCTTGCTTGATGCTTCCTCTGCGCCCTTGCGGACGATGTCCCAGAAGGTGTCACCAGCCGCTGCGTGCGTAATGAGGGCCACCTTAATGCGTGCCGTGCCTGCTGCTTGTCCGGCCGCTGCACCTCCCCCGGAATCTGCCGGCTTACCACCCTGGCTCGAACAGGCGCTCAGGGCCACCAATGGAACCACTGCTGCGACGAGCGCCGCTTTGCGCCACGAGAATTTTGCCACCGTTATCTCCTTTGATGTCAGCTTCGGGCGTCCGGGGACTCGTGCCCGGATCGCCTGCTACCTCGATCATGGTGACTCGTCTCACACTTTGTCAATAGTTTGTCCTGACATTAGGATGTTTTTACGTAAGTTCCTCGAGTAGATGACGCCACGACAGGGCCGGGAGTCACTTCCTTGACCAGCACAGCCCGGCTGCTATTATCAGAAAAAGGCAGTATGTCCTATCAAGAGAACATGAGCGGACATACTCATCCATCCGGCCGGGATACTGCTTCCCCGGCCGGGCTTCCGCAGGTAGGAGAAACCAGTGGCGAACCAACTCAGCCTCAGCATCGACCGTTCGTCCCCGGTGCCGCTCTATCACCAAGTGGTCCAGGGAATCGAAGCCGCCATTCACAGCGGCGTCCTGGAACCGGGCAGCAGGTTGGACAACGAAATCGACCTTGCTGCACAGCTCAATCTGTCACGCCCCACCATGCGGAAGGCCATGGACGAACTGGTCCGCTCGGGCCTTCTGGTCCGTAAACGCGGCGTCGGCACGCAGGTTGTTTCAAGCCAGGTCCGGCGTCCCTTGGAACTCTCCAGCCTTTTCGATGACCTCAGCAATAACGGCAAGAAGCCCACAACAGATGTGCTCAGCTTCTCCCATGTGGAGGCCGACGCCGCCACACTCACCGCGCTTCAGCTGCCGCCCGGGTCAAAGGTCTACCACTTCACCCGCCTCCGCAAAGTCGGCGGCAAGCCCCTGGCGCTCATGGAGAACTGGGTCCGTGACGACATCACCAGCATGGACGAAGCCCAACTCGGCAGCGAAGGACTCTACGCTATCCTTCGCCGCGGCGGCGTGAATTTCCGATTGGCATCCCAGCGCATCGGCGCCATGATCGCCAATGACTACCAGGCTCCCCTCCTCGAAGCCGAAGTGGGTTCGGCGCTTGTGACCATGGAGCGCACCGCGGTGGATGACACGGGACGCATGGTTGAAACGGGACACCACGTCTACCGCGCCGATTCCTACAGCTTTGAAATGACACTCGTACAGCGCTAACGCAAGGACACATACTTATGGCCAACTGGGTCTACCCGCTGGGAACAGCCACCGACGGCAAATGGGACATCTCGCTCGGCACTTCCGATTCCACTCTCGCGATCGACGGCTGGGCTCATACGGGACTGAAGGTTGCGACGCTTGAGGCTGGTGCCGCCGTCGAGCTTCCTGCCGCTGCGGAAGAGCGCATTGTGGTTCCGTTGAGCGGTTCCTTTACCGTCACGGTCGACGACGACGCGTACAGCCTCGCGGGCCGGCATTCGGTTTTCCACGGGCCAAGTGACGTCCTGTACACAGGTATCAATAAGGCCGTCACCATCAGCTCGCACGACGGCGGCAGGGTGGCGGTTGCCACCGCACCGGCCAAGGCTGGGTACCCGACCCGCCTGATTACGGCAGCCGAGACCCCCGTAGAGCTCCGCGGCGCGGGCAACTGCTCCCGGCAGGTCCACAACTTCGGCACTCCGGCCGCGCTTGAAGCTGATCGCTTCATTGTTTGCGAGGTCATCACCCCTGCCGGCAATTGGTCCTCCTACCCTCCCCACAAGCACGATGAGGAGAAGGAAGGCGAGACCAGCCTGGAGGAGATCTACTACTTCGAAACGCGCATCGCCCCGGACTCTCCTGCCCCGGCGGACTCAGACGCAATCGGCTACGCCCGCGTCTACGCCTCCGATGACCGGCCCATCGATGTCTCCGCGGAGGTCCGCACCGGTGACGTGGTACTGGTCCCCTACGGCTGGCACGGGCCGGCCATGGCGGCTCCCGGCTATGACCTCTACTACCTGAACGTTATGGCAGGCCCCGGACGCGTGCGCGACTGGCTCATCAGCGATGACCCCCACCACGGCTGGATCCGCCAGACCTGGGACGGCCAGGACGTCGACGCCCGGCTCCCGTTCGGCGCCTAACCGAGCTTGTGCATAGCTAAGGCCCCCTGGATGACGTCCAGGGGGCCTTAGCTGTACACAAACTACCTATTTTGTCCCGGCGATGTAGTCGTTCATCGTCTTGAGCTGGTACCTGGAAACGTCCTCGGCATTCTCGTCCTCTGCGAACACCGAAGAAACCATGACGGTGTTCTCCTTATCCAGGAATCCGATCTCCTTCAAGCCACCGAAGAACTCGTCCCAGTTCACATCCCCGTCACCGATCTTGAGGTGCTGGTGGACGCGGACAGCGTTGCCCGGCGGGTTGGTGATGTACCTAAGGCCGTGCGAGGCGTGGTGATTCATCGTGTCAGAGACGTGCACCAGGCGGAGCTTGTCGCCGGCTGCACGCATGATCTCCAACGGCTTGTTGCCCATATGGAAAGTGTGGGAGGCAACGTAGACCATGCCGATGTTCGGGGAGTTCACGCCCCGGATCACGCGCAGCGCAGCCAGTCCGTCTTCCACGAAGTCGTCCGGGTGGGGATCAATGAGCACATCCATGTCTTCGCGCTCAATGATCGGCAGGAGTTCCTCCATGGAGCGGTAGAACGCGCGTTCGGACTCCTCGGCCTTCTCCGGGCGGCCGCTGAACTCCGTGTTCATGGTCTGGACCCCGAGATCGACGGCGATCTGGATGGCCCGCTTCCAGTAGCGGACCGCAGCTTCCCGGGCGTCCTCATCGGGTCCGGACCACCGCAGGACGGGCAGGACGGAGGCGATTTCGACGCCGGCATCCTTGCACGCTGCCTTCAGCTTGCCCACAAGCTCGTCATCAGCCTTGGGGTGGTTGAAGAACGGGATGAGGTCCGCATGAGGGGTCATCTGCAAGTACTTATAGCCGAGATCTGCTGCCACACGCGGGAACTCGAGCAGCGTATGGCTGTGGTGGAACGGAGTGGGGTCAAGGGCAATCTTCATATCAGTGTCCCTACTTGTAGAGATCCGGCTTGGTGTTCAACTGGACCTTGACCTTTTCGCCCGACTTCTGTGTCTCGACGCCGGCCTCGCAACAGGCAGCGGTGGCATAACCGTCCCAGGCGGTGGGACCGCCAATTTCGCCGCGAAGGGCGGCATCAACCCAAGCCTGGACCTCGACGTCGTACGCTGCTCCGAAGCGCTCCTCGAAGCCCGGAGTGACGCTGCCGCCCCACTTGCCAGCGGACTGGATGTAAGGGCCACTGTCCCCGCCGATGCTCACGATGCCATCCTCGAAGGACGCCTGAGTGGCAACCTGGTAGCCGAACTTGGCGTTGACGTAAATCTCGACGTCGGCCAACACCCCGGATTCAGTTTCAAGAAGCACATGCTGGGGGTCGTGCTGGCCATTCGGGGCGTTGCGCGTAGGCTTCCCCAGACGGACTTGCACGGACGTGATTTCCTCGCCGGTGAAGTAACGGATGGCGTCGAACTCGTGAACCACGGAGTCGTTGATCAGCATCTCGTTGGTGAAGCCTTCAGGCGTGCTTGGGTTGCGGTGCTGGTGGTGCAACATCAACAGCTCCCCCAATTCACTGTTGCGGATGATCGAACCCAGCGCCGAGTACTCGGCATCAAAGCGGCGCATGAAACCCACCTGGATGCGCTTGTGGCCCAATGCCAGTTCAGCCTGGACAACCTTCCACGCGCTTTCTGCATCCGGTGTCAGCGGCTTCTCGCAGAGAATCGGGAAGTCCTTCTCCAACGCCTTGTACAGGATTTCCTCGTGCAGGAAGCCCGGCGTAGCGATCAGGACGGCGTTGACGTCACCATTGTTGAGCGCCTCATCGGCACTGGACAGCGCCACGGCGCCGTCGATTCCTTCAACGGCAGCCTGCGCGCGGGCAAGGTCAACATCGACGACGGCGGCCACTTCAGCGCCGTGGATGCGGGTGCTGAGGCGCTTGATGTGGTCCGCACCCATGCGGCCTGCGCCGATGACGGCAACGCGGAGAATCTTTGTCACTTTTCTATCCTTCGTGAGGTTCGTTCTTGTTACTGGACCCGCGTGCGGGAGCCGCAGGAGAGCAGATAGTTGCGGGTTCGCTTGGCGATCGGCATCGGCACATCGAACGCTACCGGGTACATGTCCTGTTCCACGATGCCGAAGATCGGCCGGTTGAGGCCTTCCACGGCTTCAATGACGGCGCGCAGGTCCGGCAGGCCGTTCGGCGGCTCGGTCATGACGCCGGCCAGGTTGGCAGCAGCCCAGGTCATGTTCTTCTCGTTGACCTCCGCCAGGACCTCCGGGTTGATCTGCTTGAGGTGCAGGTAACCGATCCGGTCCGGGTAATTCTTGATGAGCTCCAGGCTGGAAGCGCCACAGTATTCCGCGTGGCCCGTGTCCAGGCAAAGGTTCAGGTACCGCGGATCCGTTGCCGCCAAGAGGGTTTCAATGTCCTGCTGAGCGCCAACGTGCGAGTCGGCGTGGGAGTGGAACTGCTGGTGCAGGCCAAAGTCCTCCAACAGGACCTTGCCCATCCGGTTGTGGCCTGCGAAGAGATCAGCCCACTGCTCGTCGGTCAGTTCGCCGTTCTCTACGGCCTCGCCCGTGACGTCGTCGCGCCACATAGCGGGGATAACCACAATGTGTTCACCACCCATGGCCGCAGTCAGTTCGGCCACCTTGCGTGCCGGCTCCCAGGCTTCGTCGTACTGCTTGGCACCACGGTGGAAGGCGGTGAACACCGTTCCGGCAGTGACCTTGAGGTCGCGCTGCTTGAGCTCTTCTGCCAGACGGGTGGGGTCGTTCGGCAGGTAGCCATAGGGACCCAGCTCAATCCATTTGTAGCCGGATTCAGCAACCTCATCCAGGAACCGTTCCCACGGAGTCTGCTGGGGGTCATCGGCAAACCACACGCCCCAGGAGTCCGGGGCGGTGCCGATGATGAGCTTGTTCTCAACGTCAGTCATGACAGCAGTGTCTTTCTTTAGGGCTGATTGGGATTGCCGTTAGTTGGAGGGGAAGTTGTAGGAGGCGCCGGAGGCGTGGGTGGGTTCTGGCCAGCGGGAGGTGATGACTTTGCCGCGGGTGTAGAAGGAGACGCCTTCGGGGCCGTAGATGTGTTTGTCGCCGAAGAGGGAGTTCTTCCATCCGCCGAAGGAGTGGTAGGCCACGGGGACGGGCAGGGGCACGTTGATGCCGACCATGCCCACTGTCACGGAGCGTTGGAAGGTCCGGGCCGCGGCGCCGGATGAGGTGAAGATCGCGGTGCCGTTGCCGTAGGGGTTGGCGTTGATCAGCGCGATGCCTTCGGCGAGGTCGGCGACGCGGACCACCACCAGGACGGGTCCGAAGATCTCCTCCGTGTAGGCGGTCATTTCGGTGCTGACGTGATCGATCACGGTCGGGCCGACCCAGAAGCCTTCTTCGTGGCCGGGGACCACGAGATCCCGGCCGTCCACGACCATGGCAGCACCGGCGGTTTCGGCTTCGGTGACGATCTTCAGGATGCGTTCCTTGGAGGCCGGGGTGATGACCGGGCCCATGTCCGCCCCGGGTTCGGTGCCGTTGCTGACTTTGATGGCCAGGGCGCGTTCTTGGACTTTCTTCACGATCAGATCAGCGGCGTCCCCGACGGCGACGGCAACGGAGATCGCCATGCAGCGCTCCCCCGCGGAGCCAAAGGCAGCGGCGGCGAGGTGGTCCGCGGCGTTGTCCAGGTCAGCGTCGGGCATCACGATGGCGTGGTTCTTCGCCCCGCCCAGGGCCTGGACGCGTTTGCCGTGCTTCGTGGCGGTCTCGTGCACGTACTGGGCGATCGGGGTGGACCCAACAAAGCTGATGCCGTCCACGTCCGGGTGGGTCAGGAGCCCGTCGACGGTTTCCTTCCCGCCGTGCAGGACCTGGAACACCCCATCCGGCAACCCGGCCTGCTTCCACAACTTCGCCAGCAGCATCGGGGCGGACGGGTCACGTTCGGAGGGTTTGAGGATGAACGCGTTGCCGGTGGCGATCGCCATCGGGGCCATCCACAGCGGCACCATGACGGGGAAGTTGAACGGGGTGATCCCTGCGACCACGCCGAGGGGTTCGCGGAAGGAGAAGACGTCGATGCCGGTGGAGACCTGGTCCGAGTAGTCACCCTTGAGCAGGGACGGGATACCGCAGGCGAACTCGATGACTTCCAGGCCACGGCCGATCTCGCCCTTCGCGTCGGAAAGGACCTTGCCGTGCTCGGCCGTGATCAACTCGGCGAGCTCATCCACGTGCGCGGCGACCAGCTCACGGAACTTGAACAACACGCCCGTGCGCTTGGCCAGGGAAATATCACCCCAGGACTCCGAGGCTTTCTTCGCAGCAGCCACCGCAGTGTTCAAGTCAGCTTCGTTCGCCAGGCGCAACTCGGCGGTCACCTGCCCGGTCGCGGGGTTGTAGACGGGCTGGGTGCGGTCGCCAACGCCTGCGGACTCGGCGCCGTTGATGAAGTGGTTAATGGTGGTCAGTGTGGTCGTCGTCGACATGCGGACTTCCTTTAGTCTGTGGCTTCAAAAGCTGTGGGGTCTGTGTTGGGAGTTAGCCGAGCAGCTTGCGCTGGCGGTTCTTCTGCTGCGTGTAGCTCGTGTAGGCCTGCTGGGTGGATTCGAGGTCCGAGACCTGGGAGACGGGAACGTCCCACCAGGACTCGGAGCTGGGGGCGTCCAGCAGAGGATCGGACTCGACGTGGATGACGATCGGGCCGGTTTCGGGGGCTGCCTTGGCTTCCTTGATGGCAGCGCCGAGGGATTCGATGACGTTCTCGCCCGGTTCGATCCGGATGACCTTCGCGCCCAGGGACTCGGCGTTGGTGGCCAGATCGATCGGCAGGTGCTCACCGGCGTCGAAACTGTGTTGTTCCTTGTCCAGGACCCGGTATTGCGTCCCGAAACGCTGGGAACCGAGCGACTCGGACAGGGACCCGATGGAAGCGTAGCCGTGGTTCTGGATCAGGACCACGATCAGTTTGATGCGTTCGGCGACGGCGGTGACCAGTTCGGTGTGCATCATCAGGTAGGAACCGTCCCCCACCATCACCACGACATCCCGGTTGGGACCGCCGGCAGCGGCTTCGGCCAATGCTGCGCGCTTCACGCCCAACCCGCCGGGGATTTCGTAGCCCATGCAGGAGTACGCGTATTCCACGTGGTAGCCGAACGGGTCCCGGACCCGCCACATTTTGTGCAGGTCCCCGGGCAGGGAACCCGCGGCGCAGATGACAACGTCCTGGTCATCCATGGCCTTGTTCGTGGCACCGATGATCTCGTTCTGGGCCGGCAACGGCGTGAACCGGGTCTCGAACGCTTCGTCCACGATCGCGTTCCAGCGCTTCTTCTCCGCCGCGACCTTCTCTTCAAGGTCAGCACCCACACGGTAGCCGCCCAGTGCCTGGTTCAGTTTCACCAGGGCCTTGCGGGCGTCAGCGACGATCGGGAGGGTGGTGCCGTGCTTGTAGGCATCGATTGGGGCGACGTTGATGTTCACGAACTTCACGTCCGGGTTCTGGAACGCGGTGCGGGAGGCGGTGGTGAAGTCTTCGTAGCGCGTGCCGATCCCGATGACCAGGTCCGCGTCGGCTGCGATGGCGTTGGCCGCCGTCGTGCCCGTGGACCCGATGGCCCCCAGGGAATGCTTGTGGTCCCACGACAGGACCCCTACACCAGCTTGCGTGTTGCCCACCGGAATCCCGGTGAGTTCAGCGAACGTGGCGAGTTCCTCGTTGGCGTAGGCGTAGAGCACGCCGCCGCCGGCGATGATCAGGGGGCGCTTCGCGGCCCGGATGGCTTCCACGGCGCGGCGGATGTCCTCGTCCTCGGCCTCGGGACGGCGGATCCGCCAATCACGCTCCGCCAGGAATTCTTCCGGGACGTCCAGGGCCTCGGCCTGGACGTCCTGCGGCAAGGAAATGGTCACTGCGCCGGTCTCGGCCGGGTCCGTCAGGACACGCAGGCCGTGGTGGAAGGCCGAGAACAACTGCTCCGGGCGGGACACCCGGTCAAAGAACTTCGACAACGGACGGAACGCATCATTGACCGTGATGTCGTACGCATACGGCAGCTCCAACTGCTGCAGCACAGGGTCAGCTGCACGGGTGGCGAACGTGTCACTCGGAAGCAGCAGCACCGGCAACCGGTTCGTCGTGGCCAGGGCGGCACCGGTCAGCAGGTTCGAGGAACCCGGACCAATCGAGGTGCTGATCGCGAACGTCTGGCGCCGGCGCGTGTGCCGGGCGTACCCCACGGCCTGGTGCGCCTGGGCCTGCTCATTGCGGCCCTGGTAGTACGGCATGATGGACGGATCCGCTGCCTGGTACTGCTTCAAAGCCTGACCAACACCGGCAACATTGCCGTGCCCGAAGATGCCGAACATGCCCGGGATCAGGCGCTCACGGTACTCCTGGCCACCGATGGAATCCACCGTGTACTGCTTGGAAAGGAACTCGACCACGGCCTGGGCCACGGTCATCCGACGGGTTGCTGTTCCTGTTGAGGTCCGCATGGCGGGGCTACTCCGATACTTTCACTGGAATACGGTCAGACGAGGTGGGCTCCCCCGCAGCAGGCGCCGCCACGGACTCACTGCTGTTCAGCAGCGAGGCGGCGGTCGCTACGGCACCTGCCACATCGCCGTCGTGCGGGTACAAAAGCGTCCGGCCCACCGTGAGGCCGCGGACGCCCGGCAGCGCGAGGGCGGCCTGCCAACTGGCGAAGACCTCGTCCTGGGAGCCGTCAGGGTCACCGCCCAACAGCACCGTGGGAAGCGTGGTGGAGGCCATGACGCGCTCCATGTCGGCCACCACCGGCAGTTTCATCCACGTGTACGCGCTGGTGGAACCCAGGCCCTCGGCGATCCCGACGGACTTGATCACGGCGTCCGCGCGAAGATCGTTGCGGACCTTGCCATGTGCGTCACGCACCGACAGGAACGGCTCCACCATGGCGATGAGCTTGCGTTCGGCCAACGAATCGATGGCTTTGGCGGTCGCTTCAAGCGTGGCGACGGTGTCCGGATCGCCCAGGCAGATCCGCGTAAGCATCTTCCCGCCGTCTGCGCCCAGTGCCTGCAACGCGGCAGCTGTGTGGCCGGTGAACCGGTCATCGAACTCGTTGACCAGACCAGCCAGGCCACCACGGTTCATCGAGCCGAAGATCAGTTTGCCGTCCAAAGCACCCAGCAGCAGCAGGTCATCCATGATGTCCGGTGAGGCGAGGATGCCATCCACGGCCGGGTTCGCGAGGGCGATCTGCAACCGGTCCAGCAGGTCCCGGCGATCGGCCATCGCCATCGGCTCCGGACCGACCGACAGTGCGCCACGGGCCGGATGATCCGCCGCAACAATGAAATTCTGGACACCGTGCTTCAACCCCGGATGGCGACGCCGGGTGTCAGCCGCGCGCGCGACGGCTTCCGGGTCCTCCAGCCGGATACGGCTCAAGTGCTCATACCGGCGGGGGTCATCGTTCAAGCTCAACGGACTGCTCCTTCTGCGAACGTGGGTGCTGCCGGCGCAGGGGCCGCAACAGGGGAAGCTCCCGGGATCCGCCGGCCGCGTTCCTCGAGCAGCGAGGTGACCTCATCCGGCGTCGGCATCGCATCCGCGCAGGAAAGCCGCGAGGCGACAATCGCGCCGGAAGCGTTGGCGTAATCCAGGACCTCGGACAACGGCCAACCGGACAACAGCCCATGGCAGAAAGCCCCGCCGAAAGAATCACCCGCGCCCAGGCCGTTGACGGTTTCCACCGGCACAGGGGCCGAGACAACACGCTCGGTACGGGTCTTGGCCATGACGCCTTCCGGGCCGAGCTTCACCACGGCGATCTCGACGCCGGCGGCCAGCAGGCGGTCCGCCTGCTCGTCCGGCGTCCCCTCCCCAACCGCAACGGCGCATTCCTTATCGTTGCCGATCGCGACCGTAACGTGCGGGAGGATCTTGGCAACCTCCGCGCGGGCTTCCTCTTCCGAATCCCAGAACATCGGCCGGTAATCCAGGTCCAGGATGGTGAACTGGCCGTCTTTCAAACCAGTCCGGGGCCGTGCTTCGTGGGCGGCGAGATGCGCGCTGCGGCTCGGTTCCTGGCAAAGGCCCGTCACCGTGGACCAGAAAATGCCAGCATCCCTGATAGCGTCCAGATCCAACTCTTCGGCCTCGATCTGCAGGTCTGGCGCCGTGGGGAACCGCCCGTAAAAGTACAGCGGAAAATCCTCCGGCGGCTTGATCGCACAGAAAGTCACCGCCGTCGGGTATTCCTTCACCGGGGAGACGAACGAATCATCAACCTTGAACTTGCGCAGTTCCCGGTGCAGGTAATTTCCGAACGCGTCATCGCCTGTGCGGGTAATCACACCGGTCCGGCGGCCGTGGCGCGCAGCAGCGACGGCCACGTTGGAGGGCGAGCCTCCCAAATATTTGCCGAAGGACGTCACATCCTCCAGGTCCACCCCAATATCGTTCGGGTAGATATCAACGCTGATGCGCCCGATCGTAAGCAGTTCGTGGGTCACGATGATCGTTGACCTTTCTCTTGTGAACTCTGAACCTTTGAGCGCTGGGCCCCAATGCCTTGCCACCCCTCAGTGAGCGGGGCCACATGACTACTTTGCCCCAGATTTCATGTCCTGTCAAAGGTTTGTACTGACATATTTACAACATGACACGGACTGGAATCTACTTGCGCGGAACGGCCAATTCTCCGGTGACATACTGGCTCCGACCGAAGCCGAACGACCAGTCGCCGGCGGAGTTCTCCATGTAGCCAATGAAGACATCCTCGCCCTTGACGCCAAGCTCGCTAAGCCCTCCGGCAATGGCCTCGAAGAGCGAACTCTTGGCCATCTGGGTTCGTCCGGCCTGCGTGAAGATCTGGATCATGATCACGTCAAGGCTCCGCTCAAAGCCCAACCCGGCATCCTGGGCCACTATCTGCGCCTCCGGATGTTCGGTGAGGATATGGAAGTAGTCACGCTCAGGGATTTCATACTCAGAGACGATTGCATCGTGGATGGCCCGGCTGATAGCGGCCAATTCCTCCGCCGACCGGCCCTGATTGACGTCGATTCTTACCAGTGGCATCTTGTGTGCTCCTTCGAAAGTAGTTTGTCCTGACATACTAACAAACGAAGGGCATGAAGGTACAGGGGCTTTGCGTTAAAGCACGACGGCGACCCCGCGCCTTCCGTGGTGAAAGGTGCGGGGCCGCCGTCGTGCTTTATAGAGCAACGCGGGGTCACTTTGAGCCCATTCCACGTTCAGGAATGGGCCACAAGTGACCCCGCGTTGCTTTGGGTACTAGAGCGTTGCGAAAACCTCGCGCAGCAGCTTAGCGGTTTCGGACGGCGTCTTGCCGACCTTCACGCCTGCGGCTTCGAGAGCTTCCTTCTTGGCCTGTGCGGTACCTGCGGAGCCGGAGACGATGGCGCCGGCGTGGCCCATGGTCTTGCCCTCAGGAGCCGTGAAGCCTGCAACATAACCGACGACCGGCTTGGTGACGTTGGCCTTGATGAAGTCAGCGGCGCGCTCTTCAGCATCGCCACCGATTTCGCCGATCATGACGATTGCCTTGGTCTCCGGGTCAGCTTCGAACGCAGCCAGGGCGTCGATGTGCGTGGTGCCGATGATGGGGTCGCCACCAATTCCGATGGCGGTGGAGAAGCCGAGGTCGCGGAGCTCGTACATCATCTGGTAGGTCAAGGTACCGGACTTGGACACGAGGCCGATGGGGCCCTTGCCCGTGATGTTTGCCGGGGTGATGCCAACCAGGGCTTCGCCCGGGGTGATGATGCCGGGGCAGTTCGGTCCGATGATGCGGGTGATCTGGTTGCCGTCGGCGTCGACCTTGGACTGGGCGAGTGCCCAGAATTCGGCAGAGTCCTGAACCGGAACGCCTTCAGTGATGACTACAACGAGGCCAATGCCGGCTTCGATGGCTTCAACAACGGCGTCCTTGGTGAATGCCGGCGGAACGAAGACGATGGAGACGTCTGCGCCGGTTTCAGCGATGGCTTCCTTGACGGTGCCGAAGACGGTGATTTCCTTGTCGCCGTGCAGGACCGTGGTGCCGGCCTTGCGGGCATTGACGCCACCAACAATGTTGGTGCCAGCCTTGAGCATCAGTGCGGTGTGCTTTGTGCCTTCGCCGCCGGTGATGCCCTGAACGATGACCTTGGAGTCTTTGTTGAGGTAGATAGACATTGTCGCGTCCCTTTACTTAGCTGCGTTGGCGAGCTCGGCGGCCTTGTCGGCGCCCTCGTCCATGGTGGCGGCCAGGGTAACCAGCGGGTGGTTGGCCTCGGTCAGGATGCGGCGGCCTTCCTCGACGTTGTTGCCATCGAGGCGAACGACCAGCGGCTTGTTCGCAGCGGATCCAAGCTCAGCAAGTGCACCCACGATGCCCTTTGCCACAGCGTCACAAGCGGTGATGCCACCAAAGACGTTGACGAAAACGCTCTTGACCTGGGAGTCGCCCAGGATGACGTCCAAGCCGTTGGCCATAACCTCGGCGGAAGCTCCACCACCGATGTCCAGGAAGTTGGCGGGCTTGACGTTGCCGTGGTTTTCACCAGCGTAGGCAACGACGTCCAGGGTGGACATCACAAGACCGGCGCCGTTGCCGATGATGCCTACTTCGCCGTCCAGCTTGACGTAGTTGAGGTCCTGCGCCTTTGCCTTGGCCTCGAGCGGGTCAGCTGACTCCTTGTCCTCGAGCAGTGCGTGGTGCACGTGGCGGAAGTCGGCGTTTTCGTCGAGGGTGACCTTGCCGTCGAGGGCAATGATGTCGCCTGCGCCGGTGCGGACCAGAGGGTTGACCTCAACCAGGGTTGCGTCTTCCTTCTTGAAAACGTCCCAGAGCTTCAGAATGACGTCGGCCACTTTGCCGCGCAGTTCTTCAGCGAAGCCTGCGGCTGCCACGATCTCGTCAGCCTTGGCCTGGTCGATGCCCACAGCGGGGTCGATGGCGATCTTGGCCAGGGCCTCGGGACGCTCAACAGCCAGCTGCTCAATTTCCATGCCGCCTTCAACCGAGCACATGGCCAGGTAGTTGCGGTTGGCGCGGTCCAGGAGGACCGAGAAGTAGAATTCCTCGGCGATGTCCGCACCCTGGGCGATCATCACCTTGTTAACGGTGTGGCCCTTGATGTCCATGCCCAGGATGTTGGTGGAGTGCTCAAGCGCCTCTTCGGCAGTCTTGGCAACCTTGACGCCGCCAGCCTTGCCGCGGCCACCAACCTTAACCTGTGCCTTTACGACAGTAACGCCGCCGATCTTCTCGGCAGCTGCCTTTGCTTCTTCAGGAGTGTGCGCCACGATGCCGGCGAGCACGGGTACACCGTGCGCTTCGAACATATCGCGCGCCTGATATTCAAACAGGTCCACGGTTTAGTGTCCTTCTACGTCGAAGTAGTTTTCTGTTCAGCCGGGAACCGCGATGACCGCGATAGCCAGCTGCGGAAAGTACGCGGTAACAACCAGGATTGAAGCCGGTCACATTGCGTAAGGTCCTCTCGGAACTTTAGCCCTTTGAGGAGTCCCGCCAGCTACACACTACCTGTTAAGTGAGTAACCTTACACTTCTATCGGCTGTAGAAAACCCGCAGAATGACGCGGTTTTTTGGCCGTTCATCGTCTGTCCAAAGGCGATCACGACGCCGGTTTCAGGTTCCCCGTGACCGTTTTGCCGCCGTCGGAAATCAGCTGGTAGCCCTCCCTGCTGACAAAGAACGCCACGCCACCGGAGACATTCCCGCAGGCAACGCCGCCGTTATAGGCCGAGCAGCGAAGGCCGTTGCGCTCGATGTTCTGTCCGTCAGCCAACTCGCGCAGCTTGGAAATGGGGCCGCTCCGGCTACCTTTGGGCCCGAACTCTGACTCCATTTGTGTTACGCCGGAACGACACGAGCCATAGACCGCCTTATCGGGAGAGAGAAGCACTGTCCCGCCGAGATAACCCAGGCCTGTGCCGGCGCAGTCATCGGCGATGTCATCGATCTCCGGTTTGGCATACTTCGCCAATTCGCAGTGCACCACAGGCACCACGGCAAATTTGTTGTTGGCCGCATCAGAATACGAGTTCGCCTCATACGGCAGGTTGAGGTGCCCGCCCTTGGAGGAGGTCATGGCGCAGACGATGTTGCGGTCCGGCGTCACAAACGCGGTGACGGCCTCGCCGGCAGCCAGGGTGGTCTGCTCGGTAACCGGGACCTGCTTGAGCTGTTCCAGCGGAGGCAAGGGCGCGGGCGGAACGTAGTCGGGGTCCTTGGTGGCGAAGGAGCAGCCCGTGGCCAACACCATGAGCAAGGCAGCAAGAATCCCCAAAACAGTCCGTCGCATGCCACCAATTATGCCGTGAGGCGTCAGGCATCCAGTTTGGTCAGGGGCGCGTACCGCAACAGCAGGCGCTTCTCGCCGACGTCGAACTTCACCTTGGCGACGGTCTTGTCACCCGAGCCTTCGACTCCGAGCACAACGCCGTTCCCGAAGCTTGTGTGGTTGACCTTGTCCCCCACCACCACGGAAATGACCTCCTTTTGCGGCTGCACCCTGTTGCGTGCGACGGCGGCCGGGACGTCGGCGTTGAAACCTGCGGTTGGGCTGGCGGCAACGCCGCGTGACGTGCCTGCGCCCCAGAAAGAGCCGCCATAGCGGTTGGAGCCGATGGGAGCGCTTCCCCAACCGCCGCCGGCCGCTTGCCGGCTCATTCCTTCACGTTTCCAGTCCACCAGTTCGGAGGGAATCTCCTCCAGGAACTGGCTGGCGGGGTTGTACTGGCTTTGGCCCCACATGCTGCGGACCTCGGAGCGCGTGACGTAGAGCCGTTTGCGTGCACGGGTAAGGCCCACGTAGGCGAGGCGGCGTTCTTCGGCCAGTTCCTTGGGGTCCGTGGCCGAGCGCTGATGGGGGAAGATACCGTGTTCCATGCCGGTCAGGAAGACCACCGGGAATTCCAGGCCCTTGGCAGTGTGCAACGTCATGAGCGTGACAACGCCCATGCGCTTGGCTTCGGCCACCGCGGCGTCAATGTCCCCGCCGGGAGCATCAGGAATTTGATCGGCGTCAGCCACCAGGGAAACCTGCTCCAGGAACTCGCCCAGCGAACCGTCCGGGTTGTCGCGTTCGTACTCGCGGACGACAGCGACCAATTCAGCAAGGTTCTCCACGCGGGACTCGTCCTGCGGATCGTTGCTGGCGCGCAGACCGGCAAGATATCCGGTCTGCTCTAGGACGGCCTCCAGGGCAGCGGCAGCACCGGATCCGGAAGCCACCTCAGCAAGGTCATCCAGTAGCTTCACAAAGCCCAGGACTGCGTTCACAGAACGCGTTGCCATGCCGGGCGCTTGGTCAGCACGGCGGGCGGCGGCCATAAAGGACGTCCGTTCACGTTCAGCCAACGCAGCGACGGCACCTTCGGCGCGGTCGCCGATCCCCCGTTTGGGTTCGTTCAGGACACGGCGGAGGTTGACGTCGTCGTCAGGGTTTACCAGAACGCGCAAGTACGCCAGGGCGTCTTTGATTTCCTTGCGTTCGTAGAACCGCGTGCCGCCCACAACTTTGTACGGCAGGCCCACCCGGACCAGCACGTCTTCAATGGACCGCGACTGGGCGTTGGTGCGGTAGAAAATGGCGACATCCCCAGGACGCAGCCCTTCCTCGTCCTGAAGCCGGTCGATTTCCTTGGCGATGAACTGGGCTTCGTCGTGCTCGTTCTCCCCGACGTAGCCGACGATCTTCTCGCCGTCTCCCTCTGCCGTCCACAGCCGCTTTTCCTGGCGGTTCGGATTCCGTGAAATCACGGAGTTGGCGGCGGTGAGGATGTTCTGCGTGGAGCGGTAGTTTTGCTCAAGCTTGATGGTGCGCGCGTTGGGGTAATCGGCTTCGAACTCCACGATGTTGCGGATGTCCGCACCACGGAAAGCGTAGATGGACTGATCGGAGTCTCCAACCACCGTGAGTTCGCTGGGCTCGACGTCAGTATCAGTGCCCACGCCAACGATTTCCCTGACCAGCGCGTACTGGGCGTGGTTGGTGTCCTGGTACTCGTCCACCAGCACGTGCCGGAAACGACGGCGATAGGACTCCGCGAGCGCGGGGAACGCGCGGAACATGTAGACGGTCTCCGCGATGAGGTCATCGAAGTCCATGGCATTCGCTTGGCGAAGGCGCTGGGTGTAGCCCTTGAAGACCTCTGCCACGGCTTGCTCGAAGGGGTCGTTGTGGTTTGCCGAGGAGACGTAGGAGTCGGCGTCGATTAGCTCGTTCTTGAGTGCGGAAATCTTGTGCTGGATCGCCTTGGGCGGGAACTTCTTGGGATCCAGATCCAGGTTCTTGGACACAAGGGTGATCAGGCGCAGGGAATCCGCGGAGTCGTAGATGGAGAAGTTCGAGTTCAGACCCACGTTGGCGGCCTCGCGGCGAAGGATGCGCACACAGGAGGAGTGGAACGTAGAGATCCACATGCTCTTGGCCCGGCCACCTACCAGGGCCTCGATACGTTCGCGCATCTCCGCGGCGGCCTTGTTGGTAAAGGTGATTGCCAGGATTTCGCCGTGGTGTGCACGCTTGGTGGCAATGAGGTAGGCAATCCGGTTACTCAGCACACGGGTCTTGCCTGAGCCTGCACCCGCAACGATCAGCAACGGGCTGCCGACGTGCTTCACGGCTTCTTCCTGCTGCGGATTCAAGCCCTGGAGGAGGGCGTCGGCGGATGGAAGCCTTCCGGCCTCTTGGTTGCCCCAACCACCGGAAGCAGGGGTGTCGTTTGTTCCGCTGCTGGGCCCACCACTGCCCTCACCGAACCGGGCGCGGGAAGCGCCGCCGCCCGCGTGCGAAAGCTCCGGGGCAGCCTTGGTTGCGGCTTTGGAGCCTGCGTTGAAGGGGCCGTCTGCGTAGGGGTCGAACAACATATCCATGGTGACTACCAGTCTAGGCGGTGCCTCTGACACTCAAGGGCCACCCCAAAGAGAGCACCGCCCAGGCGATCAAAAACTACGCAAACTGGGGAACAGAGGTGAGGGCCCCGCTCAGCTCGCGGACCGCCGTCGGGCCTCCTGCAATGAACCAGTTAAGGCCGTTGACCTGCACGACGGCGGTGTCCCCGCCTGCAGCGCGGACGATCGCCTTGCCAGGGAGCCAGTCCCACTCAGGGCAGCTGTGCTGGAACCAGCAGCCGAGCTCGCCATCAGCCACGCGGCCGAGGTCGCACGAGCCTGAACCGAACATGCGCAGCGATGCGGCGGAGACAGCTGCGGCATGCCAGGGCATTGCCGTGCGGGGGTCCGCCAACCAGGTGGGGTGGATGTAGGTTGCTGCGCAGATTTGGCCAACAGAGAGGTCTCCGGAACCTGAAATACGTTCGCCGTTCAGGCTGGCGGGGTGCTCGTCGCCGCCTAGCCATAGCTTGTCCAGTTCGGGCTGGTAGATGGCCCCAAGCAACACGTCCGGATCCGCAACCGGATCGACTCGATCATCTGAGGGATCTGAATCGTCGCTTTTGAGGGCAATGGCAGAGCACCAGTACGTGGATCCGTGAAGGAAGTTGTATGTTCCATCCACAGGATCGATCACCCAGGTCCGGCCACTGGTACCGGCAACAGAGGTACCCTCTTCGCCAAGGATGCCATCCTCCGGGCGGCAGCGTTGCAACTGTTCCAGGACATAAGCCTCGGCCGCATGATCGGCTGCCGTGACGACGTCGGACACTGACGTCTTGCGTGTGCCCTGCAGTCCGCCCATCCGCATGAGCAGCGCCAGTTGGCCTGCCTCGCGGACCAGTGCGCTGGCCAATTGGTAGTCATCAAGTGATGGATCAAGTTCAGTTGCGGTGTGCCTGCCGGTGGTCATGATCCCAGCTTATGTGGCGGGATAATGAATGACATGGCCAAGACACCTGCGCAGCGCATCAAGAAGCACGGAGCCAAGGCGGTGGTCCCCGATCACACCCTCCCACCCGTGATCAATCCCACCACGCGGCGGCCCCCCCAGAAGGCGCAGAGCAACTCCAAGCTCATTGTCATTGCAGGCGTTGTGGCCAGCCTGTTCCTGTTCTGGTACCTGCACTTGCTGACGCTGAACCAAATGACCCAGCTTTCCGGCGGCCTGGCCATGCCGGATTCGCTGATCGGTGGGTTCTCCCCGGACTACGTCGCCCAGCTTCGCGTCGCGATGGACGAGGCCGCCCGGGGCCAGTTGAACTACGTCCATAAGACGGCCGGCACGCTCTTTCCGCTGATCTTCGGCTTCAGTTGGCTCCTGCTGATCGGCATCAACGTTGCGCGCAAGTCGTGGCGCTGGGCAATGTGGGCCGCTCCCCTGCTTTTTGCTGTGGCTCACTTGTGGTCCAACGTCGCCATTGATTCGATGCTGGCTGCGGAAACGCCCGACGCCGGTTCGGTTGCCCTGGCTTCCGCCGTCACCATTGCGTCGTGGGTACTGTTCCTCATCAGCCTGCTGTGCGGCGTGGCGGCGGTGTTCCTTGGACGGAAGAACGCGAAACAGCCCTGACAGCTTTCCGTTCCCTTGTGACGCGGTGAGCCACTACCAGGCCTACCAAGGACAACCCCAGGATGATCGGATACGCCATGGTGCGCTCGATGGCACCCGGCTCCTCGACGCGCAACTGCACCGCAAGCACGTAGATGGTTGCTCCCAGAGAAACAACCCCGAACAACAGCACTATCCACGACATCTGAGTGTGCCCCCGCCAGACGAAGCCCAGTACCACCAAGGACAGCGGTCCGGCGATGAAGTACAGTCCCGCACCCGTCAGATGCAGCGCAAGGTCAGTGTCTTCCGGGATGAGGCCAACCATCGCCTGGCCGATGCCCGCCACGAGGATGAGCACCCTGACTGCCCCGGCTGCGACCCAAGGAAACGCGTCCGGTGACGCGACGCTTGATGCCATCCTTGGCCGGATGACCCGGGCACCCGGTTTAGCCGCCACAGACAGGACAGCCGAGCTCAGGAGCACTGCCCCGAGCACCATGGCAACACCTTGGAGGACGAACGAGGCATTCATCAGCCAATTAAGCGGCGAGCACACCTCGTAACCGTTGAACGGACCACAGTGGGCAGCGCCCAGATCGCTGATGACGTGGGCACGCCGGTCATAACCTGGATTGCCTTGCCACACAGCCATCGCAATGGCTTCCACCACGAAATAGTGGATGAGGGTGATCGCGGCCCAACCCCCAATCAGCTCGCGCCGGCCAGCGAGGTCAGGCAGAAGTCCCCGGTCCCCGCCGAGCGGACCACCCGCCGTCGTCATAGCGCCAGAATAGTCCCGGAGTCCCCCGAGCGCACCCGTCCCGCTCCTGCCCTCCCGCTGCCTGAATTACCGCAGGGCATTCGCGGCTCTACGTACAGTGTGCACGCGCTGGGCGATGACCAGGCCGGCAGTTGCCAGGCCGATGGTCACGGGGTAGCCCATCAGTCGCTCCAGTGTTCCGGGCTGGGGAACCTCCATTCCCGTGATCCCGCCAACGATGAGTGCGCCGATACAGAGGGAGCCGCAGGCAGCGATGAACCAGCTCATCGGCGTCTGCCGGAACCAGAGGATGCCCAGCAGCAGCAATGCGAAGCCACCGCCGATGAAGAACATCAGGGCCCCGGCAAAATGCCATGGGGAGCCGACATCCTCGGGCACGAGTCCAACGATTACCGTTCCGGTGCCGGAAACACCCGTGAGTATTCGAATGGCCACAGCCATGATCCAGGATTTGGCCAAGACCCGGGTCCGCGGCTCTTCATCGGGTGCGGCGGTGTGGAAGCGCTGGGCATGCACACCCGGACGCGCTGCCACGCACAAAAGCCCTGCGGTCAGGAACACCGCGCCAAGGATCAATGCCAGGCCTTGGACAACAAAAGAGGCGTTCATCAGCACATGTAAAGGCGAGCACACTGCCCGGTCCTCGTAGACGCTGCACGATACTGCGCCGAGATCGCTGATGAACCCGGCGGCCCTGCTGTAGGGTTGCGGACCGGCCCAGGCCTCGATGACAGCAGACTCTGCGACGAAATACTGGACCACGCTCAACTGGGCCCAGCCGCCGATGTTTGCCCGCGTGGCGCGAACGTCCGGAAGGAACGTGCCGGTGCTTTCCCGTGCTGTCGCATGCCCTCTCATGACCGCCAGCCTAGCCGTGTTCGGGCACTGGCCCGGCAGCTTGTATGCTTGTAGTCGTGTCCGGCCATGGAGCCCCGTAACCGTACTCCCGGCCATGGACACGCAGGCCCTCGTAGCTCAGTGGATAGAGCACGGCTCTCCTAAAGCCGGTGTCGTTGGTTCGATTCCAATCGAGGGCACTTGAACCACCAGCAGCCCATCCAGGACTTGCGGGCCTATTTGGCCGGCACGTGGAATGTGGAGCGGACTCTCCTGGACCGGTCCTCCGGCACCCGCGGAACCTTCACCGGCGTCGTGCAGTATACGGAAGAGCCCGACGGCGGTGGCCTTCACTACCGCGAAGACGGAACCATGCACTGGCCCACCCACACAGGCCCGGCGTTCCGCGAATATCTCCTCAAGCCAGGCCCTGAACCGGATTCCATGGACGTTTTCTTCCCCGATGGCCGGCCATTCCATGTGATGAGCTTCGCGACGCAAGCCAACCAGGACAAACACTGGTGCGATCCCGACGACTATTACGTGAACTACACCTGGGAAGGCCCGGATGCGTTCAGTTTCACGTGGGATGTCCGCGGTCCGGCCAAGGACCTGCTGCTGGAATCGCATTTGGTTCGTATGAACAGCCTGTCCAAATCAACACTGGGAGGCAAGCGTGAGCGTTACTGATGTGATCGTGGTAAGCGCCGTGTGCGTTTACAACAAGGAGGGCCAACTCCTGACCGTCCGCAAACGGGGCACGGACAAATTCATGCATCCCGGTGGCAAGCCCGAAGCCGGTGAAACCGCGGCAGAAGCTGCAGCCCGGGAATTGCTCGAGGAAGTGGGCATCGAGGTTGCCCCCGAAGACCTCGAACCCCTGGGCGCTTGGCTCGCAGTGGCCGCCAACGAGGCCGCGACCAACATCGAAGCCACGGTCTTCACCGCTCCTGGGACCTGGGAAGCGCACCCTTCGGCCGAGATCGCCGAGATCCGTTGGCTGGACCTCACAGCACCTTTACCCGGGGACCTCGCACCGCTCCTGACGGATCACGTGCTGCCTTTGCTCACCCCACCCAAGTAGCTGGCATTAGTGGTTGTTCTGAGGGCTCAGAACAACCACTAATGCGAGCTAGTTGCCGACAGCGTTAGAGTTCTGGAACAGCTTCCTCGGCCACCGCCGTGGCCTCCGCGAACTGGGTCCTGTACAACTCCGCATAGCGGCCGTCGGCAACAAGCAGCTCGGTGTGAGTGCCGCGCTCCACGATCCTGCCATCCTCTACCACCAGGATCACGTCCGCAGCACGGATCGTGGACAACCTGTGGGCAATCACGACGGCGGTACGCCCTTCGAGCGCTTCCCCCAAGGCCGCCTGGACGGCGGCTTCGTTGGTGGAGTCCAGCGCGGCGGTAGCCTCATCAAGAATCACCACGCGCGGCTGCTTGATGAGCAAACGGGCGATGGTAAGCCTTTGCCGTTCCCCACCGGAGAGCCGGTACCCGCGCTCGCCAACGACTGTTTCCAGGCCATCCGGAAGAGACCGGATCATGGGTTCCAGGCGTGCCCGCCGGAGCACTTCCCACATGTCCTCTTCCGTGGCATCCGGCCGGGCAAGGCGCAGGTTGGATGCAATGGTTTCGTGGAACAGATGGCCATCCTGGGTCACCATGCCCAGTGCGTCGCGCAGGGAGTCAAAGCGGAGGTCCCGGACATCCACGCCGGTGCCAGGTCCGCGCCCACCAAGGCGCACCGCTCCGGAGTCGACGTCGTACAGGCGCGACAACAGTTGGGCCACCGTGGACTTTCCTGCGCCGGAGGAGCCCACCAAGGCCACCGTCTGGCCCGGCTCAACACGGAAGCTGACACCGTGCAGGACTTCCTCGCCGCCACGTGTGTCCAGGGTGGACACGTCTTCGAGGGAGGCAAGGGAAACTTTGTCCGCCGACGGGTAGGAAAAGCGGACGTCGTGGAATTCCACGGCGACGGGTCCGGACGGAACGGCTACAGCGTCCGGCTTTTCCGTGATGAGTGGCTGCAGGTCCAGGATCTCGAAGACCCGCTCGAAGCTGACAAGTGCGCTCATGATTTCCACACGCGCGTTGGAGAGCGCGGTGAGCGGAGCGTAGAGACGCGTCAGGAGGAGGGCCAGGACCACTACGTCCCCTGGCGCCAGTTGGCCACCAAGGGCAAGCCACCCGCCCAAACCGTAAACGAGGGCCAAGGCCAAGGCCGAGACCAAAGTCAGCGCCGTGACGAAGGTGAATTGCAGCATGGCGGTGCGGATGCCGATATCGCGCACCCGGCCGGCCCGGGCAGCGAATTCCTGGGATTCCTCGTCCGGCCTGCCGAAGAGCTTCACCAGTGTGGCGCCGGGAGCGGAGAACCTTTCCGTCATCTGCGTACCCATGGCAGCGTTGTGCGCGGCGGCCTCGCGGCGGAGGTCTGCCAGCTTGGAACCCATGCGCCGGGCAGGTATGAGGAAGATTGGCAGCAACACCATGGCCAGAACCGTGACCAGCCAGGACGTGTTGAGCATGACCACCAGGGTCAAGGCGAGCGCCACGACGTTGCTCACCACGCCGGACAACGTGCCGGCGAAGGCTGACTGTGCCCCGATAACGTCATTGTTCAGGCGGCTGACCAGTGCGCCTGTGCGGGTCCTGGTGAAGAAGGCGATGGGCATGCGCTGCACGTGGTCGAACACGCGGGTACGGAGGTCCACGATGACCCCCTCGCCGATGGTGGAGGACAACCATCGGGTCACCAGCCCGACTCCGGCCTCGCCCACAGCCACAACCGCAATGAGGACGGCCAGCCAGATCACGGTGCCCACGTTTGCCTTGGCAATGATGGCGTCAACCACTTGGCCGGCAAGCACTGGCGTGGCGACGGCGAGGAACGCGCCCGCGATCGAGGCAATGACGAAGGCTATGAGTTTGCCCTTGTGCGGCGCGGCAAAGCCCAGCACGCGCTTCAGCGTTTCCTTCGAGAACGGCTGTGAGCCACTCTGGGCACGCGTGATTTTGTACAGCGAGCTCCAAGCAACGCCATCCATGCTCATCGTTTACTTCTCCTGGCTGGGGGTGTGGTGAAGCTCCTGGACACGGCCGTTTTCCAGGTGCCATCGCGAATCGAGCCGAACGTTCTGAAGCAAACGCCGGTCATGGGTGACCAGCAGGAGGGCGCCTTCGTAGCTTTCCAGCGCCTCTTCAAGTTGCTCGATCGCAGGGAGGTCAAGGTGGTTGGTGGGTTCATCAAGCACCAGCAGGTTCACGCCACGGGCTTGCAGGAGGGCCAGCGCGGCACGGGTTCGCTCCCCCGGGGACAATGAATCAACGGTCCGCGAAGTGTGGTCCGCTTTGAGGCCGAACTTGGCCAGGAGCGTGCGGACATCCGCGCTGTTCCAGTCCACCAGCACGGCTTCGACGGCGTCACCAAGCTGCCGTCCGCCGTCGAGCAGTCCGCGGGCTTGATCGATTTCGCCGATGGCGACAGACGCGCCCATGGAGGCCGCGCCGTCGTCCGGTTTCCGGGTGCCCAGCAGCAAGCGCAGCAGAGTGGACTTACCGGCGCCGTTGGGCCCGGTGATGCCGATGCGCTCACCGCCGTTCAGTTGGAGGTTGACCGGTCCCAGCGTGAAGTCGCCTTGGCGGACCACCACGTCACGAAGGGTGGCGACGACGGCACTTGAGCGGGGTGCCTGGCCGATGCTGAACTGCAGCTGCCATTCCTTGCGCGGCTCCTCCACCTCGGTGAGGCGGGCGATGCGCGACTCCATCTGGCGGACCTTCTGTGCCTGCTTTTCGGACGACTCGGTGCTCGCGGCCCTCCGGATTTTGTCGTTGTCCGGGTTCTTCTTCATCGCATTGCGGACGCCCTGGGAGCTCCACTCGCGCTGGGTCCGTGCGCGGGACACAAGATCGGCCTTGGTGTTGGCAAAATCTTCATAACGTTCGCGGGCGTGGCGCTTGGCGACGGCGCGTTCTTCGAGGAACGCTTCGTAGCCGCCGTCGTAGACAGCGACGGAATTCTGGGCGAGGTCCAGCTCCACAACAGTGATGACGCAGCGCGCCAGGAACTCACGGTCGTGGGAAACCAGAACCACTCCTCCGCGCAAGCCTTGCACGAAAGCCTCCAATCGGGCCAGGCCATCAAGGTCAAGGTCATTGGTGGGTTCATCAAGAAGGACAACATCGAAGCGGCTGAGCAGCAGCGCTCCCAAAGCAACCCGGGCGGCCTGCCCGCCGGAGAGACCTGTCATGAGGGCATCGGTGCCAAGCTCAAGGCCAAGATCCGCCAGGACAGCAGGAATCCGTTCCTCCAGGTCTGCAGCACCGGATGCCATCCAGCGGTCAAAGGCCAAAGAGTAAGCGTCATCCGTTCCGGGAGCCCCGGACGCGAGGGCCTCGGCGGTGGCCTCCATCTCGGCAGTGGCCTGTGCACAGCCAGTGCGGCGCGCAATGTACGCTGCGATGGTTTCGCCGGCGGTGCGCTCATGTTCCTGGGGCAGCCAGCCCACAAAGGCGTCCGACGGAGCCAGATTGACGGTCCCCTCCTGCGGCTGGTCCACGCCTGAGAGGATGCGCAGAAGCGTGGATTTGCCAGCGCCGTTCGCGCCTACCACGCCCACCACATCACCGGGCGCAACGGTGAGGGAAAGCTTTGAAAAGAGCGTGCGGTGGCCATGACCACCGGAAAGATCCTTGGCCACCAGTGTTGCAGTCATTCTCTATTCCTCTCGCAGCGCCATCAGGCGCTCGCGTCTACATCACCAGCACGGTAAAACAAGCGCGGGTTCACTTACGAAACGCGGCCACACTGCCCGTGATTCCCATGGGCATGGAAAAACCCGCTGGTCCGGACTTGGGGGGTGTACGGACCAACGGGTTCAAGCATCAAGCATAATTCAATGTGGCGTCGGCGTAAAATCAATCCGTACCTTCGCTCCGGCTCCTTTTTGGGCCAGGCCGGACTTGCCCGTTTGAAATATCCCAGAAAGCCCTCCATGCCCTTACCGTCCAAGGCGTTCCAACGCTGGCTTCACGGCGTTGCCCCCAACGCCAGCACAGCGGACGTCTGCAGGATTTCCGGGATAAAACGGACAACGCTGGCCCAACAGCTGGTCCGCGGCAAGGTGGCAGAGTCAACGCTGGTCAGCATCAGCCGGGGTTATCACATCAATCCCGTGCAAGCCCTGGCCACGTTTGACCTCTACGCAGATCTTCGGGGCGATCCCGTCCCGCCCACTCCTGATGAACTGGTGAGCCAGATTGCCACCATGGATTTGCTGCGTGCCGTAGTGGAACGCAGTGAACCTGGGTCCGTCTCCGTCACAGGACTGTCGCCAACACCGCACCCCACCGCGGTTCGCAACTGGGTGGATGCAATCGACGACGGCGAGTTGCGGCACCGGGTCAGCGAAGCCACCGGCATCGCACCACAGAACTTCTCGGCTCACCTGACCGCCAACAGGCTTCCTCCGGAGCTGGCCATCGCAACGTCGCGGGCTGCCGGCGTCGGACCAGCGGGCGGGCTGGTTGCTGGAGGGCTGATCACCGAGGCCGAGGCCGGCTGGTCCCCCAATGGACGGCAGGAGGCCTTGGACCGGATGACCTTGGGCGAACTGGTGACCCTCGCCGGCGAGAGGCTTCAGGCGCTGGGCAAGACCGTGCGCCGTCAAGAACAAGACCATGAACGAACTGAACGAATTTGGGAGAACCTCGGATGACGGCTGTCCTGCCTTGGGCAACCTTGCTGGTGTGCCTGGCGATTACCATCGCGCGGATTCCGAGCCTGCTCAGGGGTGAGAACCGCGTGGTTTTCTACATTTTCGCGCTGATCACCCTGGATATCCTCCTCAGCATCGAAGGGCCGTACCTTGCCATCGATGCCCTGCTCGGCGGAGTTAACGTCACCAACCTGATCCTGCGGTTCCTGCTGTACGGTACGTTCCTGCTGATGGGCATCAAGATTGCCATGGGTTTCGCTTCCGCGTCAGCGGAACGGGCCATTCGTGGCCCTTGGGGGCTGACAGTCCTGGGAATCACGGTGGCATTGACCACGTTCTTCTTTGTCATCACGGACACCCGCGGTTCCACGGCGGGAATGACAGGGCTGACCTGGGGACCATCCATGGAGGCCTACGCGGCTCTGGGCCGCTTCTATCCTGGATATGTATCAGCGTGTTTGCTGCCCGCGATCTGGCGCACCATCGTAGGCCGCTACCCCGCGTTGTTGCGTGCGGCCTCCGCACTCCTGTTTATTGGCCTGGCGTTGCTTTTGGTGTCCCAACTCTTCCCACTGATCCCACTGGTGCACCTGTGGCTGCGTTCCCTGATTAACTACTCCGCTGTGCTGGCAACCGCCATTGGGCTCGCTGGGATCTGGTTTTCCAAGGCATTTGCCAGGCGCAAAGCAAGACGCACAGCGTAAAGACTTTCACAAAACCATTAGATCGTGGCACAATCATGAATGTGTGAACGCGGTTGCAGCCTGGCACCGGAATCAGAGAACGGGTTTCCGGTGAATGTGGCGCCCACGTGATCACAATTGGGGGGATGAGTGGTGGCGGGCTGTTGGGGACCGCCCCCACTCAGCCTTTTTAACCAGGCTTTCTACAGGCCTCCAAGCCTTCCCTGCCGGGAATCCGCAGTGGCCCGTGACTAAGATGGCTCCATGACCAGCCTTCGCTCCCGCCGTTCTCTTTTCGCCGCTACCCTGGCCGCCGCCGCCCTTGCACTCGCTGCCTGCGGTGGCGGTTCCACTCCAGCCCAGTCCGGTGGCGATACCTCCTTGTCCGACGTGAAATCCAAGGGCGAACTCGTCATCGCAACGGAAGGAACCTACCGCCCGTTCAGCTTCCACGCTGAGGGCGCCGGTGAACTGACAGGCTTCGACGTTGAGATCGCCAAGGCCGTTGCTGAAAAGCTGGGCGTGAAGGCGAGCTTCCAGGAGACGCAATTCGATGGAATCTTCGCGGGCCTGGACGCCAAGCGGTTCGATACCATCGCCAACCAGATCTCCATCAATGCCGAGCGCAAAGCCAAGTACGAGTTCTCCAAGCCCTACACCGTCTCGACCGGCGTTGTGGTGACCAAGAAGGACAATTCCAGCATCAACAGCTTCGCTGACCTCAAGGGCAAGACCACCGCGCAGTCCCTGACCAGCAACTTCTACAAAATGGCCGTGGAGGCCGGCGCCAACGTTCAGGCAGTTGAAGGCTGGGCCCAGTCTGCCACCCTCGTACAGCAGGGACGCGTGGACGCAACGGTGAACGACAAACTCACCTACCTGGACTACGCGAAAACCACCCCGGACTCCGGTTTGAAGGTGGCCGCCGAAGCGCCGGACAAGACCGAGAGCGCCTTGGTGTTCCGAAAGGGTTCCACAGAGCTGGCCAAGGCTGTAGACAAGGCGCTGGATGACCTCCGGGCGGATGGAACCCTGACAAAGATCTCCGAAAAGTACTTCGGTGCGGATGTCACCAAATAAATGAACTGGGACCTCATCTGGAGTTCCTTCGGGCCGATCATCACAGGGGCCGTAACGGGCACCATCCCCCTTACCCTGGCCTCCTTTGCCTTTGGCCTGGTGCTGGCTTTGGTGGTGGCGCTGTTGCGGCTGAGCTCGAATTGGCTGCTGTCCGGCATAGGTCGCTTCTACGTCTCGGTTATCCGCGGTACTCCCCTGCTGGTGCAGCTGTTCGTGATTTTCTTCGGCCTTCCCAGCATTGGCATCCGGCTGGATCCCTGGCCGAGCGCCATCATCGCCTTCTCCTTGAACGTGGGCGGCTACGCTGCCGAGATCATCCGGGCTGCCATACTTTCGGTGCCCAAGGGACAGTGGGAAGCCGGCCACACCATCGGGATGTCCCACCCCCAAACGCTGGTGCGCATCATCCTTCCGCAAGCGGCACGCGTGTCCGTTCCACCGTTGTCCAACACCTTCATTTCCCTGGTTAAGGACACCTCGCTCGCTTCACTCATCCTGGTTACTGAGCTCTTCCGCAATGCCCAGCAAATCGCTGCGTTCAGCCAGGAGTTCATGGCCCTGTACCTGCAGGCAGCCCTGGTTTACTGGGTCATCTGCCTGATCCTTTCCACTGCGCAGTCCGCTGTGGAAAGGAGATTGGACCGCTATGTCGCCCACTGATGCACCTCAACAGCGCGAACCACGCGTCACCTCAGTACTGAAGGCCCGGAACCTCGCGAAGGCCTTCGGCAGCAACGTGGTGCTCCGCGACATCGATATCGACATCCGGCGCGGCCAGGTGGTGGCCCTCATCGGTCCCTCAGGTTCGGGCAAGACCACTGTTTTGCGCTCGCTTAACGGCCTTGAAATCCCCGACGCCGGTACCGTCACCTTTGGCGGCACCGGCCGGGGCCCGGGCTCCGGCTCCGGCTCGGGCTCGGGGAGCGAGACCTCCGATGGCCTCTCGATCGACTTCGGCGCCAAAGTGGGCAAGAAGGAGATCGCTGCGCTCCGGGACCGCAGTGCCATGGTGTTCCAGCACTACAACTTGTTCCCGCACATGACTGTCCTGAAGAACATCATCGAAGGCCCCGTCCAAGTCCAGAAGCGCCCCAAGGCAGAGGCCATCGCCGAAGCCGAACGTTTGCTGGAGCGGGTGGGCCTGGCTGACAAGCGGGACGCCTATCCGTTCGAGCTCTCAGGCGGACAGCAGCAGCGCGTGGGCATCGTCCGCGCCCTGGCGCTCCAGCCTCAACTGCTGTTGTTCGACGAGCCCACCTCGGCCTTGGATCCCGAGCTCGTCGGTGACGTCCTGGGCGTCATCAAGGAACTCGCCGAGGAAGGCTGGACCATGGTGATCGTGACCCACGAGTTGGCCTTCGCCCAGCATGTGGCGGACGAGGTCATCTTCATGGACGGCGGCGTTGTAGTGGAGCGCGGCCCTGCTGCCGAAGTGCTGCGCGCACCCCGGCAGGAACGGACCAAGTTGTTCGTGAAGCGGCTGCAACACGACGTCTAAACCTCTTGGCGGGATCCTCTTGGCACTCGCCAGCCTTTATCGGGCGAACCGCAACGTGACCAATTGGAACGGGCGCAGGACCAGCTCGGCTGCATCCTGCCCCACAGCCACTCCAGGAGCCTCTACCGGCCGTTCGAGCAGGTCGGTGGCCAGGACGCCATGAGCCTCAAAATTGGCCCTGACAACACCGTCTGAGCGTTGTCCCAGGGATTCGTAAAGACGCACAATGACGTCTCCGGAGCCATCCTCAGCCAGCTTCACTGCCTCCACTACCAAGGCAGGGTTGGACACGGACAGCAGGGGTTCCACTGGCTTGCTGCCAGTGACATAGCGGGGCTTCAGGTTGGTGCGGTAGCCCTCCTCCACGGCATCCCCGATCCCGGCTCCAGGCCTGACGGACAGTTCAAGTGTGTGCTCGCCGCGGTCTGCTTCGGGGTCCGGGTACCTGGCGGAGCGCAACAGCGAGACACGGACGGTGGTGGTCGTGCCCCCGTCTCCGCGAACAGCCCTGGTGACGTCGTGCCCATAGCTGGAGGAGTTGCTGACGGCCACGCCATAACCTGGCTCTGCAACGTGGATCCAGCGATGGGCGCAGATCTCGAACTTCGCAGCATCCCATGATGTGTTCGTGTGGGTCGGCCGGAACACATGGCCGAACTGGGTCTCGGAGGCCGAACGGTCCGCCCGGACATCCAGTGGGAAGGCGATCTTGAGCATCTTTTCGCGTTCTTGCCAGTCCACTGTGGTGGAGATCCCCAGCGACTCCGCACCGGCGTCGAGCGTTATTCGTTGCGTGATGGTGGAGGCACCAACCGTACGCTTGACCACCACGACGGCGCCTGCCTCCGTGCGCTCAAGATCGATGGTTTCCGCCTGGGTCACTTTGGTGACGTTGCGCCGGTAGAACTCCTCGATGTCCCAGGCATCCCATTCATTCGGAGTATCCCTGAACAGCTCAAGCAGGTTGCCGGGCTGACTGGGCACCATCGCCTCGCGGCCAGTGGAATAGTCCATGAGTGAGGTCAACAAGCCGTCACTGTCCACGACAGCGCGGATGATTCCGTTGTCCAGGATGTACCCGCCATCCTTTTCGCCGGCATCAACAACTGCCTCCGGCTTCACGGCTTCCGCGGCTGCGAGTGCCGGCACGCCAGCCCGCTTGTGCGGGGCCGCATTGAGCAGGAACTGCCTGTCTCCTTGGCCAACGAGCGCCTGAGCGGCCTTGCCGATGATGGCCTCGAGATCGCGGGCGATCGCTTCATAATTCCGCTCGGCGTCCTGGTGGACCCAGGCGATGGAACTGCCGGGCAGGATGTCGTGGAACTGCTGCAGGAGCACCAACCGCCACAGCCTCTTGAGCTCCGTTTCGGGGTAGGAGTAGAGGTCGCCCAGGCGCACTGCAGCCGTCGAGCACCACAGTTCTGCCTCGCGCAGGAGGTGCTCGCTGCGCCGGTTGCCCCGCTTGGTCTTCGCCTGGCTGGTGTACGTTCCGCGGTGCATCTCCAAGTACATCTCGCCCACCCACACCGGGAGGTTGCGGTATTCGGCCTCGGCCGCCGTGAAGAAGTCCCTGGCCGTGCCCATGCGGACCTTGGGGGAACCTTCAAGATCCGCCGTGCGGTGTGCAGCCGCCACCATCTCGCGTGTGGGACCACCGCCGCCATCGCCATAACCGAAGGGAACCAGCGACATGGTGCCGCGGCCGTGGTCACGGTAGTTGCGTTCCGCATGCGCAAGTTCTCGGGCATGGAGCTCAGCGTTATACGTGTCCACCGGCGGGAAATGGGTGAACAACCGTGTGCCATCGATGCCTTCCCACGTGAAGGTATGGTGTGGCATCCGGTTCACCTTGTTCCACGAAATCTTCTGCGTAAGGAACCATCGCAAACCCGCGGACTTGACGATTTGTGGCAGCGCTCCCGAGTAACCGAAGGAATCGGGCAGCCATGCTTCCTGGCACTCCACATCGAATTCCTTCAAGAAGAAACTCTTGCCTTCCACGAACTGGCGCGCCATGGCCTCGCCACCGGGCATGTTGGTGTCCGATTCAACCCACATCCCACCGACTGGAACGAACTGCCCGGCCCGGACCTTTTCCCGGATGCGGACAAAGAGTTCAGGGAAGAATTCCTTGATCCAGGCCATCTGCTGAGCTGAGGAGCACGAGAAGATGAAGTCGGGGTCCTCGTCCATGAGGGCCACCACGTTGGAGAAGGTGCGGGCACACTTGCGGATTGTTTCACGGACGGGCCACAACCACGCGGAGTCGATGTGCGCATGACCGGTAGCCAGGAGTTCGTGGGCCGAAGCATAGGCGGGGCGGCTCAGTACTTCGGCCAATGCCTCGCGGCCTGCGGCAGCCGTTCCTGCGACGTCGTCCGGATCCATGATGTCCAGCATCCGTTCCAGGGCCCGCAGGATTTCGTGGCGGCGCGGCAGGTCCATGGGGAGCTCGTGCATGAGCCCGCTCAATGTCCACACGTCCTGGTTGAGTTCCCACACCGTCTCGTTGAGTTCGGCAATGGCAATCCGGCCCAGACGATACCGGGGTTCGTCGCCGGAGGTCGCCTTATCCCCCAAAGGAGTAGGCGCAAATGACCAACCCTGCGACACGTCCGGGTTGGCTGCCGCTTCCACATAGAAATCAACGGACAATCCGCCGCCGAGCAGCTTCAGCGGAACGTGGTAATTACGCGGTGAGATCGCTTTGATGATGCTGGCATCGGCGTGCCAGGCCGTGCCTTCGCATTGGAACCCCGGCACATCGCTGTTGAAACCGAGGTCCACGATGATTTCCACCGCCGTACCCTTGGCTGAACCCCAGCCTTCTGGAACTTCACCCTGGAGCCGGAGCCATTTAGTGCTCCATGGCTTACCCCAAGGTGCGCCCGGCTCCTGGGGCGTGAAGAGCTGGCGCATGGCCTCCGCTGCGGGCACGGGTTCTCCAGGCGCGTCCCAGCTGCTGAGGTGCAGCGGGACGGACCTGCCGTAAATGGCCGGAAGAAGGCGTTCCCGAACGAATCGATCGAGACGCTGTTCAGTGATCCGGCGGTCGTCGTGCAATTAAATCCCCTTAGGCATTGGCTGGTGGCAAAGCGTCATGGCCGGCTGGCGAGCCGGCACTTTATGGACGGCATTATTAGAGGACACAGCGATTCCAATCGATGGATAAAATCTACGTTGTTCCAGCTCAATAGCCAAGTGATCGAGGACTATCCGCAGCGAATGGGGCCCTCAGCCAGCCTCTACCCCTACGATCCTGTCCCTGCCCGCGTACACGTTCAGGCTCGCACCGCGGCTGAAGCCCACCAGCGTGATACCCGTTTCGTCCGCGAGCTCGGCAGCGAGGCTCGATGGAGCGCTGACGGCCGCAAGGACGGGAATGCCCGCCATGGCAGCTTTCTGGACGAGCTCGAAAGATGCCCGGCCGGATACCTGAAGAACTGTGCCTTTCAGTGGCAGCTTGCCTGCCCGCAAAGCCCAACCCACCACTTTGTCCACGGCGTTGTGGCGCCCCACGTCTTCCCGCAGGCACAGCAGCTCGGTAGTACCGTCGTCGTGAATCCTGAAAAGGCCCGCGGCATGGACGCCACCGGTTTTGGCGAAGACCGCCTGCGCCTCACGCAACCGGTCCGGGAGGGCAGCCAGTGCTCTTACGGGGACCGTCACGTCATCGTCCTGGGGACTATGACGTGAGGACTTCCGGACGGCGTCGATCGAGTCGGTACCGCAAATGCCGCAGGAGCTTGAAGTGTAGACGTTACGGCCGGTGTCCGGACGTTCGACGTCGGGCCGCAGCTGTGCGTCCACCACGTTGAAGGTCTGTACGCCGTCCTCGTCCTCCCCTGCGCAGAAACGCTCGGACACCAGTTGCCCCGGCTCCCAGATGATGCCCTCCGAGACAAGGAACCCCGCCACCAGATCGAAGTCGTCTCCAGGGGTCCGCATGGTCACCGAGAAGGACATTTCACCAAGACGGATCTCCAGGGGCTCCTCGACCGCCAGGACGTCTTCCTTGTAACGAACAGGGTGTTCCAGGGCCTGGGGCGATCCGTCCAGGACGAACTTATGCAGCTTTCGGCGCTGGGTCACACGTCCCATGTCAGGATCCGTTCTCCTCTGGGTGTTTTACGAACCGCACAGTCATGGCCTTGTAGCCGGGCGTGTTCGATTCGCGGGCCACAAGCTCGCGGTGCACCAGGGCGTTGGCCTCCGGGAAGTAGGCGGCAGCGCAGCCCTTGGCCGTGGGATATGAGATCAGCCGGAACTTATTGGCTCGCCGCTCCGTGCCCGCAAAGGTGGAAATGACATCCACCAGGTCACGGTCCTTGAAACCCAGGCCAGCGATGTCTTCCTCGTGGACCAGGATCACCCTGCGGGCGTCCGAGACCCCGCGGTAGCGGTCATCAAGGCCATAGAACGTGGTGTTGTATTGGTCGTGGCTGCGCACCGTCTGCAGGATCAAATGGCCCTCTGGAGCTTCAAGATACTCCAGCGGACTTACCGAGAACCGTGCTTTGCCGATGTCAGTGGCGAAGGTACGGGTATCCCGTGGCGGGTTCGGGAGGACGAAACCGTTCTTTGTCCGGACCCTGGCGTTGAAGTCCTCGAACCCCGGGATAACACGTGAGATGTGGTCCCGGATCACGTCATAATCCTCTGCCATGGCGCGCCAGTCCACGCCGTGGTCATCCCCGAGTGTCGCTTGCGCTATGCGGGCCACGATCACGGGTTCGCTCAGGAGGTGCTCTGAGATCGGAGCCAGCCTGCCCTGCGTCTTGTGGATGACCGACATTGAGTCCTCTACGGAGAGGAACTGCTTGCCCTTGGGGTGTTTGTCGTCCGTGTCCGTGCGTCCAAGTGTGGGCAGGATCAGGGATGTCTTCCCGTGCACCACGTGGGCACGGTTCGGTTTGGTGGAGATGTGGACCGTCAGTCCGGCGGTCTTGAGCCCGGCTTCCAGTGCTGCGGTGTCAGACCCGGCTGCAGCGAAGTTTCCACCCATGGACACGAAGACATCCACCTCCCCCATTTCCAGGGCGTGCTGGGTCTCCACAGAGTCATATCCATGCTCTCGAGGCATCTGGAACCCAAATTCCTTGTCCAGCGCGGCAAGGAACGTTTCGCCGGGCTTCTCCCAAATACCCATGGTGCGATCGCCCTGCACGTTGGAGTGGCCACGCACCGGGCAGGCGCCAGCTCCCCGCTTGCCGAAGTTGCCTTGGAGCAGCAGCAGGTTGATGATCTCCTTCAGCGTATCCACGGAGTGCGGCTGCTGGGTCAAGCCCAGCGCCCAGCAAATAATGGTTGCCTTTGACTTGGCCATAAGCCCGGCCACAGTGACGATCTCCTCGCGGGACAAGCCGGTTGCGCGCTCGGTTTCCTCCCAGTCCAGCTGGGACCGTGCCTTGGCGTACGCGTCGAAGCCCTCGGTCTGCTTTCCGATAAATGACTGGTCGACGATCGTTCCCGGGTTCCGCTTCTCTTCCTCCAGGAGCAGGTGGCCCAGTGCCTGGAACAACGCGAGGTCGCCACCGACCTTGATCTTGAGGAACTCATCCGCGATCGTAGTGCCGCCGCCGATCACGCCGTTGAGGGACTGGGGGTCCTTGAAGTTCAGCAGCCCGGCTTCCGGAAGCGGGTTCACGGCCACGATCTTTCCGCCGTTGTTCTTGCAGTCACGCAGAGCGGACAACATGCGAGGATGGTTGGTCCCGGGGTTCTGGCCCACCACGAACACCAGTTCGGCGTGGTGGATGTCCTCCAGCGAAACCGTTCCCTTGCCGATTCCGATGGTCGGGTTCAGCGCGCTGCCCGAGGACTCATGGCACATGTTGGAGCAGTCCGGAAGGTTGTTGGTTCCGATGCTGCGGGCAAACAACTGGTACATGAACGCGGTCTCGTTGGCCGTGCGGCCGGACGTGTAGAAAACACAGCGATCGGGTGTGGTGGCATTGATATGCTCCCCGATCAAGGCAAAGGCTTCAGTCCAGCTGATCGGGGAATAGTGGGTATCCCCAGGTTTGAGGACTACCGGCTCGGCGATCCGCCCTTGGCTCCCCAACCAATATTCGGTCTTGTCCTCAAGATCGGCAATGGAATGTGCTGCCCAGAAATCTGCGCCGACCGTCCGTGTGGTGCTTTCCTCAGCGATTGCCTTGGCGCCGTTCTCACAGAATTCCGCGGGACTGCGACGTCCCGTGATGGATTCCGGCCAGGCGCAGCCCGGGCAATCAAAGCCATCATGCTGGTTGACCCTGAGCATGGAGCGGACCGTGCGGGCTACTCCTGCCTGGGAGTAGCCTCTTTCAAGGGCGACAGTGACAGCTTTGAGGCCTGCCGCGGCCTTCTTGGGCGGGTGGATTTGCAGGTCATCTTCATTGATGTCCTGTTCGGGAGCATGCCTGTTCATGGGTCCATCATTGCAAGCCAGGGCACCCAGTTACCACCTGCGTCCATCCGGGGACGTTCAGGATTCCAGCGCGCTCCAGTCAACAGGACCGGAAGAAGCCTTCTTTTGTTGCCTGGCCGGCGGCTTGCGTGGTTTTCCTGCAGCATCTTGGGGCGTGGGCAGAGGTTTGCCCCATGGCAAAGAAAAAGCCGGGACCAGCTCGCCCATCTGGACACCATGCGGCGGCACCACCATGACGCCATCTGCTCCCGCCAGCCCTCGCATCATCCCAGGCCCTGCATGCTGCGCGGGCGATGCCAATCCGTAGACCAGCTTGAACGGCATCAGGCGCGTCCGTCCAGGATCGGCGTCGATCATTGCACCGCTGGGAACCTCGCCGACGTCCTCCAGCTTCCCGTGGCCAAGCGCTGCGAGCAGCGGCCCCCCGACCGTGAACAGCGCCATCATGGCAGCCAGCGGATTCCCGGGCAGGCCCAGCACGAAGCGCCCGTCCGGAAGCTCCGCCAACACGGCCGGGTGCCCGGGGCGCATGGCAATGCCATCGATCAGCAGCCGGCCGCCCAGTTCAGCTACGGCCCTCCTGAAATGGTCCGTCCCTGAGCGTCCGGTCCCGCCCGTAGTAATCACGACGTCGGCCGGCGGCTCCGCTGCGGCAAATGGTGACGCGGGTTCAGGCTCGGTGTCCTGCAAAGCCGCAAGCCAGTCGTCGTAGTTGTCGCCTACCTTAAGTTGCTCTCCTGCGATGCCACCCAGGAGTTCGACGACGGCGCCGAGCTGAGGGCCAAAGGTATCCCGGACCTTGCCTGGCACGGGGACGCCTTGCGTCACCACTTCCGACCCCGTCAGGAGAAACCGCACCAAAGGTTTCCCCAGGACTTCCAATTCATCCAGACCGGCCAGGGCAGCCAAGGCAATGTGCGCAGGATTCAGGATGGTGCCGGCTTTGAGCAGCACGTCCCCTTCGGCAGCTTCCTCGGCAGCTTTGCGGATGTGCTGGCCATTGCGTGGCTCCCCCGGCTTCGCGGACCCGCCAAGCGCAAGGATCGGAAGACCGTCGTCGTCCGTGGTGATAACGCCACTTTCGCTGCGCAGAACAGCCTTGGCGCCTGGCGGAATGAGTCCTCCGGTGACGATGGGACTGGCCTGGTGGGGAGCAAGTCTGTGGCCGGGCTCAACAAGAATCCATGGGCCCGTTCCGTTGACGGCCCAGCCGTCCATTGCGGAGGACGCATAGTGCGGCATGTCCTGAATGGCCACTGCATCCGAGGCAAGTGTCCTTCCCAAGGCAGCCTTCAATGGCACTGGGCTTGGCGGGATGGGAGCAGCGACCTCAAAGGCACGTTGCCGGGCCTCATGCCATGTGTGTGCCGCGTGGTGGTGGCCCTGTCCGGGGGCCTCGGTCATTCCGCCTCAGTCCCGGGCTCCAGGTATTGCTTGGCAACCTGGCGGGCCAGGTCAAGGGCAGCGCTCATGGCGGTGTCGTCCGCCGCTTGTCCGATCCCCCTGGCCATACCGGCAGCGTAACCGGCGATGAACGTAGTCAGGGGCGCCGCAGGCCGCACCACGGAGTGGGCTGCAACTCCTGCCACCGAGAGGACTTCATTGATGTCCACTTCAACGCCCTCAAGCTCAAAGGCCTGCAGCAGTGTGCGGCACCAATCCTCGAGCGTCTCTTCCTGGCTCTTCATGTCCGCCTCCTGCTCGTTGTGTATGCCCAGGGCCGCAGCGTCCTCCCACGTGTCCACATCATCGGTAGACCCATCGGGGACAGTAACGGCCAGCAGGTTCAGCCTAGCAAGCAGCCGGAACACTGAAGAGTTCGTTAACCCCGAAGCTGCCGAAGCTACGGCAACTTCCCTTTCCAAAGCGGTGGTGCTGTAGACCCCCAGGAGGGGCTGTTGCCGGCCGTCGGCTGAGACGGCCATGGCACCTTCCACTTCAGGATGGGCACGCAATCCTTCCCAGAGGGGCGCAATGCCCCTGGAGGCGTGCGGCATGTCGCATGCCAGGACGAGCGTCCACGGCGCTGGCTGCCCATTCTGGTGAAAAGCCGCCAGACCAGCAGCAATCGCGGCGGCAGGGCCAGCAAAGGCCGGCTCCTCCCGGGCGCTAAGAACTCCATCCGGCAGGACGCCGCCGATACCAGAGGTGTCAGGACCAACCACCACCACAACTGAAGCACCCCGTGCCGCCTGCACGGCATGCGCAAGGAGGCTGGCGCCGTCGAACGTTAGTCCGGGCTTGGGCACGCCACCGAGGCGGGTGGCCCTGCCACCCGCCAGAATCACAGCGTTGAACTCCATCCGCCCAGATTACCCGGACGGCGGGAGCCCAACAGAAATCGATCAGGCGGCGGATTCCGGCAACAGGAACGGGTCCCAGTCCGGCGCAGGTTTCTCGAGTTCTTTGATCTGCCACATGGTTCCTGTGGGCACGCCAGGTTTGAAACGAAGTTTCCAACCCATCTCGGCGAGCGTGTGGTCACTCTTGGCGTTGTTGCATTTCAAACACGCCGCAACCAGGTTTTCCCAGGAATCCGCGCCGCCCCTGGATTTGGGGTGGACGTGGTCTATGGTGTGGGCTGTTTTCCCGCAATAGGCGCAGCGATGGCCGTCGCGGCGGAGTACCCCGCGGCGGCTCACGGCAGTGATCCTGTTGTACCGGGGCCGGATGTAGCGATTGAGAAGAATCACGGATGGTCTCCCGAGAATCTCCTGTGGCCCGACGACAGGCTCGTCGCCTTCGGCCACCACGCTAGCTTTTCCAGTCAGCACAAGGACCAGCGCCCGGCGGAAGGTTACTACCGCCAGCGGTTCATATCCAGCATTCAGAACGAGTGTGCGCATGCACGTACCTCTTCACGGCCGCACCCGTCAGGGGCACGAGGGCCGGCTGCCCTCTGCTTGTACGGGCTGTGGATCGACAACACAAGGGTAAGCACTTATATGCCATATCAACGAATTTTTCCGCCGTTTCGCCTGTGGTGTTGGCGAAAGTTCATGTGCGGGACACCCCGTGGTTAAAGCAGAACACCCCGCCGGCCTGAGCCTGCGGGGTGTTCCGTGGAGTATTTGATCAGCCGTTGACGCGGATGAAAACCGGGCCGGAGCCAACGTTCACGCTGAACAGTGCCGTGGTGGATCCGTTCCATCCGCCGTGGACTGCCATGCCGTTGCCGACGTAAACAGCGATGTGTGCCATTCCGCCGTAGCCACCGTTGGCATAGTAAGCGAGGTCGCCGGGCTGGGCTTCAGCTGCACTGACCGTGCGGCCGAGGGAGAGGTAGCCGGCCGGCCAATCGTGGAAGTGAATACCGACGGCGGCCAGCGAGTTGGTCACCAGCATGGTGCAGTCCTGCGTGACGCCGAGCTGTGCGTAGGCCGCTGCAGCGATAGCCGCACCGAGGCCGCTGGATGCAGCAGGCGCCTTGGCCGCGGACGCATCAGTGTTGACCGCCAAAGTAGCGGTGCCGCCAGCAGCCGGAGCTTCCTTGACAGGTGCCTTCTCGACGACGGGAGCCGGGGCTTCCACAGTCTTGACCACAGGGCGCTCGTAGGAGATGGCGACGCTGGAATCGGCAGCAATGGTGGCCTGGGCAACCGACTGCACATCAAGGGTGGACGCAGAAGTAGATTCGCGCTGGACGTTGGTGTCCGCAGCATTTGCAGCAACGCCGCTGGCCAGGACAAGGCCCGATGCAGCTGCGATCACTGCTGCCTGACGGCCAACGCCACCGGCGTTGTCGCTGACAGCCTTTGCAATGACGGCAAGTGAGCTGGTCTTGGGGGCCTCAGCTCTATGCCGTGCAACCTTGTTTGCACTGGTCATGATTACTCTCTTTTCGTATCCGCGCACGGTGGGGTCGCACGCGGGTTATGGGCTGCCAGCACTTGGGGGGCATGCTGGCTTACCCCGAATGGGATTTTCTAGCGGAGGGTGTAGAACGAGGACGTGCCGGTGGAGGCCGCGGAGTGCAGGAGCGTGCCCTGGCTGGGGTTCAAAGCGCTGATCATCATGCCGTTACCGACGTAGATGCCCACGTGGGCTCCGCCGTTCTGCACGACGAGGTCGCCAGGGGCAGGCGTGCTGGTGGGCGTCATGACCGTCCAGGCATTGACGCGGGGGATGCTGATGCCGGCCTGGGCGTAAACCCACTGGGTAAATCCGGAGCAGTCCCAGCCGTTGGGGGAAGTGCCGCCCCAAACGTAGGGGTGGCCGATGCCCGTGTAGGCAATTGCTGCAAGTCCTGAGGCTGCCGCGCTTGAAGCGGCATCCTTGGCCTTGGAGGACAGGGCAGCGAGGGTGCCGTTCGCTTGGTCTTCGGTTGCCGTGCGCTGGGAGGCCCGCTGAACCTTGGGAGCTTCCTTGGTAGCCACAACGGGGCTCTCGAAGGAAACGGTTGCGGTGGGCTCCGCGGTAACAACTGCGGTGGCGACCAACTGCTGGGTGCTGGAGGATTCCGACTTGGAGACGTCGGTGTCAGCGGCCTGGGCCGGAAGTCCAACGCTGAGAACGAGCCCCGAGGCTGCGGCCAGAACGGCGGCTTGGCGGCCTACGGTGCCTGCATTGGTTGAGACAGCCTTGGAAAGGGTGTTCAACGGGTTCGTGCGAACCAATTCGGCGCGGTGGCGCGCAGGGGTAGTGCGTGATGACACGAAGGTAGCCTCTCCCAATGCCTGCGAGGTGAGCTGTCGGATTCGGATGGGAGTCATCCGGCCGCGCGGCTTCAAGGAAGCTTTTGCGACTTAACCCCAAGGTCTTCTGACTCGAAGACCAAAATTGGTTCCCCCGCCCCTGCCAGACGATTTTTGCGAACGGACCTCGAGTGGTGGCAGAGCTAGGCAATCCACTCAAGTGCATCGGCCCCCTAAAAAGCCGATGCGCTTTAGACGGTACAACAGATGTTCGTGAATGTCACATTCAGGTCACGGGGCGTGTCATGAATGCGATAGACAACCATCAACTGGCTCAGAGCCAGCCCATGGGATCTACGACTTCGCCGTTTACCTGGACCTCGAAGTGGAGGTGGCAGCCGGTAGATGCTCCTGTGGTGCCACTCAGCGCGACGGTATCGCCGCGGCTGACAGTCTGTCCCACTTTGACGTTGAAGGACGACAGGTGGTTGTACGTGGTCTCGAGGCCGTTGCCGTGATCAATCACGACGCGGTTGCCTCCGCCGTACTCATGCCACCCGGCGAATGTGACCTTGCCTGCGGCTGCGGCGTGAACGGCGGTTCCGCACTGGGCCACGAAGTCCTGGCCACGGTGGAAGTCGCCGGTGCCGCCGGTAAGGGGGCTGACACGGTAGCCAAACGGCGATGCCGTGACCAGCTTGTCCAGCGGACTTCCCAAGGTGCCAAGTGAGGAGGCGCGCTGGATGCTCCCCGCTGACTGGGCGCTCAGCAACTGCTTGAGTTTGCCGTCAGGATCAGCGGCGGTAGCGACGGCTGCGCGACTGAAATCGATTTTGGCAGAGGCTGCTGCAGAAACTTCCGGTTGGCTGCCACCGGGCACGGAGAGGGCCGCCTCGGCCTGGCCGGACTCGGACGTGGCCATGACGGGGCTTGTGGCAGGCAGGCCTACAGTCAGGGCAAGTCCGGTGGCGGCAAGCGCGACACCGGCCTTCTGCCCGACACCACTGGCTGCGGCGAAGTCGGCTACCTGGCGCAACGGGCTCTTACGGCGGCGCACCTGACGCGGGGTGTCGCGTGGCCGGATCTCCATTGCGGCGCGGGCTGGCCGCAGCTCAGCAGCGGGGCCGGACGCGCGGCGGCGGCCCCTGACGTTCTGCGATGTCAAACTCTGTTCCTCTCTGGAAAGCCTGCGAAGTTAGCTGTCGGATTCGGGTCAGAGAGTTCAAAGACCCGGTCCGCACGAAGCGCAAACGGCACACAGGTATCCCCGGAAGGACTTGCGTTAGTAGGCACTTCTGCTGCGGACTTCACCCCAAGGCTGCTTCTTTAGGCAGCCGCTTGTGGTTCCCCCGCCTCTGCCAGTAGTTGATGACACACCTGATCTGCTGGCAGAGCTCGGCTCCAGATCAGGTAACGCTTTGGTATCGGCGCTAGTAGATAACTATAGGTGATTAAAGCCCGCAGTAATAAATTCGTTATCTTTCCAAACGACCGTGTTGTGGGTGACCCATATCATCAGTCGCGGAAATCCGCAGGTCACACGCGCGCCAACCACCCCAAAGTGAGATCTGACACTCCCCGCGGTCAGAGGGAAAGTCAGAGTCAGCTGACGGCGACGAAGACGTGCGCAGCTACCTCGGGAGGCAGCTCCAGCGCTCCTTCAATGCCGGGAACGCGGACGGAGATGTACTCCCCCACCCGTTCCAAGGAGACAGTTGCGCCAGGACGAATTCCGCCTTCGTCGAGCTGGGTGAGGAGCTCGGGCTCAACCTGGATGGGCTCAGCAAGCCGGCTGACCACTACGCGGGAATCGGCAGCGTACCCGTCCATCGCATGCAGCAGGTTCACGTCCAGCCGGGCAAGGGGCTGGTTGGCGAGGCCGCCAAGCGCTTCCAAACCCGGGATGGGGTTGCCATACGGTGACTCCGTGGGGTGTTCCAACAATTCATAGAGCCGCCGTTCCACCCGTTCGCTCATGACGTGCTCCCAGCGACATGCTTCGTCATGAACGTACGCCCAGTCCAGACCAATGACATCCGCCAGGAGCCTCTCGGCAAGGCGGTGCTTTCGCATGACTTCGGTGGCCCGCTTGCGCCCGACTTCGGTCAGTTCCAGGTGGCGGTCGTTGGACACAATCACCAGGCCATCGCGTTCCATACGTCCAATGGTCTGGGAAACCGTGGGACCCGAGTGCCGCAGACGCTCCGCAATGCGTGCGCGAAGAGCCACGATGTTCTCTTCTTCAAGCTCCAAAATGGTCCGAAGATACATCTCAGTGGTATCGATCAGATCCGTCATCCAGCTCAGCTCTCCTCGAACGCATTTCTTGCGTAATCTCCACCGTACCGCGTCCCAGCCAAGGTGGACGGTGTGCAACCGACACCTCAGGAACGTCAACCCCAGCCTAGCTTATTTGGAATTACTCTGGATAATTTTTCCCTGGACAGCAATGCCTCTGGTGGTCCGGCATTCCACGTGGCGGACTATGACAACCGCAGATTCCTGACGGTGGGTCCGGTCAGGCAGAATGAGGGAGTCGAAGGGGCAGCCGATGCCACCTGCCCACCTCCCCCTCTCTAACCGATACCCATTGGAGCCATACGTGAGCGACAACAGCATCACTATTCCCGCCGACCTGCTGCCCAAGGACGGACGCTTCGGCGCGGGACCGTCCAAGGTCCGCCCGGAACAGGTCCAGGCCCTGTCTGCCGCATCGACCACCATTCTTGGCACGTCCCACCGTCAGGCGCCGGTCAAGAACCTGGTGGGTTCGGTCCGCGAAGGGCTCAGCCAGTTCTTCCGTGCACCTGAGGGCTACGAGGTTGTCCTCGGCGTCGGCGGTTCCACTGCTTTCTGGGATGTAGCGGCTTTTGGCCTGGTTGAGAAAAAGGCCCAGCACCTCTCCTTCGGTGAGTTCGGTTCCAAGTTTGCCGCGGCCACCAACAAAGCCCCGTTCCTGGATGCATCCTCCATCATCAAGTCCGAGCCCGGCACGCGGCCGGTCTCCCAGGCGGAGGCTGGCGTTGACGTCTATGCCTGGCCGCAGAACGAGACCTCAACTGGTGTTGCAGCCCCGGTGAAGCGCGTCGAGGGCGCCGACGCCGGTTCGCTCGTCCTGGTGGACGCCACTTCAGCCGCCGGCGGGCTGGACGTGGACGTTGCCGAATCGGATGTCTACTATTTCGCCCCGCAGAAGAACTTCGCCTCTGACGGCGGCCTGTGGCTGGGCCTGTTCTCCCCCGCGGCCCTGGAGCGCGCCGCTCGGATCAAGGCGAGCGACCGCTGGATCCCGGACTTCCTGGACCTCCAGACCGCAATCGAGAACTCCAAACTGAACCAGACGTACAACACACCTTCACTGTCCACGCTGGTGACCTTGGACGCGCAAGTGCAGTGGCTCAACAGCAATGGTGGACTGGACTTCGCCAGCAAGCGCACAGCAGACTCTGCCAGCCGCATCTACTCCTGGGCTGAGGCTTCCGAGTACGCCACACCGTTCGTCGCCAAGGCTGAGGACCGCTCCAACGTCATCGCCACCATCGACTTCGATGACTCCATTGATGCAGCGGCAATCGCCAAGATCCTGCGTGCCAACGGCGTCGTGGACACCGAGCCGTACCGCAAGCTTGGGCGGAACCAGCTGCGCATTGCCACTTTCGTCGCTATCGAACCGGACGACGTCTCAGCCCTGCTCGCCAGCATCGACTACGTCGTGGGCGAACTCAAGAAATAAAACTGAAGAAGTAACCGTCGCGGAATTCCGCGCAACGGCAGGAAACGGCGTCGTCAGGGTTCTTCCCGGGCGGCGCCGACGCCGTTAATCGCCTAGGCGGGCTGCGTCGTCGTCCTCTTCATCGGCTTCATCGGATGCTTCGGCGGCGTCGTCTTCATCAGCCTGCACGGATTCCTCCGACACTTCCTCAACCGTCTCCTCCACCAAGGGTGTCTCGTCTTCCGGGCGGACACGCTTGGCCCACGGGACCCATTCCGGGGCCAGGATGGAATCCTCAGAGGGCAAGAGGCCAAGCTCGCTGACTGTGACGATCTTTGACCGGGAATTGCGCGTGATCACGGCATACCATTGCCACCCGCCGTATCCCGCAAGCTTCGACTCGAACAAGTGCGTGACCACGCGGTCGCCCTCGGACTTTGCGCCTACGTAGGTACCCACCTCGCCCGGGTTGGCGATAGTCTCCACCGCTTCCCGCGCGACGTCGACGGCGGCGGCCAGGAACGCATCCGGCTTGCCAGTGCGCCACACGGGGATGCCGGCCCGCGGCTTCGCTGCGACCGGCTTCCGCGCAGGGGTGTCGCTGTTTTCAGGGGTTTGCCCGTTGACAGGATTCTCCCCGGTCACAGGAACTGGGGCGGCGGCAGTGACGGCCTCAGGGCTGGCCTGCGCGTCCCCTCCGGCCTGTGTATCCTGTGCGGATTCCGAAGTCATGGCAGTTCCTAGGCTTCCAGCTCGTCGGCAACCTTGCGCAGCGCCATACCGATGGCCTTGGCCTTGTTGCCTTCCGGGTACTTGCCGGACGACAAAGTACCGGACAAGTTATCCAGCACGGTCACGAGGTCCTGCACCAAAGGCGCCAGGTCCTTGGCGTTCATGCGCTTGGCCTTGGCGATGGAGGGCGTCTTGTCCAGGACCCGAAGGCCCAATGCCTGGGCACCGCGACGGCCATCCGCCACGCCAAATTCCACACGCGTACCGGCTTTGAGCTCGGTTACGCCTGCGGGCAGCGATGTCTTGGGCAGGAATACCTCCTGGCCGTCCTCAGCCGCGAGGAATCCGAAGCCTTTTTCCTTGTCATACCACTTGACCTTGCCGGTGGGCACGTAATCAACCTTCTTCGTTCTTGCTTTGGAGACACGTCGCGCCGCCACCGCATCCGCAGGGATGTGCGGGATCGAGGGAGACAGCACGGTCCGTGTTGGTCTGTTGATTCAAGGTTATCCTGCCGGACCACCTATTCATGCTTTGCCGCCGCTTTGCGGCGCCGTTGCTTCACGCATGCGGCGCCTTCGCCTCACGCGTTACTGCACCTTTCCCGCACCCTGGCTGCGCACGGGCCGCGATGCAGGCCGCCCAGGAGCCCATAGGCCTGGTTCGTGTGGCCCTGCTGCTAGCGTTAGGCGCATGACTTCCCCGGGTTACCGCCGCCCCCTCATGATCGTTGCCGCCATGATCGCCATCCTCTCCTTGGCTGCAGTAGGCGTGGTCATGGCTATCGCCTTCAACGGTGGAGTGGCGCCGGTGTGGATCACGTCCGCCGCCCTGTACGGACTGCCGGTTGCCTTCATGCTTGCCGTGGTCCTGGTGTTGGATGCCGTCCGTCAACGGCGCCGGCAATAGCTAATCAAGCGTCGGCAATAGCAAATCAACCGGGGCGGCTTTGCCTTGGCCACGCACGAGTGGCCCGGTGGCGGTAACGTTGGATTGATGTCCCTAATTCGCGCGCTCAGCAAGGAACTGGAAGCGCGCAGCGACAATTCGCTGCGGGCCTTGTTTGCCGCGCGACCCGACCTGATTTCTCCCATGGCCCCGGACTTCGCTGCCTTGGCAGCCCGGGCAAGTGCGCGAGTCAGCGTGCAACGGGCGTTGGAGCGCCTGACGAAGCCTGAAATGCAGGTTCTGGAAACGCTCCATCTGTGCACGAATGCCGATACTGGCCACAGCGTTTCCGCTGCCGGGCTCAAGAAAGTCATTGCCGGTTCCACTCTCTCTGCGCTGGAACCGATTCTCGCCAAACTTCAGGAGTTGGCGCTGATCCACCGGGCAGATCCGCCGGCGGCATCAAATTCACAACCGAATTCCCGGCAACGGTTCTACCTTCCAGTTGGAAGCCTGAAGGACGTGATCGGTATCTATCCGGCCGGCCTGGGCCGAAGCTACACGGAGCTGGTCAGGTTGCAGCCGGCTTTCGCCCAACGCGTGGTTCAGCTCGTAGCCGAGCTCCATCACTGCGGCTTGGACATCCACCCCGCCAGCACCCCCATGGACGCCGCATTGTCCCTGCAGCGGTGGACCTCAAGTCCGGAGAACGTGCGCGCCATTCTCGCCACGGCGCCCGAAAGGACCGTCGGCTTGCTGGACAAGTTCGGCAGTTGGGCCATGGGCGCGGTCCCCCAAGCTCAACGACGGGCCTCCGTGACCCACGAAAGCGCCGACGTCGGGCCTGTCGACTGGCTGCTGGCCCGCGGCCTGCTGGTTCCCTTGGATGCCGGCCACGTCGAATTGCCGCACAGTGTCGGCATCGCCCTGCGCGGTGGTGCGATCGTTGACGACTTCACCCTCAGCCCTCCGGTTCCGGAACTGGGCCACACGAGTGCCGCCCTCCGGCGCAACGCCGCGATGGGCGCGATTGCCGAGACACTACGGCTCACGAGCGAGGTGCTGTTCGCAGTCCGTGAGCAGCCATTGGCAACCCTCCGGAGCGGCGGCGTAGGCGTGCGTGAGCTGCGGCGCCTTGCGGAATCCATCCGGTGCGGCGTCCACGAAACTGCCCTCCTTCTGGAGTTCTGCGCGCTGGCCGGCCTTGTGCGGCTGGACGTTGACAGTTCCACGTGGATCCAGCCGCCATCGCTGGAATGGCTCTCCCTGCCGCGACAGGAACAGTGGCTCTGGCTGGTGAACGCCTGGTTGGCCAGCGAGCGGGCACCTTCCATGGTGGGGCAGCCCCTCCCGGGAGCGACTTCCGGTTCATCATCCCATCCAGGTTCCGCCGGCAGCACCATCAATGCATTGTCCGCGGAGGCTCAAAGGCCCGACGCTCCAGTGGTCCGGCGCCGGATCCTGGAAATCCTCAATGAACTGACGGTTGAGGCGGCCGCTCCGGATGGCAAAGCACCCGTCCTGGATGCACGCGCGGTGCTGCAACGCGCGGAATGGACGCAGCCCCGGATGTCCCGCCGGTTCAGCTCCCTGGTGAGGGGGATCCTGGAAGAAGCCACCTTGCTGGGCTTGATGGGGTCCGGGGCCTTCACGCAGTTGGGGTCTGCCATCGCGCTCGGCCATCCGGAAGAGGCGATGACCCTCCTCGGTGAACACCTGCCCGCCGCGGTCAACCACATCCTCCTTCAGGCGGACCTCACAGCCGTAGCGCCCGGTTACCTCGCCCCCGAACTCAGTGAAACGCTGCTGCTCATGGCCGACGCCGAAGGCCAGGGCCCGGCGTCGATCTACCGTTTTTCCACGTCAACTATCCGCAGGGCCCTCGACGCCGGCCAGGATGCGGAATCGCTGTTGACGTTCCTCCGCGAGCATTCAGCCACGGACGTGCCGCAACCGCTCGCGTACCTGGTGCAGGACACAGCGTCCCGACACGGACGTTTGCGGATCGGTTCCAGTGCCAGCTTCATCCAAAGCGACGACGAATCCGCCATCACTGACCTGCTGCAGGAGGCCCGCACGTCTGCACTGAGCCTGGTTCGGATCGCCCCCACCGTCCTGACATCCTCTGCCAGCCCCAAAGAGACTGCACGTGTGCTGCGCGAGCTGGGACTGTCCCCTGCCGTCCAGGACGCGGAACCCGCCGTCGTGCGCTTTAAACGGACAGCGGCAGTGCCCGGCAGCGCGCGTCCGGTCTATACGGCACCGCGGACAGCCCCGCCGGACGACGACGTCGAAGCCCAGCTTTCGGTCTTGCGGCAGCACCGTGGCGTCCCGGCCGATGCGACAGGCGAAGCCTCCACGCAGCTCGGCCTGGAAACGCTGCAGAAGGCCATCCGGCTCAAACAGGCCGTCACCATGAACGTGGTGGACAGCCTGGGGAATGCCAACACCGAAACCGTGGTTCCTGTCTCCGTCTCCGGTGGCCGCGTCAGGGTCTTCGATCCTGGCAAGGAAACAGAACGTGTGCTGTCCATCCATCGGATCATCGATGTAGAACCCGCAGGAGAGCTGCGCAAGTGAGGATTCAAGAGTGACCGACGGTCCACTGATAGTACAAAGCGACAAAACCATCCTGCTGGAAGTCGATCACGAGCTCGCTACAGAAGCCAGGCACGCCATTGCGGCATTTGCTGAACTTGAGCGCGCTCCCGAGCACGTGCACAGCTACCGGCTGACGCCTCTTGGGCTCTGGAACGCCCGTGCCGCCGGACTCGACGCCGAGCAGGTGTTGGATACGCTGCTGAAGTACTCCCGCTTCCCGGTCCCGCATGCATTGTTGATCGATATCGAAGAGACCATGTCCCGCTATGGCAGGCTCCGCCTCGAAAAGGATCCACAGCACGGTCTGGTGATGCGTACTGACGACTACCCCGTGCTGGAGGAAGTCATCCGCGCCAAGAAGATCGCCCCACTCCTTGGGCCCAGGATCGATGGCGAGACTGTGGTGGTTCACTCCTCGCAGCGAGGTCAGCTCAAGCAGCTGCTCCTCAAGTTGGGATGGCCGGCCGAGGACCTTGCCGGGTACGTCAATGGGCAACCCCACCTGATCATGCTCGACGAAACTGGTTGGCAGTTGCGCCCTTACCAGAAGTTGGCCACTGAGAACTTCTGGGCCGGCGGCAGCGGCGTCGTCGTTCTTCCTTGTGGTGCGGGAAAGACCCTTGTGGGCGCGGCCGCCATGGCGACGTCCTCCACTACAACGCTGATCCTGGTCACCAACACGGTTTCGGCACGTCAGTGGAAGGACGAACTGCTCAAGCGGACGTCCCTGACCGAAGATGAGATCGGCGAATATTCCGGTGCCGTCAAGGAAGTCAGGCCGGTCACCATCGCCACCTACCAGGTACTCACCACCAAACGCGGTGGACTTTACCCCCACCTTGAACTCGTGGACGGTCATGACTGGGGCCTGATCATCTATGACGAGGTGCACTTGCTGCCCGCCCCGATCTTCCGGATGACCGCGGACCTGCAGGCCCGCCGAAGGCTCGGACTGACAGCTACGTTGGTGCGCGAGGATGGCCGGGAAGGCGAAGTCTTCAGCCTGATTGGACCCAAGCGCTATGACGCTCCGTGGAAGGACATCGAAGCGCAGGGCTACATCGCACCCGCGGATTGCGTTGAAGTCCGCGTCGATTTGCCCCGTGACGAGCGCGTGGCCTACGCCATGGCAGATGACGCCGACAAATACCGGCTGTGCGCAACCTCCGAGACAAAGACCCAACTGGTAGAGCAGCTCGTGGCGGCGCACAAGGGTGAGCAACTGCTGGTCATCGGCCAGTACATAGACCAGCTGGACGAGATCGCAGAGCGGCTGGATGCTCCCCTGATCAAAGGCGAAACCAGCGTCAAAGCCCGGCAGAAACTCTTTGATGCCTTTCGCAAGGGCGAGATCCAGACGCTCGTGGTGTCCAAGGTTGCCAACTTCTCCATCGACCTCCCGGAAGCTTCAGTCGCAATCCAGGTTTCGGGTTCCTTCGGGTCCCGGCAGGAGGAGGCGCAACGCCTGGGACGCCTTCTGAGGCCCAAGCAAGACGGCCGTTCCGCCCGGTTCTACTCCCTCGTGGCCCGCGACACCTTGGATCAGGACTTCGCGGCGAAGCGCCAGCGGTTCCTTGCTGAACAGGGCTATGCCTACCGGATCATGGATGCCAAGGACGTGGGCAAGGACGCTGCAACAGACGAATAGTCGTTAAGGCATTGCTATTTATCTCCAGCAATTTTAGGATTCCAAGTGAAGCTCTCCGCCCTTTAGGGTTGCCCTTGGTCCAGGCAGCCCGGCGGCCAGTCGTCGGCAGTGGGGGTAGCCCGCAGCCAGGGTGCCGGCGATTCGAAGGCCTTGAAGAATCTGTGATTTTTTTACCAGAGGATTCCCTATGCGTAAGACCCTCCTGGTCCTGGCGGCGATCATCCTGCTATCAGGGCTTGCCCAGCTCTTTTTCGCCGGCTACTTCCATTTCCAAAACACCATTGAAGCCCAGCGCGAAGCGGGCGTTTATCACGTGATGAACGGCCAATACGTGCTGCGCTATTCGGCGCTGTTGGCTGTAATTGTCGCGGCTATTGCCAAAGCCGGCTCCCGGACTATTTGGCTTGCCGCCGGCATCTTCCTCATGACGTGGGTCCAGCTGTTCATTTTCATTATCGGCGGCATGCTCACTGGCTCGTCGGAGGATTTCATCACCCCCTCCGGCTCGTGGGTGGCTTCCATCCACCCCATCACAGGACTGCTGATCATCTTCATGTCCTACTGGTTGTTCAGACGTGCCCGCGCGCTTGCACTCAATCCCCAGCCCCTTCCACCCAAGGCAGCAGCATCGGATGCTTCCGCCTCGTCCACTACGGCGTGATCAGCGGCGGCTGTGAACATTTCACAGCTACTGGCCGTCGACCTGGTGCTGGCCGTCCTTGCAGCCGGCGCCTGGATAGCAGCCGCCTGGATGGCCATTTCTTCAACAGCTGACAGGAGGCCAGCCAAGCCACGCGTTATCGACTTGGCGCTTCTTCTGCTGGGCCTGGCCGTCGTTGCCACGGCGGCGCGCTATGCCTTGCTCCCTGCTTTGGTGGCGGGCAGTTGGTGGTTTGCCAGCGAACGCACAACCATCAGCCTGCCTTTGACCGCCATCCCCGCGGCTTGGGCCGCGATGGCCGGTGTTCCGTACTTGCTGAGGAGGCGGAACACCGGCTCAAAACCTTCGCGGACTCTACCCAACCGTGCTGGCCGAGCCCAGGAATGGGCTGTTCTCGCCATGGTGTCGGCCGTGGCTTCGGCAATTGCCTCACTTGCGCTGATCTTCGTCCTCGGCCCATTCCCCGCCCCGTGGACGCTGGCGATTCTCTTCTTCCTGGTTGCAGGGACCGTGATGCTGGCCAGGCTCGCGCTGTTCCCTCCGTTCCAGCGTCCGCCCGGTCATCCCGCTCATCCCGCTCCTCCCGGCAGCAGCGCCTCACCCGGCCAGGGCCGTGTGGTTCGCAGGCGCACGACGGCGGCTGCTGCAGTCGCCGGACTCATGGCCTGCACCGCTTTGGGCTCAGGAGTCTTTGCCTGGCTGGGTAGCCGGTCCGCCGATGGCGCAGTGATCGCGGCCGCCGTCGGTCATCACCGAGGTGTCACCACTGCACCAGTGGTGGCCCCAACTCCGGTAACCAGCTTGGTGGGAGACATCCCTGACAATGCCGTGGTCCGGCACTACGAGCTCACTGCCCGCACGGAACACATAACCTTGCCCTCCGGGGAGTCCACCGATGCCTGGACCTTTGGCAGCCTCCCCGGGCCCGGCATTGAGGCCCGACTGGGCGAGGTCATGGAAGTTGAGCTTAAGAACCAGGACGTGAGCGCTGGCGTGACTCTGCACTGGCACGGTTACGACGTCCCCAACGCCATGGACGGCGTGGCCGGGGCAACACAGGACGCCGTCATGCCCGGGCAGTCCATGACCTACCGCTTCCTTGCTGCCCAAGCCGGCACATATTGGTACCACACGCACCAGGACGCAGCCGAAGGTGTCCGCAAGGGCCTCTACGGCACATTCGTCGTGCACAACCCCACACTGCCTCGCGCGGATACTGACATTGTGGTGGCGGGACACGACCTCGGCGGTCTGGGGTTGCTGGGCTCCTCAGACCGCAGCAGTGTTCATGCGGCCGTCCCGGGCTCGAGCGTTCGGGTGCGCCTCATCAACACTGATTCCCTGCCACAGCGTTACCTTCTGGACGGAACGGCGTTCAAGGTTGCGGCCGTGGACGGAACGGAGGTGAACCAGCCCCAGGAGGTCACAGGGAAGCTATTGCGGCTTGGAGCCGGAGGAAGGATGGACGTCACCTTCACAATGCCCGAATCCGAGGTGACGCTGCGCTCTGACTCGGCGGCCAGCGCTGTCGTCGTGATCGCCCCGTCCAGCCCGGACGGGGCGGGTGCTCATGCCGCAGTGAAAGCAGCCGACGTCCCTGGGAAGGCGCCGTATGTCCCGGAGAAGACGCCCAATGTCCCGGAAAAGGCACAGCCGGGCGTCTTTGCGATGACGCCCGTCCTGGACCTTTTGGACTACGGCGAACCCGTGGCTGGAACACCGGCACCCGCAGAAAATGTCCGGGAGGAAGTGCTGGTGTTGGACCGCCAGTTCCGCTTTGTTGACGGAGTTCCGCGCTATGCGTTTACGGTGAACGGCGCCTCCTATCCCCTGGTGCCTTCCATTGAGGTGGCGGAGGGGGAGACTTTGAAAATGACGATCGTCAACCGCACCGCGGAGCCGCATCCCATGCATCCCCACGGACACCACGTTCAAGTACTCAGCAGGAACGGGGTTGCCCCGAGTGGATCGCCACTGATCCTTGACACCGTGGACGTGCTGCCGGGCGAAGTATGGGAGCTACTGCTCCATGCGGACAATCCAGGCATCTGGATGGATCACTGCCACAACCTGGACCATGCTGCAGAGGGAATGATGATGATGCTGAAGTACGAAGGCGTGTCATCTGACTTCGTACACGGTGGCCATTCCCACAACCGTCCTGAATAGGGCGGCTGGTGGGCGGACGTCTTTCGGGTAGACGTGCTCAGGCCACCATCCGGCTGGCGTGCTGGATTGCAACGTGATCCACCACTGCCCAGCAATCGGCGTCATGGAGCTGTGCGCTGGCGAAGCGCTCGGCTGATGCCAGGTCCGGAAATTCCTCGCGCCGGATGTGGCCCGAGTCTGTATCCAGGTACGTCACGTGGAACTCGACGTCCGCGGCTTTTTCATTGTGATGAATGCTGATGGGGGCTGCTTCTTTTGCCATGTTTCCAGTGTGGAATGGGGCACTGACATTTTTAGGAGCATCCGTGGGCGTGTTCGGATCTAAAGTCTTGGGCCCGTGGCTTCCTGACCTTCTTTGATCTCAGATCCACTCGAAGGCAACTGAAATGGGTTGCCTGGAGGAAGCGCAGGCAGCAAAGAGGGTCGCGACCCAACAGCCTGGACGTGACTACAGCGTCCGAAGATACTCGGCAGAGACTTCCCTCACCGTGGAGCTAAGGACGTCGAGCACTCTTGACGCCGTCTTCCAGCGCTGCCAGTAGAGCGGAACATCAAAAGGATGCTCGGGGGCAAGTTCAATCAAGCGCCCGTCGGCAATGTCCGGCCCGCATTGAACTTCCGGAATCAGTCCCCATCCCAGGCCCAGGCGAATGGCATCCCCGAAGTCCTGCGACGCCGGCACATAGTGTCGCGGCCCCTTCTGTTGGCTTTTTAAAGCATCCGGCCACGATTCCACGAAAGCCCACTGATAGGTGTCCTTCCGGTCGAAATCCACGGCCGGCGCCGCGTTGAGCTTGCCTCCATCCACACCATCTGCGAACCAACGATCCACAAAGGCTGGAGCTGCCACTGCCCGGTAACGCATGACTCCAAGGCTCTCCACACGGCAGCCCTGCACCGGTTCCGGGGTGGCCGTGACTGCAGCCATGACGGCCCCCGAACGCAGCATCGAGGTGGAGTGTTGTTCGTCGTCACGGTGCAGGTCAAAGGTGATGTTGAGATCGCTGGGCACACGGGCAAGTGCTTGCAGGAACCAGACCGCCAGCGAGTCAGCATTCACCACGATTGGCACAGCCAGCTGCGGACCGTCCGTGCCCAAACCCAACTCGACGCCTGCATCCGCTTCCAACTGGGCCACTTGGCGGGCGAGTCGAAGGACCACTTCGCCTGCCTCAGTGGCCTGGGCGGGATTACTCCGCTGGAGCAGGACCCTTCCGGTCGATTGCTCAAGCGCCTTCAGGCGTTGGGACACTGCCGACGGCGTGATGTGCAGCCGGCGCGCTGCCGCATCCAACGTGCCTTCCGAAAGTACGGTGGCGAACGTTAATAACTGGTCAGAAGGAAACTGCGGCATAAGAAAATCTTACGGGACGTCAAAAACATTAGCTGGCCTAAGTGTCCTGGAGACCATAGTTTCGAAGAGTGACTTTCTCTGACATCTTCAACTCTGCAGGCCTCGGCCTCGCCACGGGCCTCGGCCTTATCGTCGCCATCGGCGCCCAAAACGCCTTCGTCCTTCGGCAAGGAATCCTCGGCAAACACATAGGCGCGGTTGTCGCAGTTTGCGCCCTCTCAGACGCCCTTCTTATCGCCGCCGGTGTGCTTGGCACAGGCGCGCTGATCGCGGCCGCTCCTGCGGCCGTCGTGATCTTGCGCTTTGTGGGAGCGGCTTTCCTGGTGACTTATGGGGTACTTGCGGCCCGTCGGGCCCTTCGCCCGCAGGTGCTCGTTTCTTCGGATACTGCGTCCCCTGATGATGACGCCAAACGTGGCCTCGCCGCGGTCCTCACCACCGTACTGGCGCTGACTTGGCTCAACCCACACGTCTATCTGGACATCGCACTTATCGGTTCGCTCGCCACCGCCCAAGGCGCTCCTTTGCAATGGTGGTTCGGCGCCGGGGCGATGCTGGGCAGCATCCTCTGGTTCTGTTCCCTCGGCTTCGGTGCCAGGTTCCTGCGCGGCTTCTTCGCCCGGCCCAAGTCGTGGCGAATCCTGGACGGTGGGATTGCCGTAACCATGGGCGCCCTCGGCGCAGGGCTCGCCCTGGGTGCCTGAGGCGGCACGCAGTCTCCTCACATCAAGCATCCAGATAACTCACAGAAACTGGGAGCATCATGGGTGTCATGAAAAAGAACGGCCCCGAAGCCAAGCTCCTTGTCGTCGACGACGAACCCAACATCCGCGAGCTTCTCTCCACGTCCCTGCGGTTTGCAGGTTTCGAGGTCGTTGCCGCATCCAACGGTCGCGAAGCCCTGGCTGCCGCCGACCTTCACGCCCCCGACCTCGCAGTCCTGGACGTCATGCTGCCGGACATGGACGGCTTCACAGTGACGCGTCGTCTCCGGGCCGCTGGCAAGCACTTCCCCGTCCTGTTCCTCACGGCGAAGGACGACACCGAGGACAAGGTCACTGGCCTGACTGTGGGCGGGGATGACTACGTCACCAAGCCATTCAGCCTTGACGAAGTAGTGGCCCGCATCCGCGCCGTACTGCGCCGGACGCAGCCCCTTGAGGATGACGACGCCGTGATCCGCGTGGACGACCTCGAACTCGACGACGACGCCCACGAGGTCCGACGCGGTGGCACGGTCATTGAACTGTCGCCCACCGAGTTCAAGCTCCTTCGCTACCTCATGCTGAACCCCAACCGCGTTCTCTCCAAGGCACAGATCCTGGACCACGTGTGGGAATACGACTTCAACGGGGACGCTTCGATCGTTGAGTCGTACATCTCCTACCTGCGCCGCAAGGTGGACATCGACCCCGATGCCGCAGCCCTCATCCAAACGAAGCGCGGCGTGGGCTACGTGCTGCGAACGGCAGAGAAGCGCTGACCTTGCTGCAACGCTGGAAATCGGCGTCCCTGAGGTCGCAGCTCGTCGCCATCATCATGGGACTGCTCCTCCTCGCGCTGGCCGCGACGGGCGCCGGCACGCTGACGCTCGTCAAGAGCTACCTGCAAGGCCAGGTGGACGACAAACTCAAGGCCGCCGTCGCACTGGCCCAGGACCAGCAGTCATTCGACAAGCTGTCCGAGCCGAACCCTGCGGTACCCACGGACTACTCGCTGACCCTGTACGTTCCGGGGCTTTCGCCGTACCCCTTCGGCGGCATGCAAGGCGACCGTCCGGCGATCGCGAACATCACTCCTGCCGAGGCCAAGGCACGTGGCAATGCCCCATTCCAAGTCAGTGGCACCGCCGGTAGCAACTGGCGTGTGGTCGCCGTCGGCGTCGTGGCCAACGGGCAGAACGGCGTGGTGATTATCGGCCTGCCGCTGACGCCCGTGGACAAAGTCATGGAACACGCCGTACTGGTGGTGGTGGGCGTTGGCCTGCTGACCCTGGTCTTGGCGTTCTTCATCGCTACATGGACTGTGGCACGATCCTTCAGGCCCCTGGCCCGGGTGGAAAAGACAGCAGCAGCCATTGCCGCAGGGGACCTCTCCCGACGCGTGGAAATCGACAACCCCCATACAGAGGTGGGGCGGCTTGGCGCTTCGCTAAACGCCATGTTGGCCCACATTGAGGCCTCCTTCGCGGCGCGCGCCGCTTCTGAAGCCCGGATGCGCCGATTCGCCGCGGATGCTTCCCATGAGCTCCGGACTCCCTTGGTCACCATTCGGGGTTTCTCCGAGCTTTACCGCCACGGCGCGCTGGCGACTCCCGAAGACGTCGCCACCGCCATGAGCAGAATCGAAAGCGAAGCCAAGCGGATGGGTTCCATGGTGGAGGACCTGCTCCTCTTGGCCCGGCTGGACGAGCAGCGGCCGTTGCAGCTCAAGCCAGTGGATCTGCAGTTGTTGGCGCACGACGCCGTGGTGGATACCAAAGCCTCATCCGGCAACCGGAACATTACGCTCATCGGACTCGACGGATCATCGCCCACCCCAGCCCCGGTCCAGGGGGATGAGGCCAAGCTCCGGCAGGTTATCGGTAACCTGGTGGGCAACGCCTTGCGCTACACGCCAGAGGGCACCCCCATAGAACTCGCAGTTGGTGTTCGGACCAGTCCTGAAGGCGCGTTTTCGGTCATCGAAATACGGGATCACGGCGCCGGCATTCCTGAGGCTGAGACCAACAAGATCTTTGAACGCTTCTATCGTGCCGATACCTCCCGCACCCGCGAGACCGGCGGCAGTGGCCTCGGACTGGCCATTGTGGCTGCCATCGTTGGCTCGCATGGGGGCAGCGTCCGGGTGAAAGAGACCGACGGCGGCGGCGCAACTTTGATGGTCAGCCTCCCGTTCCGCGAGGAGCCCGCGGAGCTGATATCCCAGTAACGCTGGTGTCCCCCATGGCGGCGTTATCCATATAGCGGCTCGTCAACGGAGTGTTATCCACATAGCGACGAATGGTTGTTCCCCGGCTCCAGGCGGCTGCCTAGGCTCGATGTTGTGGCCACGCAAACCGCCGCGAGCAGCGGAACATCATCGTCGAAAGGCATCACCCATGAGCGTCATTTCCGTCGACACAGAGCTCCTTCAGCTCAAGTCGTCCAACGTCAAAGCAACCGTTGATCGCATCAGCACGGACGTGCAAGCCATGAAACACGGACTGGATGAGCTTCAAGCCACCTGGAGAGGCTCAGCTGCCACCAACTTCCAGTCGCTTGTCCTTGAATGGTCCCTGACGCAAAACAAAGTCGAGGCCTCACTGGCTTCCATCAACATGGCTTTAGCGTCGGCAGCCGCAAGCTACCTCGAAGTGGAGCAGGGTAACACCCAGCGGTTCGCCTACTAAGCTCCTGCGGGGCCGGCTGTCTTCCCCCTGTGCAGCCGCCCCGCAGGTCATCAAGCCCGTTGCTTCCTGTGCCGTGCTTCCGGTTGGCTCAGTTTTCGGGGGTGCCCTGGTGGAATCGGAGTCGCCACTGGCCTCGGTCCAGAAGCCAAACGGAACTGCGGAGGGCCGAACCTGAATGCGCGAAACTGCGGTAGTTCAGCAGGATAGTGTTCTCACTCAGGCGATCCGCGCTAAGAACTTCCAGCTCAATGGGCTCGCCAGGGTTCTCCTCAAGGGCGACCATCATGGCGTCCCGGGTCCAGAAGCGACCAGAACTGCCAATCTCGGCAAAGTCAGGATGGAGCAATACTCCGATCCTGCCGATGTCAGTGCGCACATCCGGGCGGAGGAGCTCGCGCTCCAAGGCAACCACGATTTCCTCCGCGGGCAATTCCTGTGCGGATGCGTCCTCGTCCAGTTCACTGAAAAGATCCGGCTGGCCGAAGATACCCGATTCCCCGAACAGCGTGGGTTCCGAGTGGGATTGGAAGCTGCGCCCGGCTCTGGCCGGGGGAACTGAAGCGGTGGTGGGAAGTGAGGCGGTTGTGGGAACTGGGCGGGTACTCGTAATGCTGCCGGTGCCAGCTGTAGCAGGAACAGGCTCGGCCGAGCCTTGGCCTGAGCCTGTAAACCCCGGTCCGATTGGAGCGGCCGTGCCCTGCTGGAAAGCGGTGGCTACGGCGCGTGCGCGCTCGTCTGCTGCCTCGTTGAGGTCGTGTCCGGCGTGCCCCTTGACCCATTCAAACGTGTATTTGCGTCCGACAATGGCTTGGTCGATGTCCTTGAGGAGGTCAACGTTCAGGACGGGCTTTCCGTCAGCCTTGCGCCAGCCCTTCCGCTTCCACCCGGGCATCCACTTAGTGATGCAGTTGATGACGTACTGGCTGTCGCAAAGGATCAGCAGTTCTTCTTGCGGTACGTGGGCAGTGGAGCGGAACAGGTCCAGGACAGCCATGAGCTCGCCCATGTTGTTGGTGCCGTGGGGCCAACCTCCTGCGCGCCAACAGGAGTCGTCAACATACCAGGCCCAACCGGCCGGCCCAGGATTGCCGAGGGCAGAGCCATCGGCGGCAGCAATAATCGTCATGCCTTCAATCCTGCCAGACCACACAGACACTGAAAGCGTGCCAGCACCCAAGTAAGTAGCAGCACATGTCGTTCTGAGCACTCAGAACGGCCTGACCTGCTACTCACTTGGGCGGCACAGCAAGACGGCGGCCCCCACCAAATGGTGAGGACCGCCGTCGTTTGCTCTGAAGCGTGACGCTACAGCTTAGGAGGCTTAGAAGCCGCCCATGCCGCCCATGTCGTCGCCACCGGCAGCCGGAGCGTTCTTCTCAGGCTTGTCGGCAACTACAGCCTCGGTGGTCAGGAAGAGACCAGCGATGGAAGCAGCGTTCTGGAGAGCCGAGCGGGTGACCTTTACGGGGTCGTTGACGCCGGCAGCCAGCAGGTCTTCGTAGACACCCGTGGCAGCGTTCAGGCCGTGGCCGGAAGGCAGGCCGCGAACCTTGTCGGCAACAACGCCCGGCTCGAGGCCAGCGTTGAAGGCGATCTGCTTCAGCGGAGCGTCGATGGCAACCTTGACGATGTTGGCACCAGTTGCTTCGTCACCCTGCAGGTTCAGGTTGGCGAATGCCTTGGCACCAGCCTGGATGAGGGCAACGCCACCACCGGCAACGATGCCTTCTTCAACAGCAGCCTTGGCGTTGCGGACTGCGTCCTCAATGCGGTGCTTGCGTTCCTTGAGCTCAACTTCGGTTGCGGCACCGGCCTTGATGACTGCAACGCCGCCGGCCAGCTTGGCCAGGCGTTCCTGCAGCTTCTCGCGGTCGTAGTCGGAATCGGAGTTCTCGATCTCGGCGCGGATCTGGGCAACACGGCCCGCGATCTGCTCGGCGTCGCCGGCACCTTCAACGATGGTGGTCTCGTCCTTGGTAACAACAACCTTGCGGGCGGTGCCGAGGAGTTCCAGGCCAGCGTTCTCCAGCTTGAGGCCAACTTCTTCCGAGATGACCTGGCCACCGGTGAGGATGGCGATGTCGGCGAGCTGTGCCTTGCGGCGGTCACCGAAGCCCGGAGCCTTGACGGCTACAGACTTGAAGGTGCCACGGATCTTGTTGACGATCAGGGTGGCCAGGGCCTCGCCCTCGATGTCTTCAGCGATGATCAGCAGCGGCTTGTTGGACTGCATGACCTTCTCCAGGACCGTGACGAGTTCCTTCACGTTGGAGATCTTGGAGTTCACGATCAGGATGTACGGGTCTTCGAGGACCGTTTCCTGGCGCTCAGCGTCAGTGACGAAGTAAGCGGAGATGTAACCCTTGTCGAAGCGCATGCCTTCGGTGAGTTCGAGCTCCAGGCCGAAGGTGTTGGACTCCTCGACCGTGATGACGCCTTCCTTGCCCACCTTGTCCAGGGCTTCGGCGATCAGGCTGCCGATTTCCGGGTCACCGGCGGAGATGGAAGCCGTGGCTGCGATCTCTTCCTTGGTTTCGATTTCCTTGGCAGAGGCGAGCAGTTCTTTGATGACTGCCTCAACAGCCTTCTCGATACCGCGCTTGAGGGACAGCGGGTCGGCGCCGGCGGCAACGTTGCGCAGGCCTTCCTTCACCAATGCCTGGGCGAGAACCGTAGCGGTGGTGGTACCGTCGCCAGCGACGTCATCCGTCTTCTTGGCAACTTCCTTGACCAGCTCAGCACCGATCTTCTCGTAAGGATCGTCCAGCTCGATCTCCTTGGCGATGGAAACACCATCGTTGGTGATCGTGGGGGCGCCCCACTTCTTTTCGAGGACGACGTTGCGTCCACGCGGGCCGAGGGTGACCTTGACGGCGTCGGCGAGGATGTTCAGGCCTCGCTCGAGGCCGCGGCGTGCCTCTTCATCAAATGCAATGATCTTGGCCATAACGGCGGTAGTCCTTTCGGGACAGTCGTTAAGAAGGAACCTGTCAGATGGGGTGCCCGCGACGGACGGTCCTTTGCTTGCGGCCTCTGTATGCCCCGCGCTCCGGACCTCACCCCACCAAGGTGTTTCTTGATCCTCCTGGCGTTCCGAGAGCCATCCGCCCCCGGCGTAAACCGGGGCGCAGTTAGCAGTCGAAGCGTAGGAGTGCTAAATCAATAATTAGCACTCGACCGGGGAGAGTGCAAGCAGAAGCGCCACTTTGCGCTATAAACAAAGGGGTTTCAGCCGTTAGCTGACGCGACCGGGATAAGGACTATGCAACGCGGACGCTTTCCGCCTGCGGACCCTTCTGGCCTTCGCCTAATTCGAACTCCACCCGCTGGCCTTCCTCGAGGGCACGGAAGCCTTCCATCTGAATAGCGGACCAGTGCACGAAGACGTCGTCGCCGGAGTCATCCACAGTGATGAAGCCGTACCCTTTTTCGGCATTGAACCATTTGACGGTTCCCAAAGCCATGATGCCCACACTTTCACAGTAGCCAAGACCGGTTGCCGGGATCTCCGGACCGGAATCAATCCACTGTAACCACAGTCACTATCTGCGCGCTGCTGCCGAGGGGCCCACCATGACTTTTGTTATTGAGGCTTAACCGAGTTGCGGCTTTCGGGGCTGAAACCTACTGAAAAACTGCCGAAATTCAGCGAAATTACTGGTAGCCAGGTCCCACAACAACAACCAGTGGCTGCTGTATTTCAGGAGATTCAACCACCGCGCTGATACCGAGGAGCTTGCCCAGCGCTTCTGCGTTCGCCTTCTGCCCGGGAACGTTGTAGAAGACGACGGACGACTGCTGCGGCAGGCCACCCCAGTTCCCCACAGTTCTCAGGGTCCAGCCATCGCCTTGGACCAGTCCTGCGACACGGCTGGCGAGGCCAGCCGTACCCGTGCCGTTGTAGACGGCTACCGCAACGGTCTTGTCCACGGGCGCTGAAGAAGGAGTTGCGGAAGGTTCGCCCGAAGGTGTGGTCCCCGGGCTCGGCTCACCGGAAGCGATCGGGGCGTTGCTTGATTCGGTAGGTGCAGCAGAGGGGGAGGTTTCGCTCTGCTGGGGCGCCGGCGTCGAAACGCTTGTGGACGCACCGGGGGCCACCAGGCCAAGCCGCGGAAGTATCAGGAAAGCGACGAGTCCCAGCACCAGGGCTACGGCTCCTACGGTCAAGACCGGCCACAGATTGGGGCGGACTGTCTCTTGGGCGTCACGGTGCACCCCCTGCCGGGAGCTGTTCTGTGGGACCCGGTCGAATTCATCCTTGGCAAATTTGGTCATGGTGAAGCCTTGTCCTTGCTGGTTGCTGCTGACTATCAGCCGGGCGATTTACGCGTCGGACCCCAAACGGCGCGCTGTCCGCGCACGTTGGCGCGACGTACGTAGTCTACGCAATCTCTTCACAAGCATGGGATCGTGGGCCAACGCATCTTCCGTATCGATAAGTGCGTTCAGGATCTGGTAATAGTGCGTGGCGGAGAGATTGAAGAGCTCCCGGATCGCCTGTTCCTTGGCGCCGGCGTACTTCCACCATTGCCGTTCCAAGGCCAACATTTGTTGATCACGGTCACTTAGAGGTGAGTCGCTGCGGGTCTCGGCCGCCAGGTCTTCAAGTGCCAAACCGGTAGACTGCGGCGCCATTGGTTCCGGTGCTGGTTCTGCCACGGCACACTCCTTGACGCTGGTTGGGGGGAAAATGTCCTACCCCCATGTTACGGGCGAATAACAACGCTGTCATTCGCACCGCCGATGCCATGGAGGAGACAATGACAGGGTGACTGGTGAGGATGCACTGTTTGACCTGGAACCCGCCGGCGTTGCCGATCCGGGCTTCGACGAGCTTGTTGACCGACCCTTGGAAGAGCTGATGGCCGTTGATTGGGCGGACGCGTTGCGACCCGTGGAAGGCCAACTCCGTGAGGCTTTGGCCTTTGTTGCGGGTCAGGCTGCCCAAGGCATCCAAGTCCTTCCTCCAGCCACCAACCTTCTCCGGGCTTTCCGCCGACCACTGGCTGACGTCAAAGTACTCATCCTTGGCCAGGATCCGTACCCAACCCCGGGACACGCCGTCGGGCTTTCCTTTGCCGTTTCGCGGCATACGCGGCCGATCCCCCGGAGCCTGGCAAATATCTATCGTGAACTCCACGACGACCTCGGGCTCCCGCCACGCATCCATGGCGACCTCACGGCCTGGACGGACCAAGGCGTCCTGCTGCTGAACCGGGTCCTTAGTGTCGCAGCGGGAAGCGCTGGCTCACACCGTGGCAAAGGTTGGGAGGCAATCACGACGGCGGCCGTCAGGGCGGTAGCCGATCGGACCGACGGCGCGGGACGCCGGAGCCCCCTGGTGGCGATTCTGTGGGGGAAGGACGCCGAAGCGGTCATGCCGCTGCTGGATGGCACACCGGCAATCACTTCTGTGCACCCCAGTCCCCTTTCGGCATCCCGTGGGTTCTTTGGTTCCAAGCCGTTCAGCCGAACCAACCAACTGTTGTCGGCACAGGGCGCAGAGCCCGTCAATTGGGAACTACCCATCTTGTAACCTTCGACTCATACCCAGGTGGCACCCAACGAATTAGCTTAGGCTTGCCTACATGGCTGCTCTCCCCGTCTCTTCGTCCGCCACCCGGAACACGCGCCCGCAGGTTAACCTGACCGTCCTGCGCAAAGAATGGCTCTCACCTCACATGGTGCGGATCGTCGCCGGCGGCCCAGGGTTCAGCGACTATGCGAACAACGAATACGTGGACCGATACGTCAAGATCGTTTTTCCGCAGCCCGGCGTTGACTACCAACTTCCGCTGGACCTGTGGGCCATCCGCGAGACGATGCCGCGTGAGCAGTGGCCGCACACCCGGACGTACACCATCCGCTGGGTGAACCTTGAAGAACGGGAACTGGCGATTGACTTCGTAGTCCATGGCGACGAGGGCCTGGCAGGGCCCTGGGCATCGGCAGCGGAACCTGGGGCCTCGCTGATTTTTACCGGCCCCGGCGGCGCCTACAATCCCGCGCCCGACGCCGATTGGCACCTCTTCGCCGGCGATGACGCCGCGATTCCAGCCATCGCAGCCTGCATAGAGGCTCTCGCCCCGGAAGCCCGCGGATACGCGTTCCTCGAGGTGGACAGCGCCGAGGACATCCTGCCTATCTCTGCTCCTGCCGGCCTGGAACTCCACTGGCTGCAGCGCAACGGGGCGCTGGCCGGATCAAGCGAGCTGCTGCTTGACGCACTTCGCGAAATGCAGTGGCTGCCCGGGCGCGTTGATGTCTTTGCGCATGGCGAAAGGGGCTACATGAAGGGCCTGCGGCAGATCTTCTTCTCCCAGCGCGACCTGGAGCGTTCTCAGGTTTCGCTCTCCGGCTACTGGGCCCAGGGCCGGGTAGAGGAAGTTTTCCAGGCCGAGAAGAAGCTCCCCGTAGGACAGATCTAGTCAGATTTAGCGGCGCCGTACCCTGCGGCGCTCGTTGCTGGATAGGCCCTTCGTCAGGGGTCGCGCCAGATTGTCGCCGAGGACGATTCCTGCTGCGACTCCCAGGACGATCGCGCCTGCATTCAGCATCCCCCCGGCACCCTGAAGTATGTCCGCTTCCTCAATGGTCAATACATACATTGAACGGAATATAGTCAGGCCGGGCAGCAGAATGAGCGCGGCCGGAACAGCCACTACAAGTTGGGGAGCGCCAAGTTTGAGCGCCACTACCCGAGCCAGCAGGCCGATGGCCACAGCCGAAACTGCCGGCGACAAGCGGTCGCCAAACCCGGCGGTGGTGGCACCCCACAAGACGAAGAAGCCAACCAAGCCGACGGCCGCCGTCGGGAGTAACAGACGCATCTGCGTCTGTTCGGTGACCCCGATAGCCACTACCGCAATCGCGATCAGAATGGCTTGGCCCCACAAAGGATACGCATCCGGGAATGTTTTGGTGACGTCCAGGACTTCGCTGCCCATGAGGGTCCCCACCACGACGGCGACGGCGATGCCGGCGACGATCGCGCCGAAGGTGAGCAACGTGGAGAGGAACCGTCCGGCGGCCGTGACGGGGAAGCCGTTGATGGCGTCCTGCACGGAAGACACTAGCCTGCCTGTCGGAAGCAACAACAGGATCCCGCCCGCAACCACAATGGACGGAGCGATGTCCGCACCCGCCCAACGCAGCATGAGGGCGATAAACGTGACGAGGAACGAGCACGACATCGTGATGAAGAAGTCCGGCGTGCGCCAGCGGCTAAGCTGCCGCGCAACCAGGCTGATCAGCAGGTTGGAGGCAAAGGCCAAGGCGGATGCGCCCGGACCACCACCCAGGACGCCCACGAACACCGCGGCGAAAACAGCGAAGGCAACCGTGACCATCCAGCGAGGGAAGGGCTTGGCGCTGCGGACGATGTCATTCAATCGACGGACTGCTTCGTCGCGGCCAACTCCCCCGGCCACAATGTCCGTGACCAGTTGATGCACTTGGGCGAGGCCAGCGTAGTTATTGGTCCACGAGCGCACCACCCGTAACAGCGTGATGGGCGTCTGGTCCTTCGGCGCATAGTTGATGGCCACCGACTGGTTGGTGATGTCCACTTCAACGTTCTTCAAGCCAAGGGCCGCAGTTACGGCAATCATGCTGGTCTCAACTTCAAGGGCGCCTGCGCCGTAGCGGAACATGACTTCGGCCAGATGCAGGGCGAAGTCAATGGTCTTGCGCGCTGAGGCGTCGACGCCGACCACCTGAATAGTGGGGTTGGCGTAGGGACTGCCCGCGAGCCGGTCCACGATGTTCATGGGGGCAGTGGGCGGGCTATCGCCTTGCACCAAGCGCATCAGCATGCGTTTGGCATTGGCGTTCTGCCGGATTTGCGATGGCCGCATCGGCTGGGTCTTGGGCAAGCCGTCAGTGTGAGGCCTGCCGCCGGAGCCCTCAGGGCGTTCAGTCACGCAGTGTTCCTCCCTTTGGCTTCGTTGATTAGTTCTTCCCCCGGAATTTCCTCAGCAGGTTTCCGGGCTCCGGCAATTTTGCCAGTACCGTCTTGGCGGCAGCTGCAAGCTTCCTGACCGCCTGGTATGCGGTGAAGACCGGCCGATTTACCGGCGTCACGAAGTCGCCCACCAGTTGGACCACTTCGCCGCCGAAGCCCTTCTTGAATTCGTAGCCGCCGTGACCGGTTTCATCCTGGCCCTGAATGCCGAACGTGCCATAGAAGTTGTAGCGCGAGTAGCCATTGTTGAGCGCGTGGAGCATCATGCCCCAGTACAGCGACGTTGCACCGTTGAAGTAGATGTAGTCCTGGACAGTGCCGCCGATCACGCACACGATTTCATCGCCGGAGCAAGCGAAGTGGATCGCCGCAACGGTAGCCACGCCAACAGAGTCGGGGAAGCGTTCAATATCCTTCAGGCTTCTCTCGTAGCTGTCCACGAGGTCCTGGACCACCTTGATGCGGTTGGCCTTCTTCTTGCTCCCGGTTTCCTCGACATCGCGCTTGAGGTCCGCGAGCGTCTTGGCTTCGGCATCCAGGCGCTCAGTGATGGAGGCCCGGTATTCGGGGATATTGATCTTGGCCATCATGAGCTTGGTGAACTCATCCGAGGTGTTGCGGAGCAGTTGCTCGTAGTATTCACGCTCGCGGTACGTGAATCCCTTTTCGTCGCCGGCAGTGCTCAGCGCGTTGTAGAAGTCGTCCAGCGTTTCCAGCGTGGCCTGCTCCAGGTAAACGCCGTTCTTTTCGGCCTTCCGAATGGCCTTGCGCGTGCGGTAGTTCATGCCCATGATGAGCTCTTCGGAATCGGCGATCCCGTCCAGCTTCTTGACGAACATCCAGTTGATGTTCGCGAAATTCATGTCAAAGCCCTGCTGCTTGAAGCCCAGCCCCGCCAGCTCCTTCAGCAGTGGGCGGTTGTCCTCAACCTCCGGGTGCTCCGCGCCCTCTTCGTCGCGGGCGATGTACTTGACGTTCGGTGAGATCCGCAGCTCAGCAGCCTTCTTGGAGGCCGCATGCTTTTTCAACTGCTCGACGACGAACCGCACCGCTTCGGCGTCGCTGTAGTCCAGCAGTGGTCCCTTTGCGCAGTCGCAGACCTTGTAGCCAAAGCGATTGGCGGTGTAGACGAGCTTTCCAGCGGCGATCAGGCTGCCGCCCCGGGTCACGCCAAAGAGCTCCACTTCCTGGCCACGGGCACGCTGGAAACGCGCCAGGTCCACGGATTGGATGAAGCTGCCTTGCGGGTGTCCCTTGGCGAATGTCTCGAAATCAGCGTCACTGAGAATCACGAATTCCATGTCGGTTCCAGCCTCAATCGGAGTCAAAGAAATTACCTTACCTAGATAGATTTGCACCCGTTGGTGGCCGGGGCGGGCCTGAAGTGTGTTGAGTTGTGCCGGTTCTCAGTAGAACTGTCCGCCGGTGCGCATGGTTTCCAGCCGGCGGAAGACGCGCTCTGCACCCTTGAGCCAGAGCTTATGGCGGATTGGTCCGAGGACGAGGTCGTAGCAGCCTACGAAGTCCGTAACGGTCTTAGTGAAACTCGTTTTGAACAAACCCATGCCGAAGAGAGGATGGGTCTTGTCTTTGATCCGGGCGGCAGGCGGCGTGCCGCAGAAATCGTACTCAACGCAGCCCAGATCCTGCATCCGCTGGATAGCTGCCCACTGGACCAAATGCGAGTCACCGTATTGCTTGCGGTTCTGGGTGGAGCCGCCGTCCTTGTACGTTGCCTTGGAGCCATAGTTGATCACGAAAGCACCGACGCTGGGTGCGCCGTCCTCGTAGACAAAGAAGAAGTGTCCCTGGCCTCGGCTGCAGAATTCGTGCCAGAAACGGGAGTAGTACTCGTAGCTCCGCAACGGCATAGCACCCTTGGCGTTCACTGTGTCTTGCATCAGTGCGTAGAGCTTGCGGTAGGTCTCATCGCCAGGCTCGGCTGGGAGAACTTCGCATCCTTCACGTTCTGCCCTGCGGACGGCGTTGCGGGCCCGCGATGAAATACTCCGCAGCACTTCATTGGCGGGCGCGGAGATGTCCAGGAGTGCGGTGGAATCGTTGGATTGGATGTTCGGGGCCTTAACCAAGCCAGCCGCCTTCAGCTGGCCGGACACCTCAGGTGACTCCACGACGTCGGGCTCTATCTTGATGGTGAAGACGTTCATCTTCTGTTCCTTCGCCAGATTGGCGACGGCGTTCAGCATAGGCTTGATGTCGCTTACCTCGGCTGCGTCCGGTCCCTTGATGAGGTACCAGAGCCGGCCAAGGACGGGGAACTTCTTCTCAAGAAGGAGGTTGTAGCTGGCGTAGTCAGCGGCCTCAATGACGAGCCGGCGGACCAACCAGCCGTTGCCATCCTTGACTGCCGCATAGGCGTCCGACTGCAGCATGTTGCCGCCATTGGGGTTGGCTGTGACGTGCTTGTCCCAGTTATCGATTTCCTCGGCGGTGGCAAAGCGGGCGGTAAATTCTCGCAAGGTGGCCGTGTCCAATCTCAGGGGTTTGGTGCAGTGTTCAAAAGCTGGGTGCGCATGCGGACATGCAGCCTCAAGTCTATCGGGCCGAGGAAAATAGCCCGACTCTGCTGCCGAGTCCGGGCGCGGGCGTGAGAATGAGGCAGTTGTGCTGGCCAGCAACCTCCCCGAAGCGCTGCCCCTCCGCCAATTGAATAGTCCAATAATGACACTTTGGACACCTATAACCCGTGCGCTTCGGCGCAGTGCTTCTTTTTTTCTTCCGTGCTCCTAATCGCGCGATCAGCCAACCGACAGAGCTGATTCTCCTGCTGTCCGACAACACCCACTAGCTGCAGGTGTTTGCCGGGAGCACTAGACAATTGCTGTTGAAGATCACACCCTACGAAACAAGTACACACCTCAACACAATTGTCTGGACCGCGCCCATCCGGGAAGCAGAAAACGACTTCGGCAAGGACGGCTTCGACACCGACTAAGAGTTCATCCTGGCGGCACTCTGGATCGAACGACGGGAAGACGGCGGCCATGCCCTGCGGGACCACTACAGCGAGCCGCTCGCTGGGGAGCTCGACGACTGATGCGGTGAAGAGTCCATACCTGGCACTGCCGATCCCTCCGAGGCATTGCTGCGGAAAGTAGCTGACATCATTGCCGACCTGCGGACGTCAACGGAGCGCGACAGAGCAAGTCTTCTTCTGAAACCCACCTCGGGCCGCCATTATCGTCCCGGGTGAAGTCTTCGTGCCCAAACCCCAAGACATCGCAGTGGGCGGAGCGGACCTGGTTCTCGGCTCCAAATCAGGCACTTGGTGCCACGGCCGTGCGCTACAAGAATCGGTCCACGACGGGTCATTGGGGTCCGCACGCGTTCCACTACGACTCGTGATTATGGCCGACGACCAGCACCAGGCCGACCGTGTCATAGTCGAGATCATCACATACGACGAAGCCCGGAGGGAACACGGTGTCAAGGAAATTAGTATTCATGCAACCCCGGACAGGTCCCCGCGAGAGCTTGATCCGACCGTAAACCCACCCACAGAGCGAACCTTGAAAACCATTGAAGCCCCGTCCGGATCGGACAGGGCTTCTTCTCTTGCACGGTCCGAGGTTACGACGCCTCGGGCGCTTCCAGAAGCAAGTTTCGGTCTCTCAGCACCTTGCCACCATATGTGCGCGGAAAATCGCGAAGGTACCTAATGCGCATAGGCCGTTCCCAGGGCTCCAATCGGGAGTTCAAGGACCGTTCAAAGTCTTTCCGACCGGCTCCGGCCGCAAGCTCGACGAACAGCTCAATTCTTAAACTCAGAGAGGCAACCGATCCCACACACAGGCCTGTGCTCGCGGCGGCGTCCTCGATTCGCGAAAGATTGATTTTAAGTCCACTCACCTTGACTTGCGAGTCAAGACGCCCAACTATGCGAAAGGCAGGGCAATCAGAAGCTGATGCCACCGGTTCCACGACATCCCCTGAGCGGAACCATCCTGCATTCCACCCTTCGATCTCATTGACGCCTACGTATGGGCTGCGCAACATGCCGACCTCAAGTTTGTTATCACAAATTTGGAGTTGCCTGGTACCCGACGACGAAAGTACAGTCAAGTCCTTTTGGCCGATACTTGAGGCCAGGAGCCCCACCTCTGTAGTCCCAAAGACATTGACCGTGCGGCACCTGGATTCGCCGAGGGTTTGCGCTAAGCCTCCAGATAAGCGCTCCCCAGCAAATAGAGTATGTCGGATTGACCCCAAGCCCTCGACAGATCCAAATCGTGACAGCAATTCCAGCACAGAGGGAACCGAAATCAGAGACACCACTGATCCGGATCTTCCATGTGCCAATTCATTCCTGGTCAGCTGCTGCATGAATCCCAGATTCTTGCCTGCAAAGATTCCACTCAGTACGCCAGCAATGAGCCCGAAGGTGTGGACGGGCGAACACGCTAATAGCACTTCCTGGACGCCCGCCTCGAGATAGGACAACTTCAGATAGGCGTTCAGTTCGTTAAGCACGCTGGCCATGTCTCGGCGTACGAGCCGGGACTTCCCCGTGGTTCCGGAGGTGAGTTGGACCATCAACACGTCTGAATAATCAGCCGTTGACTGCAGCCTTGGCAACCGACTTATCACAGGATGATCATCGAGAGCATGTTGAACAACTTCGATCTGCGGACCAATTGCCTTCCAAACATCCGCGCGGGCAGGCGTCGACAGACGATGGTCCACAATAAAGGGGATCGCACCCCGTTCCCATATATGAATCAAAACACCAAGGAACCAAACAGGATCCCGCAGTTGAATGGCTACTATGTCGTCCGTAGCCACTTTTGCGTGCGTCAATAGGCTCCTGGCCGTGGCGATTGCGTCCAGCAAGCGGATGGCTTCACCTTTGCCGCGACTAAGCAGTAGACCGGACTGTGCCTGATGGACAATGAACCTGGCCAGGTCACGCCCATTCTTCATGGACCCATCTGAAAATGGTTGAAATATCATCGCTTCCCCTCAAGGACGCCGCGAATTCGCGACTTTACGTCGTTGACGTTCAGTCCCTTCGCAAGCGATTTCGAGGCCTCGTTCAATGCACGACCAAAGTCAACCGCGGGCCCCACAATGCGAGGGTCCGCAAGCAGCCAAACTTCAAAAAGGCCCTCCCGCGTACGGCAGACGGTTACAACGATGCCATTGCGTTTCTCCAACTGAACGGGTTCCCTCGACGTGAGACCCGCGACAAGTTCGGGATCAGCTGACTGTGCGATGGCCGCCGCCCCCATTCTGGTGGCGCGCGCTGGCGGATAGTAGTTGAACGACACCAATCGATACTTGTCTAGGCCGCCTTGACCAACGAGTTCGCTCAACCAATTGCCGTGTAGAGGTGGACCCTCCAATGACCTGTCGGCCGCGGCCGCGACCCACGAACCAAATTCGCCATCGACAAACGGCACCGCTGCGGCCACAACTGATTCCGAAAGTGGTCCAACAACATGCAACGACTTCAGCGATGGTCTCCCGAGGCGCGAATAGAGAACTGGCAACGGTGCCGCCACCCACGCCGAAGCGACAAACTGAACCAAGGAGCGCCACACGCCACCGGGAGACACTTCGTGCCGGGCACACCACTCAATGAGGCTCTGCGAGTCTTCTGGGGTGAGGGTGAAGTGGGCCTCGTCGTGCGCATGCCACTCCTGAGGAGCAATTTGGATTTCCCCGGTCATTCTTAGGGACGCATGGGGCGCTGGGCACCTTTTCACATGAGCCTTCAAGTCATCCAACCCGGCCTCCTGCTGGATTGCGGCGATTCTCGAGAGGTAAGAGGCTTCCACCGCGAGCCCACGGCTGTCTTTGATTGTTCCGTATTCTTCAGCGATGTTCCTGAGGAGCAGCGTCAAAGAGTATCCGTCGAGAAATGCGTGATCCGCACCGAAGGCGAGGATCGAGTAGGATCCGGAGCAGACTAGCAGGCTCCACGGCCGAGCACCGGCCAACAAATCATTCCTGTCATATGCGAGCTGGACAACCGTCTGCCGAAACAGCTGTCGGGCAGTTGCGCGGTCGTCGACACAATGGGTGCCGTGCCGTGCAGGGGCGACTCGGCCCGGCGGGTAGCCCGGGATGGGGCTGGTCAATGTGTCTGTGCCTTGAAAAGCCCGCTCGATTGCGCGTTCAAGTCTCGCAGGGTCCAGATGTCCTTCGATCTCGAAGGCCTCCCAAGCCTTGGGAAATTGATGAAAACGCGCCAAGCCGTCATGATCCACGCCAGCCCGGGCTAGCAGTTCCAGTTGAACACCGTACGGACGTAGCCTGGTTTCGAGGCCTTTTGTCTTCATGGCAGGTCCTTCATTCCGTTAGCCGAAATGCGCAGTCCCCGGGCGGCGTCCCGAAGCATTCTCCAGCAGAGGGTCAATGGCACCCCGATGCAGGCTGCTATGAATGCTGGCCCCAGCCAGGCCAGAGTGGGCGGCTTCAGCGACGTGGCAAGAAGGAGGCCACCGACGATGGCAGCGTCAGTCAGAGGGCTAAGCAACGAGAAATAGCGGCCTATCTCACGTGAATCAACGCGCTTTTGGATCTGCGTGAAAAAGACCGCAGTCGTTGCACCCTCGCAAAGCCCAACCAACACAAGTGAAACCACTGCCGCCTCCAGACTTTGCATCAGCAATGGGACCAGCCAGAGCAAAGCCTCTATGAGGGTCAATCCGACATACCAAGCCGCCGCGGCCTCGTCCTTCACTTTCCCAACCAGCAAGCCCCCAACAATGCCACCCAGTGCCAGCGCCGCAAGGAGCAGACCCAAATCATGGGGATCGTGTCTCAGACCGACAAGCGCCAGGGCCGGCAGTACCAAGCGCCTGAAGCCTACGGCCACGGAATAGACGACTGCAGTGAGTGTGTATTCACCGACGATGCGATCGACTATCACTAACTGGACCGAACTCTTGAAGACATAGGCGGGACTAAAGGCGCGCCTTCCCTCACGTTCCTTGTCCTGTCGTGGCCGCTTAGTAGGCGGCAGCGTGAAAAGTACCGACCCCGCGAATACCGCAAAAACAGCTTCCAAGTAGAAGACTGATGAATACCCCCACATCTGTGACACCAATGTGGCGACGAGAGGTCCCAAAACCAATGCCAACCGCTCCCCCGCCACGATATAGCCGCTGACCCGCTGTTGGTCCTGCTTTGACACGATGAATGCACGCAGTGCCATCCGCGAGGGAATGCCCGGAAGGACTGCGAGCCCCACGACCAAGGCAACGATCTGGGCTTGCTGCGGCGTTACGGCAAACGGATAAGCCATGACAGCAGTGGCGCTGGCCGCAGAACTGGCAACGGCAACCACGCGTGGGTCCCATCTGGTTACGAGCTCACCGACGAACGGTCCGAGGAGAATATTCGGCACGACCTGTATAGCAAGAGCCAGCCCGGTTTCGGGCCCGATGCCAAACCTGTCAACAAGAAGCAAAGCAGCCCCTACGGCAGTCATCGCCGTGCCCACTTGCGTCACGAAGAGGCTCAGTACCAAGCCACCTATGGGCGTCGTCCGGCGCTCATCCATTCGCCAGCCTTCGATAGTATCTGCGCAGCTGGACAAAAAGTGATGGGATCCTGTGCAGCACTGTCAGAATTTCCGGCGGGGGAACGAACTCGCAGTCAAGCCTTTCCAGGACAGAATTGAAGTGGGCTCGGTAGGTCTGCTCCAGATCTCCTCGAAGCACTGCTGGTATTCGCCAGCCGAATTCATCCCCTGTGGCCAGGGCATGTTGGACTGTCTGTTCGATGACCTCCGCCCGTTTCCCCGAGTATGGAAGTCGCAGAGGGTTGAAGACCTCCCACTCTGCCTCGGTCTTTCGTTCCATGATTAGATCGAGCAGATAGTCACCTATGACGGGCGAAAGATGCACCCCTTCCCGATAGGTGCCACTTGCGATCAAGAGACCTTTCAGACCAAGGTGTCCCACCAATGGAAAGCCATCCACGGCAACAGGTCGATTGCCTGTACTTAGCGAAGACAATCTGCTCGCTGCGAAACCGGAGTGCAATTGTTCTACCGCACAATTGAGCAGGAATGTAACGTCTTCCAATAGCGGTTTGGTGACGGGTTTTGCCACGATGTGATTCGTGGCGCCAAGATACCAACGCCCATCGCCGCGCGGGACCGCGTGGAGGCCACATGCAAAGGCTCTGTTCGGAGTCCTAATAACCGTTGAGGGAATCAACTGGGGCGCCTCATCAACTTCAACGGAGACTCCTGCGCCCGAGAAAATGGGCATAGTGGGCCCAACCTCAGGAGTATTCTCCAGTATCTGTTGAGTAAAAGCCCCCGCACATAGAATTGTGCGGTCCGCCCACCACACAACCTCCCGATCATCCACGACCCCAACCGTTTTCCCGCCTTGGACAAAGAGCCTCAAAGCCCGCTTCTCCACGAAAGTCCCTCCGGCCTTCACAAATGAGGCATGAAGGTCTTCCATCCATGTCATCGGATTGATCGCCAGCTCGCCATGAATCATGAGGGCCCTCAACGGCCTAAGAGGCTGATGCGGACTCAATTGAAAACGCCCCGGATCTTCCTCAGTGAATCTGCCACCGAACTCTCTCAGGGCCGAGACAACCGCCGCAAAATTATCGTCGTCAACACGTGCGGCGCCGGCCGTGTTGTGGATCATCAAAGTTTGATTGGCCAGAATGTGACGATCCGGGAGCCTGCCTGACTGATCGGCGATTTCTTCGAGGACGGAACTCCACGCCCGAGAGGCTTTCAAGTCCAGTTCAAATCTTGCACGACCATGCTCGGTGCCCAGCGTAGTCGAGACCACCTCCCCAAAGGTCCCGAGCATGGCCCCTGCCACACTTGAGGCTTGCCCCGGCCGATCACCGCCCAATAGCGTAACGACAAGCCCTGCCTTTTGCAGGCGGTAGGCAGTCATGAGCCCCACCGCACCCGAACCGACAACAACTACATCTGCCACTTCTGTTCTCCCTCAATAAAGCAATAAACGACATTCGTCTCACAAGGTGCTATGTACCGCCCATGCTCAGTCCGCCGTCCACAGGGATACAGGCGCCTGTGACGTAGGTCGATTTGTCGGACAGTAACCACGCAACCGCGTCGGCGATCTCTTCGAGCGCCCCAGCGCGTCTGAGCGCTGTTCTGCTCAGGACCTCCGCTCTGGCGGGGGCTCCCATGGCGACCGATAGACCACCGTCCAACAATCCCGCCAACAGAACATTGCTTCGGATGTTGTACGGACCGACCTCGAGGCTCAACGATCGCGCCAACCCAATCAACGCTGCTTTGCTGGCCGAATAGTTCGCTTGCCCTGCCGATCCGGTAAGGGCTGAGCTTGAGGAAACGAAGACAATGGAACCGAGCCTCCTTAGCATCATCTTTCGGACAATGGGTTGAATGAACCGATACGAGCCAATAGCGTTTACGTTCATCACAGCTCGAAAGGCCTCGGTGGGGCTGAACGCAACGGGCCCGTTTTGAGCGATGCCGGAATTCACAACGACACCGTCTGGAGTACCAAACTTAGTGAGAGCGTCCGCTATTGCAATGTCAGAAGCGTCATCGGCAAAGTCACAGATCACGGACTCGACGCCTTCTAGGCGACAGACGGTACGTTGAAATGAGACCACTCTCGTACCTGCAGCGACCAACGCTTCGGTCACAGCGCTACCCACGGCCCCCGTTGCCCCCGAGAGGAAGACCAAGCCGTCCCTGTTTTCGGGGTTGGGTTGCTCTCTCATTGCTCTCTCCGACGAAATTCAAAGAGTTGGTACTCGAGACCGCGACTTCGTCTGCTACTTTCCGCTTCAATGTTCGTTACAAACCACCCGGCAGATCCTGCGCTCTGCTCCAAAAGAACTGAATTACCCAAAGATGAGAACCCAAGAAGAATTATGGATTTCTTGTCGCATCTAATTGCACACTGATTGAAGAAACGTTTATGAGTCCGGTAACCTGGATCATAAAAGGCATCGGTGAGATCTCCGGGCTTCGGGGGAATTGCATCAATGAAGTTGCTGTTCCAGAACACTGTTATGCCATTCTCAACTTTGGACAGCGGGCTGAGAAGGTCACCTTGATAGCACGCCACTCGATCCTGGACCTGATGCATTTCGATGTTCAGGGTGGTGTTATGGACTGCCTGTGGCGAAATGTCTGTGGCCGAAACTTCTGTTCCGAGCTCCAGGGCAGCACTGATTCCGGTAACACCGGCCCCTGCCCCCACTTCGATCAAGTGATGTGGGTGGTGGGCCAGTACAGCCCGAGTGAAGATCTCAGTAGATTCATCCGTTACTGGTGAAAAGACCCCAGGTGCCAGGATCCATGTCCTGCCAAACATTTCAAAGTCCTGGTACTGGACACGCAAAGCGTTTGAGCGTCGTAACAGTTCTACCTTCGTCAGGTCCCGGATGCTCAGGCTCATGGTTGGACCTCAGCCCAATGGGCCCACTGCCACAAGCAACGCGATTCCGCCGTCTCGTAGCTCATGGGCGCGTCGATGATCAGAGCTGTGGACGGTCGGCCATTATGAAGGACTCTCGTAAGTAGTCGCTCAACCTCTCCCTCGTCATGAACGTCTCCCAAGGACACAGTGAAGATGGGTCCGGAATTCCCATGAATCTGCCCCAACCGGCCCAGAACACCATTGGGAACTGATTGCATAAGATGCAAGGGGGAGATTCGTTCATCGGCAGCCAGCCGACGATCAATAGAGTGCGCCAGGCCAGAATCCCAACTGTCAGCCAACAAAACCAGGGCATACGGCTGATCATGTTCGTGCCGCAGTGCACGCCTCCCGCTGGACTTCAGTGCAAGTTCCACGACAGCTGCAACGGCGTGTGAATGCCGTGACTCGCTAAAGCCAGGAAGTTCGCCAGCCCTTCTCGCACGGATTCTGCCTGATTGGGCTTCGGACATTTTCCATCCACCTCGTTGACTCATCAGGCTGCCCCCGCCAGAAGAACTGCCGCATTAGCGCCACCGAATGCGGCATTGACCGATAATCCAACACTCAACCCTTTGGATCGGACCGTCTCTGATAAGGGTCTAACCCCCAGACCAGGATCCGGTACAACATCTTCCGATGAAGCCGGGATGACGCCTGTCCTGAGGCCGTGGGCAAGGAGACAAAGTTCCAACACACCGGTGGCCTCCAACGCATGGCCTGTCTTGGACTTGGACGCCGAGACGTGAACCTTTGAAAGATCAGATCCAAACAATTCCTCGTAGGCAGCGCTCTCCGAGGCATCGTTCAATGGCGTGCCGGTGCCATGTGCGCTAATGACATCAATCTCGCCGGCAGTTCTTCCGGAGGATGCCAGTGCATACCGGATAGCCAACGCCATGCCAAGCCCAGATGGGTGTGGGCGAACGGGATCATGACCTTCTCCGCTGATCCCCCATCCTTCTACACGAATACTGTTACCGGGCGGCTTCGAAGAAGTGAGCAATACCGCGCCCGCGGCATCTCCCAGCAGCATTCCATCACGGTGCTTCGTGAAGGGACGAACCTTCCCCGTCCGGCTCATCGCTCCACCGCAAAGGAACAATTCGTAGGTGGGTCTGTCAATTTTCCTGGCCCCAATAGCCACCGCGGAATCAGAGTGACCCAGTGCCACCGCGGACACGGCTTCAATGAAGGCGTAGGTTGATGCAACGCAAGCATTCGTGTGCACGCTTCCGACCCTGCCAACACCACTTTCGGCGACGGCTCGAAGAGCCCGTTGTCGAGGTGAGAGCCCATCCGACCAATATCCTGAGATGCCCGACAACCCAAAGAACGCCGGCACTGAATCGTCCTTCGGTAGCTCCGCATCATCACGCAGCTTCCCTAAACAGGCGTTGAGCATAACGCTCTCCGACGAGAATCCCGACTGGGTAATGGGAGGGCCACGATTAACTCCCGCTTCAATCCACTCTGGTTCCTGGAATGGATCGACGTCAGTCATTAAGCCATTGAAGGCGGCCTCCAATCCACTGCCCATGCCAGATTCAATCCACATGCCGCCTATGTATACCGAGCGAAGATAGGTCATTTAACGAGACTCGTTAAGAACTCTTCGACCGTCATCTTCTGTATCTTCTGGAAATCGTCCTGATCAATCACGAGCCCATATTGCTCTTCAATTTTCAAGACCAGTTCCATGATGTAGAGAGAATCGATGCCAATCCCATCATCACCAAGAACAGTATCGCCATCGATTTCGTCCGTTTTGAAGTCCATTCCCGCCAGTAGACGCTTGAAGTCCTCAAAGTTCATACTTTCCTTTCTTAGCGTCAGTTATCATCCACAATGCAAACAGTCAAAAGCGATCGCAGACAACATCACCAGCGTCGCTTATATGATTCAACGTCTAGGTAGCACCGAAAACAGCACGCACGGAGCCTGCTCAAATACGGATTCGTTGATTCTGCAAGCTGAACCGCACCAAATTTTTACCCTATGAAAACGCTCGACCTATTAGGTTCAATCGACTGCGAAGAAGGGTCATCGGACCTGATTCGCATTCCCCTCACCGAAATTTATGGATATCAGTGCTCAGCCGACTCATGGGCCATGGAGCCCTCAGATAAATTCCGCCAACTTGAGAGTGGTAATCCGTCTGCAAAGTCAAACATAGAAATATCTTTCTCGCAATGAGCATTCCGCGAAACACTAATGTCGATTTCATGACGCCACAAACCCGTATATTTACGAAATCGTAACCAATTTCTGGGGTTTCCACGTTAGCGCGCAGCGTAGCTATGGCTGGAAGGCGTTGCTACCTGCCGCGTTGACTCATGGGAAAGGTCCAGGGAGCTGGATACGTTGCCTCATTGGAAAGGGCCCGGGAGGCGTGGTTGGCGGACATCCTGGAGGGATGGGTCTAACGATGGGTCAACGCAAGGCTGTCACGGTGGTCAAGGCGAGGGCTTAGGCCCGGGGGACGCGTTCTGAGAAGACCCGGATCCTGAGTGAGTTGGTGAAGCTCACTGGCTGGAATCCGGGATTGCGCGCGCAGGTCGTTGCGGCAGGCTTTGGAGCTGCGGTCGGTGCGGGTCCGGCCTGCTCCCGTGCCGGTGTATGGTCCGCCTTGTTACGGCGTTGGTGGTGCGTTGGGCGGTGTTGCGTGCCGGCCGGCAAGCCCTCGTTGTTCCGGACACTCTTGATCTTGACGGCGACAAATTCCGGCAGAGCCTCATTTAGGCACGACGCCAGACCGCCTTAGCAGGCTGGGAAGCTGCCGGGCACTGGCCAGAACGCGACGGCGGAGGCAGCCGCGAAGCTGAGGGTATCGATGCCAGCGCTAGACCCACGCGAGCCTGGGAATCTTTCGGGCGACGGGTTCATCAATGGTCCAGGGCATCGTCCGTCCACTACATGGCCCCAACGATTAGACGCAGCCGCTGCAGTTGCTACGAACTTCCCACGCTCGCGCGCGCCGCGGCGGTACAGGGGATCACCGCAACGCGGCGAATCAGGACAGCATGGATGCCAAGCGCTGTCTCGGGACGGACGACTCTCGGAGTTCATCTTTGTCATAGGACGCCGATAGGCTCGGCTTGGGCGGCGTACATCTTCTGGTGCCACAAGGGGAAAACAAACATTCCGTCGGATACCAGGTTCGGAGCCGTTCGAGGTCTTGCCGCGTAGAGGAAATAACCATGGCATGCGTCCCGAGACGATGCCGGCGAGAAATGGTTGCCGATGTCAAGGCCCTCGGACTAAGGCATGCTCGCAGCCGAGAGGGGATCAATACGCGGCAGTGGGGACCGCAAAGGGGAATTGAGCATCTATCTCCGTTACGAGCTCGCCCTTAGTGCGTAGATCCTGGTTACCCGCCGACGAGAATCGAACCTCCGGCCTGGTATCAAGAGTGGGTGCCAGTGATTTTACAGACGGATCTGCTCAGCGCTCTCCAACTTGATTGCCTTCGGTTCCTTACCGAGTTCCCGCTGGCCCTTCACCAGACGGTCCGCGTTGGCGAGCCTACTGAGGCTCAGTCCGGTCAGGTCTGCGATCTGCGCGATAGGGACCTGGAAAGTCCGGTACGGCCCCAGCGGGGGTGGCTCACCTTCAAGGAGCCGCTGGTCGATCGCCTTTTTTAGTTCTACTTTGCCCAGCAACGGCGACTGGTCCAGCACAAAGCCGGCAGCGGCGAGCTTGGCGTCGTTGGTCCACACGGCGATTTTCCAGAACTTCCGCGGAACCTGTACGCCCCTGTACGGGAGGTCGTCGTCGAGAAGTACTGGCCCGGTGAACACGGAGAGCTTGGCGTCATACGCATCGGCGTGGCCCAGCACGTGGTCCTCAAGCCCCACCCACAGTTCCTTGCCTTGGTTGAAGTCGTCCACCTGCGGTGCGGCATTCGTAAAGACGAAAGTCTCCTGGTTGGCCGTTTTCGCCGTGGCCGCATCGCCCCACACGGGATCCAGGCGACGGACCAAATGCCCACGATCGAACGCATTGTTTTTGTAGACGTCCGGGCCGGCCTGCTGTTCTTTAGGGATCCTGCTATCGAAATGCCAGGTTCCCTCGCGGGCCAGCGGGCTCAGCTCACGGCCACTGATGTTGACCCCCACGATCGCCGCGAGCTTCCGGGCAACCCGGAAGCGCACGGAGAAGTGCGTGTAGTCCAAAAGAATCGTCGTTGCCGACGGACTGGGCAGTTCAAGGCGTGCCCGCAAAAAATCCCTGTCGTATCCCCCGCTCATGGATACAGCATGGCACTAGGGACGGACAGCGAACAGTGTCAGCATTCGACGACGTTGACGGCCAGGCCGCCCATCGCGGTTTCCTTGTACTTGGAGGACATGTCCTTGCCGGTCTCGCGCATCGTCACGATCACCTCATCCAACGACACCCGGTGCGTCCCGTCACCCCAGAGCGCCATCTTCGCCGCGTTGATCGCCTTCGCCGCAGCGATCGCGTTCCGCTCAATACACGGAATCTGCACCAACCCCCCGATCGGATCACACGTCAACCCCAGATTGTGCTCCATCGCGATCTCCGCCGCGTTCTCCACCTGACCCGGCGTACCACCCATCACCTCGGCCAACCCGGCAGCAGCCATCGACGACGCCGAACCCACCTC
>NZ_JBFTJT010000011.1:0-198866 GCF_056395565.1 Paenarthrobacter sp. 10L412 | reverse complement strand
GTGAAGTTCCACTTGTCGATGTGGTTCACGTAGTCGGCCGGGGTCAGGACCTCGGACTCGTCGATGTAGTCCACACCGAGGGACTGCAGGACCTGGGCTTCGACGAAGTGGCCGATGCGGGCCTTGGCCATGACCGGGATGGACACGGCAGCGATGATCTGATCGATCATGTCGGGATCTGACATGCGGGACACGCCACCCTGGGCGCGGATATCGGCGGGTACGCGCTCGAGCGCCATGACGGCGACGGCACCGGCGTCCTCGGCGATGCGGGCCTGCTCGACGTTGACGACGTCCATGATGACGCCGCCCTTGAGCATCTCCGCCATGCCCCGCTTAACGCGGCCGGAGCCAGTAAGCGTGATGTGTTCGAAAGGGCGTGGTGCAAAGGTCACGTGATACTCCAAGGGACTGAAGCCTGCGATTTCATCACAAGCGCCCGGTACTGCACGCCGGGCTAAGAGCCAGGAGACGCCTGATATCCGGGTGATATATTAGTTAGAGTTCAGTATGCAATCGCCGAAGCGGGGAGTCAATCCCGGAATCCCGCGAGGCAGTTCCTATGCAGCGAAGAGTGCGGTGCGGACGGCGTGCTCAAAGCCTGTGACGTGGTCCTTTGCCAACTCCGCCGCTTTTTCCTCATCACCATCAATGACCGCGCGCAGGAGGTCCAGGTGTTCGCGCACGTGATGCTCAAGGTCCGGCAGCCGATCCAGGACCATGCACCAAATTCGGGTTGCCAGGTTGTCATAGCGGATCAGGACATCCTCGAGATGAGGATTTGCGGCGGCAGCATAGATGCCCTGATGGACGCTGGCATCCAGGCGCAGGGTCTCCACAACCGAGGCGCCGGCCACGTCAAAGGCCTCCACGGCCTTCATGACGTCCCGCAGGTGCTCCCTTGTAGCGGCGGAAGCCACGCGTGCCGCGCGTGCTGCGGCCAGCGGCTCCAGTTGCGTGCGGATCTCTGAAATAAAGGCCAGGTCCGTCACGTCAACGCGGGTGGCAAATGTTCCGCGGCGCGGATAGGTGACCACCAAGCGGTCCAGTTCCAGCCGCTTCAGGGCTTCGCGCACCGGAGTGCGGCCGATCCCGAGGTCCTTTGCCAACTGGTCATCATTGAGGAGGTCCCCGGGTTTGATGTCCAGCATGAGGAGCCGGTCGCGCAAACGCTCATACGCGACGTCGGCCAAGGACTTCCTGCTGGTGTCGTCCGAGATTGCCAGAGTTCCAAATGCCACAGTGCCAGCCCTTTCCGCAGTTCCCGAAAACCTATTGACCTGTCCTTGAGACCAGTATACGCTGATTCCCAATCCTAATATATCAGTACGGGACCCAAGAATATATCTAAAGGAGGAGACATGACCCTCGTGGCGACAGACTCACCAACAAGCACCCTGGCGCAGCCAGCAACGCTCAAAGACGAGCAAGCACAGAAGTTCGTACTCACATTGTCGTGCGTCGAACGCGCCGGAATCGTGCAGGCGGTCACAACCTTCCTGTTTGAGCGCGGCTTCAACATTGACGAACACCAGCAGTTCGACGACGGCATCCGCCAGACACTGCACCTTCGCACCGCCTTTTCCGGCTCCCCCGAATACTCGGCGGACCGGCTGGAGGAAGAGTTCAGTGCAATCGCTGACCGCTTCGACATGAAATTCAGCTTCCATGACCAGACCAAGAAGCGCGTGCTGGTCATGGTGTCCAAGTTTGGACACTGCCTCAACGATCTCATCTTCCGCTGGCGCGGCGGCAGCCTGGGCGGAGACCTGGTAGCTGTCGTTTCCAACCACGAGACCCACCGCGCCATGGCCGAGGCAGCCGGACTGCCCTTCATCCACATCCCGGTCACCCCTGACACCAAGGCCGAGGCGGAGCAAAAGCTCTTGGAACTCGTGGATGAATACAAGGCTGACTTGGTGGTGCTCGCCCGCTACATGCAGGTACTCTCGGACAACCTGTGCCGCTCCCTTGAGGGCCGGGCCATCAACATCCACCACTCATTCCTGCCTGGCTTCAAGGGCGCCCGCCCCTACCACCAGGCCTATGACCGCGGCGTGAAGCTCGTTGGAGCAACCGCCCACTACGTGACCGCGGACCTCGACGAGGGCCCGATCATCGAGCAGGAAGTCATCCGCGTGGACCACAGCTACGGCCCCAACGCACTGTCAACAGTGGGCCAGGATGCCGAAGCCCTGGCGTTGTCCCGGGCTGTTCGCTGGCACTGCGAACACCGCGTGCTGCTGGATCAAACCAGCACAGTGGTCTTCCGGTAAGCCACCCACCCCACCGTCCACACACACGAACTTCAGCAGGAGAAACTTTCATGACATCGACGCCTCGCATTGTCATCATCGGCGCTGGGATTGTCGGCACCAACCTCGCCGACGAACTGGTCACCCGCGGTTGGAACAACATCACCGTCCTGGATCAGGGGCCGCTGAACATGCCCGGAGGATCCACGTCCCACGCACCGGGCCTGGTCTTCCAGACGAACCCTTCCAAATCCATGGCACTGTTCGCCAAGTACACGGTGGAAAAGCTGCTCTCCCTCACCGAAGAAGGCCAGAGCTGCTTCAACCAGGTGGGCGGCCTTGAAGTTGCCACTACCGAGACCCGCCTGGCTGACCTTAAGCGCAAGCTCGGCTACGCACAGGCGTGGGGCATCGACGGCAAGATCCTCTCCCGCGAGGAATGCAAGGAGCTCTACCCCCTGATCAACGAGGAAGACATCCTGGGTGGCCTGCACGTCCCCACCGATGGCCTGGCACTTGCAGCCCGCGCCGTGCAGTTGCTCATCAAGCGCACCGAAGCCGCCGGCGTGAAGTACATCGGCAACACCGAGGTGACCGGAATCGAGCAGTCAAACCGCCGCGTGACCGGTGTCGAGACCGCCGACGGCGTGATCCCCGCGGACATCGTAGTTTCCTGCGCCGGCTTCTGGGGCGCCAAGGTGGGCGAGTTGATCGGGATGTCCGTTCCGCTCCTTCCCCTGGCCCACCAGTACGTGAAGACCACCCCGGTTCCCGCCCAGAAGGGCAAGAACGAACTGCCCAACGGCGCCCAACTGCCCATCCTGCGCCACCAGGACCAGGACCTCTACTACCGCGAGCACGGCGAGCGCTACGGTATTGGCTCCTACGCTCACCGCCCCATGCCCGTGGACCTTGACGAGTTGGGCAGCTACGAGCCCAGCAGCATCAGCGAACACAACATGCCCTCGCGCTTGGACTTCACCCTTGAGGACTTCCTTCCCGCGTGGGAAGCAACCAAGCAGATCCTGCCGGCACTGCGGGAAAGCGAAATCGAGGATGGCTTCAACGGCATCTTCTCCTTCACCCCTGACGGTGGCTCGCTGGTAGGCGAATCCAAGGAAGTGGACGGGTTCTTCGTGGCCGAAGCCGTGTGGGTCACCCACTCTGCCGGCATCGCCCGCGCCGTTGCCGAACTCCTGACCACTGGCAAGTCTGAAATTGATCTGGGCGACTGCGACATCCACCGCTTCGAAGAGGTCCAGCTGACGCCTGAATATGTCAGCGAAACGTCCCAGCAGAACTTCGTGGAAATCTACGATGTCCTGCACCCGCTCCAGCCCAAGCTCTCCCCCCGCAACCTTCGCGTCAGCCCGTTCCACGCCCGCCACAAGCAGCTGGGAGGCTACTTCCTGGAAGGCGCAGGATGGGAACGTCCCTACTGGTTCGAAGCCAACGCGGAACTGCTGAAGGAAATGCCGGACGACTGGCAGCCTCCGGCACGTGACGCCTGGTCCGGTATGTTCAGCTCACCGATTGCTGCCGCCGAGGCGTGGAAGACGCGCACGGCCGTGGCGATGTACGACATGACGCCGCTCAAGCGCCTTGAAGTCAGCGGCCCGGGCGCCCTGAAACTGCTGCAGGAACTCACCACGGGAGACCTGGCCAAGAAGCCGGGCGCCGTAACGTACACCCTCCTGCTGGACCACGCTGGTGGAATCCGAAGCGACATTACCGTTGCCCGCCTCAGCGAGGACACGTTCCAGCTGGGCGCCAACGGCAACATTGACACCGCCTACTTCGAGCGTGCCGCCCGCCACCAGACGGAAAACGGTACGGCCAGCGACTGGGTGCAGGTCCGCGACACCACGGGTGGCACCTGCTGCATCGGCTTGTGGGGTCCGCTTGCCCGTGACCTCATCAGTACGGTCAGCAACGACGACTTCTCCAACGACGGCCTGAAGTACTTCCGTTCCAAGAAGGTCACCATCGGCGGCGTCACCGTCACCGCAATGCGGCTGTCCTACGTGGGCGAACTCGGCTGGGAGCTCTACACGAGCGCCGACAATGGACAGCGTTTGTGGGATGCACTGTGGAAGGCCGGCCAGCCGTTCGGCGTCATCGCTGCCGGGCGCGCCGCCTTCAGCTCGCTGCGCCTGGAAAAGGGCTACCGCTCATGGGGCACCGATATGACCACGGAGCACGACCCCTTCGAAGCAGGCCTCGGTTTCGCCGTAAAGATGACCAAGGAGAACTTCGTCGGCAAGGCCGCCCTTGAGGGACGCACCGAGGAAAGCTCCGCTCGGCGCTTGCGCTGCTTGACGGTCGACGACGGCCGCAGCCTGGTGCTGGGCAAGGAACCTGTGTTCTACAAGGACCAGGCAGTTGGCTACGTCACCAGCGCCGCTTACGGCTACTCGGTGAAGAAGCCCATTGCCTACGCGTACCTTCCTGCCGCTGTTTCGATTGGTGATTCCGTGGAGATCGAATACTTCGGACGCCGCATCCAGGCGACAGTCACCCAGGACCCGCTGTACGACCCCACCATGAGCAGGCTCCGCGGCTAAGGCCTGACGGACGCTTTAATAGGCCAGCGGCCCGGACTCATCCCCTCGCAACGGGGTCCGGGCCGCTGTCTTACCCCGTTCAACCTCAGCCCCGCCTTACTTCGTCAACCAGCCCAGGAAGACACATGATCAGTTCAGAAACCATCAACGACTACCTTGCCAGGCTCGCTTCACGGCAGCCCACACCCGGCGGAGGTGCCGCCGCCGCCCTTCACGCTGCCCAGGGCGCCGCCTTGGTGGCCATGGTGGCCAGGTACACCACGGGTGAAAAGTATGCGCAGCACGCAGAACCCGTTGCCCGCATCACCAGCGCTGCGGACCATTTGATTGTTGAAGCGCTCCGCCTCGCAGACGCCGATGAGCACGCCTTCCAACGAGTTATTGATTCGTACAAACTCCCATCCGGGACCGAGGAACTCAAGGCCATGCGCGCTGCCGGCATCCAGGATGCACTGGTCCAGGCAGCCCACACACCTGCTCAGCTGATCAAGCTTGCCGGTGAGGTGGTGGAACTCGCCACGGAACTCTTTGACATGGCCAACCCCAATGTCATCAGCGACGTCGCGGCAGCAGCCGACGCTGCCCGTGCAGCCGCCACAACCGCCCGTGTCAACATCGACATCAACGTAGTGGCCATCAAAGATGGCGACGCCCGCTCGCGCTTGGCAGAACAGACCGACGGCCTTGAGGAAAAGGTGGTCCTCGCAGCTGATTCCCTGGTCAAGCGCGTCCGCGAAAGGATCCTCGCGTGAGTACTGAAGTGCTTTCCGGAAAGGGGTTGGCCGCCCTCATCCAGCAGCGTGCGCAGGATGAGGCCCGCCTCCTTGAATATGAGGGCCAGCGCCCTTCCTTAGCCGTGGTGGTGGCAACCGACGACGAGTCCACGCACTGGTACGTCCGGTCCATTGAGCGCGCCGCGGAGCGCGCCGGAATAGGCTGCCGGATCCTGGACCTTGGGCATGATGCCACGGAACAGGTACTGGCGAGTGTGTTGAAGGACCTCAGTGCGGAGCCAACCGTCAACGGCATTATTCTTCAAACTCCGCTGCCCGCGGGCGTTCGAACGGACGGGCTCGTGGGGCTTATCGCTCCGGAAAAGGACATTGACGGCGCCAACCCGCTCAGCCTTGGCCGCCTCGCTGTGGGTCAGCCCGCATTCGCCCCTGCAACCGCACAGGCCGTGGTGGAACTCCTTGAGCATTTCCAGGTTCCGCTCGCAGGACGCAACGTCGCCGTCGTCGGGCGTTCCGCTGTGGTAGGAAAGCCGCTGTCCCTGCTGCTGCTCGAAAAGGACGCCACGGTCACCATCTGCCACTCCAAATCAGGGGCGCTTGAGCGCTATACCCGGCCCGCCGACGTCGTGGTTGTTGCCGCTGGGCGGACCGGACTGCTGACAGGCAGCCACGTTTCCCCGGCGTCTGTAGTGATCGACGTCGGTACGAACGTCCTTCCCGACGGTTCCCTGGTGGGAGACGTGGACGAGGCCAGTGTCACCGGAGTGGCGGCCGCCCTGACGCCGGTGCCCGGCGGGGTGGGTTCAGTCACCACGGCGCTGCTGCTCCTCCACACCGCTGAAGCGGCCCGGGCACAAGCACGGCTTCTGGAGAAGCCGGCACTGGTTTCGGGAACTGCTGGCTAGCCATGGAAACGCCGATCCGCCTGGAGGTTAGTCCCTCCGCTGACCTTGCCCGGCAACTGCCTCCCGCTTATGAGGCGCCGGGGATGGTCAGCGTGACCTGCCTGCCGCACCACGGTCCGGCCAGGACGGTCGCTGCGTCGATTGAGCTTGCCCGGCTGGGCTACCACGTGGTCCCGCACCTGGCAGCGCGGAGCATCGCCAGCCAGGCAGAGCTGCACCTGTTCCTTCATCAATTGCGCGATGAGGGCGTCCGGGAGCTCTTCCTCATTGCCGGGGACCGCAGTGTGCCTGCCGGCCCGTATTCCTGGAGCGGCCAGCTGATGGAAGACATCAAGGCTTTCTCGGAAGACTTCTCCCTTGGCATCGCCGGCTACCCGGAAGGCCACCCACAACTAAGCGCAGAACAGTTGCGGAGCGCCCTGGCCGGCAAGTCACCCATGGCGTCGTCCATGGTCACGCAAATGTGCTTCTCGGCGGAATCCATCAGCTCATACCTGCAGGAACTGCACCGGGCCGGGTCCCGGCTTCCCGTGTGGGTGGGCGTTCCCGGGCCGGTGTCCATGCAGAAACTACTTGCCATGGGTGCACGATTGGGTGTGGGACGCTCACTCAAGCTGGCCCGCGGCACAGGAATGGCCAAGGCACTCCTGCGCGGTGGTGATGTCATGCGCTATGACAGCTCCGGCCTGATCCGGGACGTTCATCAGGCCCTCGACGGCCATCCGCTGTTTGCCGGCATCCACGTCTACAGCTTCAACGACCTCAGCCGCCTACCCAGATTTGAAGGGAAGATCGCATGGCTTCCAAAGCCCCCCGTGAAAACATCGACGAGTCAAAGCTGACCGTCACCAAACCCAAGACAAAGGCTGTCGGCATTCCAGCCGTTGCCAACGCATTGAAGATCTCCCTGGAACAAATGGGCGCGGTGCGAAGCGTGCAAACGCTGCTGGCAGTGAACCAGATCGATGGATTCGACTGCATGGGCTGCGCGTGGCCGGAACACGAGAAGCGCAATGCAGCAGAGTTCTGCGAGAACGGGGCCAAGGCGGTAGCCGAGGAAGCTACCCGGCGACGTGTCACGCCTGAGTTCTTTGCCCAGTACTCCGTAGCTGATTTGAAGACCCGAGATGACTACTGGCTGGGCCAGCAGGGCCGGTTGACCCACCCGATGTTCCTCGATGAAGGCGCTACCCACTACACGCCCATCGAATGGGACAAGGCCTATGACCTCATGGCGCAGGAGCTCCGGGGCATGGACCACCCCGATCAGGCCGTCTTCTATACCTCCGGCCGAACCTCCAACGAGGCTGCCTTCGTTTACCAGCTCCTGGTCCGCGGCCTTGGCACCAACAACCTTCCGGACTGCTCCAACATGTGCCACGAGTCCTCGGGCTCCGCGCTGGTGGAAACCATCGGCATCGGCAAAGGGTCCGTAAGCCTGACCGACTTGGAGACGGCTTCACTGATCTTCGTAGCCGGGCAGAATCCAGGTACCAACCACCCCCGCATGCTCAGCGCCCTGGAGAAGGCCAAGAAGAACGGCGCGGTCATCGTGTCCGTCAATCCCCTTCCCGAAGCCGGACTCCTGCACTTTGAAAATCCGCAGCATGTTGCCGGCATGATTCAAGGGACCCAACTGACGGACGACTTCCTGCAGATCCGTGCCGGCGGCGATCAGGCCCTCTTCCAGGGCCTGGGCAAATACCTTGTGGAGGCCGAAGCCGCGGGTCGCAAGACCCCGGGCCTGGAAACCGTCCTGGACCACAGGTTCATCGAGGACCACACGGTGGGCATCGACGAATACCTGCGATTCCTGGAAAAGGTGGAGTGGGACGACATCGTGGAAGCAACAGGCCTCACCCTGGAGCAGATCCACTCCACAGGCGAACGGCTCCTGGCCTCGAACGCCACCATCGTGTGCTGGGCCATGGGATTGACCCAGCACAAACATTCGGTACCCACCCTCCGCGACGTGGTTAACGTCCTGCTGCTTCAAGGGAACATCGGCAAGCCCGGCGCAGGAGTCTGCCCGGTGCGCGGCCACTCAAACGTCCAGGGCGACCGCACCATGGGCATCTTCGAGAAGATGCCGGAGAAATTCCACGACCGGCTGGACAACGAGTTCGCATTCCTCTCACCACGGGAGCACGGCTATGACACTGTTGCCGCCATCCGCGCCATGCGGGACGGAAAGGTCCGCTTCTTCATGGGGATGGGTGGAAACTTTGTTCGTGCCGCCCCTGACTCGGAGGTCACGGAACAAGCGCTGGCCAACACAGGATTGAGCGTCCAGATCTCCACCAAGCTGAACCATTCGCATCTGTCCACGGGTCGTAGGGCGTTGATTCTCCCAACACTCGGACGCACGGAGAAAGACACCCAGCGGACCGGTGACCAGAGGGTCACAGTGGAAGATTCCATGAGCGCGGTCCATGCATCCCGTGGACGCCTCAAGCCCGCGAGCGAGCACCTCCACTCGGAAGTTGCCATTGTCTGCAATCTTGCCCACCGGCTCTTCACTGATGGCGACGTGCGCCTGCCCAACGTCCCCAAGGCCGCGTGGTTGTCCATGCGTGATGACTACTCGCTGATCCGCAAACACATCGAGGCCGTTTTCGATGGCTTCGAGAACTTTGAAGAGCGGATCCAGCATCCGGGCGGCTTCGTGCTGCCGCACCCGCCGCGCGATGCCAGGAAGTTCGACACGGCGTCAGGCAAAGCACACTTCACGGGCAACGAGCTTGAATACATCAAGGTCCCGCCCGGCCGGCTGGTGCTCCAAACGCTGCGGTCACACGACCAGTACAACACCACCATCTACGGCAAGGACGATCGCTACCGCGGCATCCACGGTGGGCGACGGGTGGTCCTCATTAACGAGTCCGATATCGCCGAGCTGGGCTTTGCTGATGGTGAAATGGTCCACCTGATTTCAGAATTCCAGGGAACCGAGCGCCGGGCAGAAGACTTCCGCATCGTTTCGTACTCCACTCCCAAGGGGTGCGCCGCTGCCTACTACCCGGAAACAAACGTCCTTGTACCGCTGGACTCTGTTGCCGATACCAGTGGGACGCCGACGTCCAAGTCCGTCATAGTCCGCCTCGAACGGGCTTGAAAGGCTCTGGACACAGTGTGATGCGTGCCATAGTATGTGACTGATATATCTTTCCTAGTAGCGCAGAGATATCAGATGGCCAAGGACTTCCAAACCCGTCCAAGGGCCATCTCGTCAAGAAGACATCTATCAATGGAGAAACAATGTCTGACATCACCCAAGTCCAAGCAGATGCCGTACTTGTCGCAGCCCGCGACGCCGCCCGTGAAACCGGAACCGACATGAACATCGCCGTGGTGGATGCCGGTGGCAACCTCAAGGCCTTCACCCGCATGGACGGGGCGTGGCTGGGCAGCATCGACATTTCCATCAAGAAAGCACGCACCGCCCGTTTCTTCGACATGCCAACGGGGGCAATCGGCGAGCTTTCGCAGCCTGGAGGACCGCTCTACAACATCGAGGTGTCCAACGGAGGACTCATCACCTTCCCGGGAGGCATCCCCCTGCGCGGGGAGGACGGCACTGTGATCGGTGCGATCGGCGTCAGCGGCAGCACCGTGGAGAACGACCACACGGTCGCATCCGCAGGAGCAGCAGTCCAGCTCCAGGGCGCGGCTGGGCTTTAGCCAAGAACATTAGCCAGAAATATTAGGCAAAACTGTCCAATTGTCCGTGAATGGTGCTTCGGTGGCCTGAAACCTGGGGAGGTATTTCCTCATCGAAGCACCGCTCTCGGGCAATTGGGCAGATCCAATTTCCGTACCACAACCCGCCCCAGGAGGAGTGTCCATGTCTGGAAACCGAGCAGTCGCCTACAAGGAACCCGGTGTCGTCGAAATCATCAACACTGACTACCCGACGTTCGAACTCAAGGACGGACCGGGCGTCAACCCGGCCAACGTCGGCCGGAAGGTACCGCATGGCGCGATCCTCCGCACTGTAACGACCAACATCTGCGGTTCCGATCAGCACATGGTCCGTGGCCGCACCACAGCCCCGCAGGATCTGGTCCTCGGCCACGAAATCACCGGCGAAGTGGTGGAGGTGGGTCCCGACGTCGAGTTCATCAAGGTGGGCGACATCGTCTCGGTGCCGTTCAACATTTCCTGTGGCCGTTGCCGGAACTGCAAAGAGCAAAAGACCGGTATCTGCCTGAACGTCAACCCTGACCGCCCGGGCAGCGCTTACGGCTATGTGGATATGGGCGGCTGGGTAGGCGGACAGGCCGAGTACGTGCTGGTTCCCTACGCAGACTGGAACCTGCTGCGCTTCCCGGACCGCGACCAGGCCCTGGAAAAGATCATGGACCTGACCATGCTCTCGGACATCTTCCCCACCGGCTTCCACGGCGCCGTTACGGCCGGCGTGGGCGTAGGGTCCACGGTGTACGTCGCCGGTGCCGGCCCCGTGGGTCTGGCTGCCGCGGTCGGCGCCCAGTTGCTTGGCGCCGCCGTCGTGATTGTGGGCGACATGAACGAAGACCGGCTGGCACAGGCGCGCTCATTCGGCTGCGAAACCGTCAACGTCTCCAACGGCGACCCGAAGGAGCAGATCCTGCAGATCCTCGGAGTGCCGGAAGTGGATTGCGGCGTGGACGCCGTTGGCTTCGAAGCCCGCGGCCACGGACGGGACGCCTCGCACGAGGCTCCAGCCACCGTGCTGAACTCCCTCATGGACATCACCGCCGCCGGCGGTTCCCTGGGCATCCCGGGCCTCTACGTCACCGGCGATCCGGGCGGAATCGATGAAGCAGCCAAGCACGGCTCCCTCTCGCTCTCGCTGGGCACCGGCTGGGCAAAGTCCTTGTCCTTCACTACGGGCCAGTGCCCGGTGATGAAGTACAACCGTCAATTGATGATGGCCATCCTCCACGACAAGGTCCAGATCGCCAAGGCAGTCAATGCCCAAGCCATCCCCCTTGAGGACGCACCCCGCGGCTACGCGGAGTTCGACGCCGGAGCGGCAACAAAGTTCGTACTGAACCCGAACGGTTACGTGAAGGCTTAGTACGCAAAACACCAGGAAGGGGGCATCCATGCTCGCACAGGAAATCATCCGCGGCACGTCGCCAACATCCCATGTGCCCTGCGAGCGGATGCCTGCCCCAACGTGGTCTGAAGCCCGGCAGATGGCCTTCGATTGCGCTGTTCCGCTTGCGTCAGCGTCTGTGCCACTGGCTGACGCGATCGGATACCTGCTGACCACTGAAGTGACGGCGCAGCAGGACCTTCCGCACTACGCGTCCTCTGCCATGGATGGCTGGGCCATTCATGGCAGAGGACCGTGGGAGATCACGACGGCGGGGCTGCCGCTATCACCGGGGCAAGCCAGCGTCATTGCCACCGGTGGCCTGGTTCCGGAAGGTGCCGAGGCGGTACTTCGGAAAGAGAGCGGACACGTCCTCGACGCCGGATACGGGCTGCAGCTCTCACTGAGACCAGATGCGAAGCCCGGCGAGACGCTCCCCGGCCGGCACATACGGCCAGCCGGGGAAGAAGCCCGTGCCAGCGACGTCCTCGTACCCGCCGGCACACTCCTTAATCCTGCCCACATTGCCCTTGCTGCCGTTGCAGGCCACGACGAACTGCAGGTACAACGCAAGCCGCGGGTCGCCGTCGTACTTACTGGCTCCGAGGTGGTGACCTCGGGTCTGCCAGCAGCGGGGCAGGTGCGAGACACCTTCGGCCCGCAACTCGGCGCAGTGATTTCCCAGCTGGGCGGAATTCCCGGCGGCCAGCAACGGATCGGCGACTCATACGAAGAGTGGCTGTCGGCACTTGACGCCCCGCCGCGGAGCGGCCCGCCCGGAGGTGAAAACACAGATGTCACGATCACCACCGGTGGCACCGGCAAATCCGGAACTGACCACTTCCGCGCTGCAGTGGCCGCGCTCGGTGGGCGCCTGCTGCTGGACGGCGTCGCTATGCGCCCCGGTCATCCTGCTGTACTGGCTGAACTTCCCGACGGCCGCTTCATCATCGGCCTCCCAGGCAATCCCCTGGCCGCCATGATGGCCCTGATGACCATCGGCGAACCACTGCTCGCTGCCCTCCAAAACCGGCCTTTCCAGACAGCTGGCCACCTCATGTCCGGGGCGGACGTCGATCCGGGCCCCGGCCGGACACAACTCATTCCCTGCACCTTTGTCCACGGCCTCGCTTTCCCTGCTTCACACACAGGCCCCGGCATGATGCGTGGCCTGGCTTGGGCCGACGGCTTCATGGCCGTTCCCCCTGGCGGAGTGGAAGCAGGCGAACCCGTCCCCGTCATGCCGCTGCCCTGGACAAGTGTCTGGTCAAGCGCCTGGTCACAGGCGCAAGCAACCATCGATTTCCCACACCAGCCAGGAAGGTACGCACCATGGCACGGATGACACAGCGCCGGAAGATCCACCGCTTCCATCTCGACGGGACAGGTACCGAATATCCGGTGCGGTTCAAGGAGGACGTCCTGGCCGCCGAGGAGCCCCTGGAAATCAGGATCGGCGGCCGCTCCTTCGCCGTAACGATGAGGACTCCGGGAGACGACTTTGACCTGGTGGCCGGGTTCCTGGTTTCCGAGGGCATCATCTGCAGCCAATCCGAGCTGATCTCCCTGCGTTTTTGCGCCGGCGAGAAGGACGGGACGCAGACGTTCAATGTGGTGGAGGCCCAGCTTCGCTCCGACGTACAAATGCCGGACACCATGCGCCACGTCTACACCTCCAGCTCGTGCGGCATCTGTGGAACAGACTCCATCGAGGCCGTCCGCAAGACACTCCACTTCGACCCCTCCCAGGACGGACTGCGGGTTCCCGTTGACATCCTGGCCGAACTGCCCGAACGCCTCCGGGAAGCCCAGGCGGTGTTCGACAGAACCGGTGGCGTCCATGCCGCCGGGCTCTTCAGGGTGGACGGCGCCACCCCCGAGCTCCTCTGTTTGCGGGAGGACGTGGGTCGCCACAATGCCGTGGACAAAGTGGTGGGCTGGGCACTGCGCCAGGATCTGCTGCCCCTGACGGGCTTGGTCCTGCAGGTTTCAGGGCGGGCATCGTTCGAGCTGGTCCAGAAGGCCGCCCTCGCCGGCATCCCCGTCCTGTCCGCCGTGAGCGCGCCCTCCAGCCTCGCCGCCGACCTCGCCACTGAGACCGGTGTGACCCTGGTCGGATTCAGCCGCGGTCACAGCCTCAACGTCTACGCCGGACGTGACAGACTGGTCCGCCCCCGCAAAGCGGCACGTGAGGAGGCCTTCGCAGGGCTCTGACCGCCCGTTCTGCGGGTTTATGTGCATGGCCCGTGTCCGTGTCGGACTAGGATGAGGAAAGACGAGGAGCAGGCCGGGCAGGGCGTTACAGCCCCGGCCACCTGCTTGGGACAACGACACGAGGCATCATGGCCCCACGCAACAATCCGGACATCGAGAAGGACGCAGACGCCCAAGGCGGCGGCGTCCAATCAGTGGACCGCGCGCTGCAAATCCTGGAGATCCTTGCGCGCGAAGGCGACGCGGGCGTCAGTGAAATCGCTGACGAGATGGGCGTCCATAAATCCACCGTGTCCAGGCTTGTGGGCTCGCTGGTTAACCGCGAGCTTGTCCGGCAGAACAGCGAGAGGGGCAAGTACCAGCTGGGCTTCGGAATCCTCAGGCTGGCAACCTCCATCCCCGGCAGGCTGAGCGTCGTGCACGAAGCCAGGGAAGTACTGGAAGCACTCGCGGGTGAGTACAAGGAAACGGTCAACCTTGCCGTGCTTCGATCCAACTATGCAGTCAACGTGGATCAGGCCATGGGCCCCTCAACGCTTGCCACCTACGACTGGGTAGGCAGCCTGACACCGCTGCATGCCACGTCCAGCGGCAAAGTGCTCTTGGCCGCGCTGACGGCTGATGAGCGTAACCAGGTCCTCAAGACAGTCGGACTGCCTGCCCGCACCCCCCGCACCATCACTAACCGCGCGGAGCTGGAGAAGCAGTTGCTCGACGTCGCACGGAATGGCTACGCAGTAGTCCATGAAGAGTTCGAGATCGGCCTGACGGCGGTAGCCGTGCCTATTTTTAACCACATGGGCAATGTCATCGCTGCAGTGAGTATCTCCGGCCCTGCCTTCCGCTTTGCCCCGGAGGAGCACCCAGGGCTCATAGACGCCCTTCGTGAGGCTGGCTTCACGATCAGCGCCAAGATGGGCTACCGACGCCGCTAGGCCGTTGGCGCAGCCTGAACCGACCACCTTATCCACGCTTTAAGTACCTGTCATCAACGTGGCCATTTTTCGCCGTTATTGTCGCTTGTTACGCAACAGTAACCACGATGCGCAACTGGCTGTGGCATCTCCGCAGGACTGTCAAGGTCCGGGAAATGGAAAAGAAACACCTTGACATTGACCTGTGACGGGGCGCACTCTGTTGCTTAGCGCGAGAACTGTTGATCCTTGCGAAACGTTTGAAGGCGATTCAGCCAAAGCGACAAGAAACCCCATTCCCCGACAAAAGAGGTGCAACATGCGCAAGGCCTGCCCCACCAGTGAACTCGCTCCCGGGGAGGCGCTACGGCTCGATACTGCTCCAACAATCATGGTCATCGAATCGGACGAAGCCCCCAACCTTCCCTCCGTTCCCACCCTTCAGGGCCATGTATAAACCCAAGCCCATGACTCGCCGAGCAAAGGACCCGCTCATGGCTATAAATAGTGATTTAAAGCCCTTAACTCCCGAGGAAGTGCCCGCCAACGATAGCCTGGCTGACACTCCTTCATCACGTAAAACGAACCGCCCGGAGAACTCTGGGGACGTCATCAGCGTCTCCCCGGACGAAACCAACCCCGCAGTCCTCGACGATGAGGACGGAGGCGCAGAAACACTGCCGGATACTGAGGAATACGCACAGATCCTGGAAGAACTGCGCCACGCCAAGACCGAGCAGGCCGTTAGTGCCCGCCGGAACCGCAAACTTACGCTGGACAAAGTCACCTTCGGAATCACGGGCGCCATCGCCGTCGCCTTCGTGATCTGGGGCTTCGTCGGCCGGGACAGCCTCTCTGAAACTTCCAAAGGCGCCCTGAACTGGGTCATGGAATACACCGGCTGGCTCTTCATGGTTCTTGCCTCCTTGTTCGTCGTCTTCGTCCTCTGGCTCGCCCTGGGCAAGTTCGGCAACATCCCACTGGGCAAGGACGGCGAGAAGCCGGAATTCCGTACTGTCTCCTGGGTAGCGATGATGTTCGCCGCCGGCATGGGCATCGGGCTCATGTTCTATGGCGTGGCTGAACCGCTCTACCACTACATCTCGCCACCACCGGGCACTGTGGACGGCCGCACTCCTGCTGCCATCCAGACTGCGATGGCCACCTCGATCTTCCACTGGACCCTGCACCCGTGGGCCATGTACGCAGTAGTTGGCATTGCCATGGCGTACGGCACCTACCGTTTGGGCCGCAGGCAGCTGGTGTCCGCAGCGTTCACATCGCTGTTCGGCATCAGGATGGTGGAAGGCCCGCTCGGGAAATTCATCAACATCCTGGCCATCTTTGCCACCCTGTTCGGAACCGCCGCTTCCTTGGGCCTCGGTGCCCTTCAGATCGGCAGCGGCATGACCTCCAACGGCTGGGTGGGCGAGATCGGCACCCCGGTACTCGTGGTGATCGTAGCCATCCTCACCTTCTGCTTCGTCGCTTCAGCAGTCTCCGGCATCAGCCGCGGCATCCAGTGGCTTTCCAACATCAACATGGTGCTGGCAGTCGTCCTGGCACTCATCGTGTTTGTTGCCGGCCCCACCCTGTTCATCCTCAACCTGATCCCCTCCGCAATCGGCGATTACGCCAGGGATCTGGCAGAAATGTCGTCCCGGACCGAAGCGGTCGGCGATGATGCACTGCGTAGTTGGATGACCAGTTGGACCATTTTCTACTGGGCCTGGTGGATCTCCTGGACGCCCTTCGTCGGCATGTTCATTGCACGCATCAGCCGCGGCCGTACCATCCGCCAGTTCGTCACCGGCGTTCTGCTGGTGCCAAGCATCGTCAGCGTTATCTGGTTCGGTATCTTCGGTGGAGCTGCGTTCCACGTCCAGCAGGAAGCTGACAAGGCCGGCACACCTGGTTTGGTGACCATGACCAACGGCGTGCCCTCCGTCAATTTCGACGGCGCACTCTTCGATCTCGTCAAGAACCTTGGCATGCCCGGCTGGGCCACGGCAGCAGTCATCGTGCTGGCCATGGTGCTGGTGGCAATCTTCTTCATCACTGGTGCCGACGCGGCCTCCATCGTCATGGGATCGCTCAGCTCCAACGGAGCCGAACACCCCCGGCGCGGAGTAGTCATCTTCTGGGGAAGCCTCACCGGTGCAGTAGCAGCGGTTATGCTCCTGGCCGGCGGCGATGAACCATCCGAGGCTTTGGCCGGGCTCCAAAGAGTCACGATTGTTGCCGCGCTGCCCTTCGTCATCGTCATGCTGCTGCTCTGTTTCGCCCTGACGAAGGACCTGCGCCGTGATCCGTTGTCACTGCGTAAGCGCTTGGCGACATCCGTTGTTGAACGCGCGATTCGTACGGGCGTGGAACAACATCGGGGCGTTCAATTCGATTTGGTGACCAGGCACGAGTGCGCGGAGGACTGCCCGGATTCCGACTGTCCCGGCGGAACTCCGACCGGAAGCATCCCCAGGGTTGAGTCTCCCCGCACCGACCCGACCGACAAGTAAGGTATCCCGCCATGACTCAAACCCATGAACAAGAAAGCACTCTCCGTGTCTCCACCGATTCCGGGGACACCGTGAGCTTCACCTTGGACGCAACGAAACCCGTAACGGTCAAGCTCCAGGTTGACGGTGGTTGCACGTGTGGAACCACCGCCACGGTCCAGGGCTCCTACGTCGATAGCGATTTAGGCAAGCGCTAACCATTCATTTCCAATCCAAAAGCAGGCGCCGGATTCATTCCGGCGCCTGCCTTTTTGTTTTCGGACTGGTTTTTGTTTGCGGACTGTCAGGTTACTTGGGCATCAGCACGGAGTCGATCAGGTAGACCGTTGCGTTTGCCGTGTGAACGCCACCACAAATCACGTTGGCGCCATCAACGGTGAGTGCATCTTTGCTACCGCCAACGGTCACTTCGCCACCCTGGACCGTCTTGTGCGTTCCCACCACCTGGTCAGGGCTCAACTGGCCTGGGACTACGTGGTAGGTGAGGATCTTGCTTAGCAGGGCATCGTCCGTCTTCAGCGTCTCAATGGTTGCGGGGTCGATCTTGGCGAAAGCATCGTCAACAGGTGCAAAGACTGTGAATTCGCTGCCGTTGAGGGTGGAGACCAAATCCACTTTCGGGTTGAGCTTGCCTGAAACGGCGGCAGTCAAAGTCTTGAGGAGCGGGTTGTTCGACGCTGCAACGGCAACCGGGTCCTGGGCCATTCCCACTACCGAACCGGCACCATCCGGAACCTGGGCCGCGTAACCGGCACAGCCGGGGCCAACAAGATCACGCGCGGGATCCATGGCGGCGTTGGTCATGGCAGAAGCCGACGGCGACGGTGCCGCGGACGTCATCTCCGGTGCAGGGGAGGACGACGCCGATGACGACGGTGTGCTGGAGCTGCTTGAACCACCACAAGCCGTGAGTCCGAGAAGGGCGGCTGCAGTGAGGCCAACGAAGGCGAGGGCGGGGCGCTTTGTGGACAACATGTCATTCTCCTTGTTCGTGGAACCAGAGCATTGGGTCCATTGGGTGTGGGCACTGGCTCCCGGGCGCTGCATCTGCGTCGCCGGCGGTTTGTGCCTCACCAGCTATTCGGAGGTCGCACCGGGCTGGATGGGTGCGGATTGAAAAAGTTTTTAAACCAAGCCATCGCGGCTTCGGCTCCGAACTGCCTACAGATATCCGGAGCCGGCACCCTTCACGGCCGGTCCGGCGAACGTTGGGAGACGCAATGCTGCAATTAGCACTTATCGGCCTGCTGGGTGGGCTGATTACAGGTATCTCGCCCTGCATCCTGCCCGTCCTGCCCGTCATCTTTCTTTCCGGAGGTGTACAGGGTGCGCGCAAAGATGCTGTAACCAGCTGGCGTCCGTACCTGGTGATCCTGGGCCTGGTGATCAGCTTCAGCACCTTCACGCTGGTTGGCTCGTTCCTGCTGACCTTGGTGAACCTGCCCCAGGACCTGCTTCGATGGATCGGGCTGGTGGTGCTGGTGCTGATTGGTTGCGGCCTGATTTTCGATCGTTTTCAGCACATCCTGGAGAAGCCGTTCTCCTGGATCCCGCAGCGAAAAGTCGGAACCGAAAATGGCGGGCTGGTGCTGGGACTGGCGCTCGGCGTCGTCTATGTCCCCTGTGCAGGACCAGTGCTTGCCGCCATCGCCGTGGCCGGTGCCACCGGGCAGGTGGGCCCCGAAACCATAGTCCTCACGCTGACGTTTGCCGTGGGAGCAGCCGTTCCGCTGCTGGTGTTCGCGCTGGCCGGGCGCCGCGTCGCAGAGCGGGTCAAGGCGTTTCGCAAGAACCAGCGCAAGATCCGCATAGCCGGTGGCATCATGATGATCGCCCTGGCAATCGGGTTGGTGTTCAACCTTCCCCAGCTGCTGCAGAAACTCGTGCCCGACTACACCTCCACACTCCAGGAACAGGTCCAGGACAACGAGGCCGTGAAGAAGGCCCTGGATCTTGGTGGACTTGTAAATGACCAAAACCGCGAACTGGACAAGTGCAGCAACGGTGCCGCCGAGCTGGAATCGTGCGGCACAGCGCCGGATATCAAGGGTATCCAGGAATGGTTCAACACCCCTGGCGGCCAGGCCGTGAACTTGAAGGACCTCAAGGGCAAGGTGGTCCTGGTGGATTTCTGGGCCTACTCCTGCATCAACTGCCAGCGCTCCGTTCCGCACCTCACCGATTGGTACAGCAAGTACAAGGACTCCGGCCTGGAAATCATCGGCATCCACTCCCCCGAGTACGCATTCGAGAAAGAGACCCGCAACGTCATGTCCGGCGCGCAGGACCTTGGCATCACCTACCCCGTGGCCATCGACAACACCCTCTCCACGTGGACCAATTACCGCAACCGTTACTGGCCGGCCCACTACCTGATCGATTCCGAGGGAACAGTCCGGCACATCAAGTTCGGCGAGGGCGGCTACCAGACCACGGAGAAGCTGATCCGCGAACTCCTGCAAGAGGCCAACCCTTCAGCGGCGCTGCCGGCTCCCATCGAAGCGTCCGACGACGGCCCGGTAGCAGGTGCCACCACTGCGGAAACGTATTTGGGCACCACCAAGAAGGTCAACTATGCGGGCAAGGAACCCTATAAAGCCGGGGTGGGACTGTATTCAATGCCGGGGAATCAGCCCGATGACAGCTTTTCCTTGCAGGGTTCGTGGGATCTCGGAACGCAGTCCATCACACCTGCCGGCGCCGGCTCTTCTGTTGTCCTGAGCTACCACGCCAAGCAGGTGTACATCGTGGTCAGTGGTGAGGGCATGATCGACGTTGTCCGGGATGGCAAGACCACGTCCGTAGCGGTCTCAGGGACGCCGACGCTCTATCAGATCGTGGACGACCTCGGAATCCGCGAGGGCAAGCTCGAGGTCAAGGTCCCGCAGGGCATCCAGGCGTACTCCTTCACGTTCGGATAGGGGGCGCTGGAAGCTGGATAGGGGGCCGTGCCCGCTTCGCGATGCCCTCCACGCCGCGGCCCCCTATCCAGCTTCCGCTTCATCCTTAGAAATAAGGCTTCGTGATCAGCTCCAGCGCGTGGCCCGAGGGGTCCTTGAAGTAGACACCCCGGCCACCGTGCTCCGTATTGGTCTCGCCAGGACGGGTCATCTGCGGATCCGCCCAATGCTCGACGCCGGCACTCACCAGGCGCTGATAGGCGCGGTCAAAATGCTGGTCGTCTACCAGGAAGGCGTAGTGCTGCATCTGGATCTCGACCGGGGGTTCGGCGAATTGGAGCATGACGCCGCCAGCCAAGGTCAGGTTGGTGAAGGGCCCCCAACTTGGAGCTTCGTTCGCTTCGAGGATGGACCGGTAGAACTCGGCGGAGACGACGCGATCGGTGGACGCGATGATGGTGTGGTTGAAAAGTGCGGGCATGCATGACTCCTTGGTGTGTGGATTTCGTTCGATGGGTTTTAGGGTCATCAATCCACGGGGAGGAGCGCGGGCAGCGCCAGCACACGTCCCAGCGCTGGCACGCGTCAGAGCTCGGCCGGGTAGCCAATCCGTGCAGGGCAGGTGCCCGATCCGGTCATCACGTCCGCCAGTCTAGCGAAGAGTTGGGCGGCGGTGACAGGATGGGCGGCATGGGAATCGAGGTTCGCCCGGCCACAGTGTTCGAGGATGTGAAAACCATCGTCGGCCCCAAACGTCCGGACGCTAACGTGTGCTGGTGCCTGAGTTACCGGATTCCCTCGAAGCAGAACCTTGAGCTCCAGCGGGAGGAGCGGGGAAAGTTCGTGGAAAAGTTGGTTGCGGAGGATCCGCCGCCAGGCGTTCTCGCGTACGACGGCGGCGAAGTAGTTGGGTGGGCCGCCGTCCACCCCCGGGCCGACACCAGCTTTGCAACCAACCGAAAGATCCCCCACGTGGACGACGCCGACGTGTGGTCTGTCTGGTGCATCAGGGTGCGGCCCGGGCATCGCGGCAAGGGCATTTCGCATCATCTATTGGAGGGTGCGATCGACATGGCCCGAAGGTATGGCGCGCCAGCCATTGAGGGCTACCCCGTGGACAACAAAGGCAACAAAGTGGACCTGACCATGGCGTACGTGGGGACCCGCAGGCTCTTCGAGAAAGCAGGCTTCACCAAGGTCGCCGAAACGACGTCCGTCCTCAACGGCTTCCCGAGAGTGCTGATGCGGCTGGACCTGCGCTAACCCAACTGGGGGACAGCAAACGTTCCACTGGGCCCTCATTGGAGCAGGTGCCGTCCCTTACTTGGGTCAGCCTTGCAGTTTCGCTGTCATTCGGTGAGCTTCCTCGAGCAGCAATTTGCCGAGGAATTCCTGTCGGTCAGGACGGAACCGGGGTTCGATCCCCGTCAAGGAAAGAGCCCATGCCGGCCGCCCCTGTTGGTCGAAAACGGCCGCGCCCATCCCCCAACTTCCTTCAAGGATCAGCCCCGGGTTCACCGAGTAGCCCGTCAGCCGGGTGCGCTCAAGGTTGTCCCGAACCACGTCAGCTGGATGCCCCACGGCAAAGTCGCCAGCGTGTGCCGGCCAGTCCTCCAGCAGGGTTTCCTGCTCATCGGCGGGCAGGAAGGCCATGATGGCCGTTCCTGCTGACGCAACTCCCAACGGAAAACGTACGCCTTCATGCAGCACGAAGGACCTCACCGGGAACGATCCCTCCTCTCGCAACACGCAAACTGTTTCGTTGCCGCGTCGGATGGAGAAGAACGCGCTCTCGCCAGTCTCGGCGGCGAGGCGGCGCAGGCTGGGCCGGGCAACGTCCTCCATGGGGAAGCGTGCCGCCGCTACCGATCCAAGGAGGAAGATTTCGGGCCCAAGAACCCACTTCCCCGCAGCTGAATCGTGTTCCAGCAAACCCTCCGCAGCCAGGGACGTCAACAGCCGGTGCACGGTCGGCCGTGTCAGCCCCGACTCCCGAACCAATCCAGCCAACGACGTCCCCTCGGGTTTGCGCCCAACCAGCCTCAGCAGCAGGGCAACACGGCCCACAACCTGGGCCCCCTGCACCGGATTTTGTGTGGATTTCTGTTCCGGCACAAAGCCTCCTCGAAGATTTCATCCACAATATGGACAGCATTGAGCCTACAGTCCACACAGTGAGTATCCAAGCGCTGGGGCCGTTGACCGTAGCAGCGATCAAACCTAGGCTCCTCTACAGGTCACTCAGTCCACAACGTGGATAACACCAGAAAGACTCAAAGAGGAGTTCCAATGTCGAAGATGCACGCCAGCGCAACCCAAGCGCTCCAGGACTTGATGGCAGACGGCCTGACCATCGCCGTCGGGGGTTTTGGCCTGAGTGGCATCCCGGCCGACCTGATCGATGCCGTCCGGGAGTCCGGCGCCAAGGACCTCACCATCGTCTCCAACAACATGGGCGTGGACGGCAAGGGGCTCGGCGTGCTGATCGAGTCGGGCCAAGTCAGGAAAGTCATCGCGTCGTACGTTGGCGAGAACAAGCTGTTTGCCGAGCAGTACCTGGCCGGCAAACTCGACGTCGAATTCACTCCGCAAGGCACCCTCGCGGAACGCCTCCGCGCCGGTGGCGCCGGCATCCCCGCCTTCTATACACGGACCGGTGTGGGCACGCTGGTGGCCGAAGGCAAGCCGTTGGAAGAGTTCGACGGCGTGACTTACGTCCGCGAGCGCGCCATCACCGCCGACGTCGCGCTTGTCCACGCCCACACCGCGGACACGGACGGAAACCTGATCTACCGCTACACGGCCAGGAACTTCAACCCGGTGGTGGCAACAGCCGGCGCCGTCACCATCGCTGAGGCGGAGGTCATTGTGCAGCCCGGCGAGCTCGACCCCAATCACATTGTCACTCCGGGCGTCTACGTCCAGAGGCTGGTGCAGGCCAGTGCACGGGTTAAGGACATCGAACAGCGCACAGTCCGGCAGCGACCTGGAGCACAGCACATCGAAGCGCTGGCCGTCTAACACTTACCTAAACAAGGAGCACACATCATGGCTTGGACACGAGACCAGATGGCCGCCATAGCGGCTGAAGAATTAAACGACGGCGACTACGTCAACCTCGGCATCGGCATCCCCACCTTGGTGGCCAACAACCTGCCCGACGGCGTGCGGGTGGTTCTCCAAAGCGAGAATGGATTGCTCGGCATGGGCCCGTTCCCTTATGAGGGCGAGGAGGACGCGGACCTGATCAATGCCGGCAAGCAGACCGTCACCATCACATCGGGTGGAAGCATTTTCGATTCCGCTACGTCCTTCGGCATGATCCGCGGCGGCCACGTGAAGGTGGCGATCCTGGGTGCCATGCAGGTGTCCGGCAGCGGCGATCTGGCCAATTGGACCATCCCGGGAAAGATGGTCAAGGGCATGGGCGGCGCCATGGATCTGGTGGCCGGGACACCGCGGGTTGTGGTCCTTACCGAGCACAACGCCAAGGACGGCTCGGCCAAAATCGTCACGGAATGCACGCTGCCCCTGACGGGGCTGAAGTGCGTTGACCGGATCATCACGGACCTCGCGGTCTTCGACATCGTGCCGGACGCTGAAACGGGCGACGGCGGCACGAGCCTTCTGCTCACGCGCCTCGCCCCGGGGGTCACAGTGGAAGAGATCCGCCGCAAGACAGAGGCGGAGTTCACGGTGGCTGTTAACACCGACGCTCCGGAACCTGCAGAAACAAACACTTTCGAAGGAGCAAGCGCATGAGCTTGAAAGACCAGTTCGGCAAGGACATCCTGCTCACCGGGTGGGGCCACAGCAAGTTTGGCAAGCTCACGGACCACACCCTGGAATCATTGATTGTCCAGGTAGCCGGTGAAGCAATCCGCAATTCCGGCCTTGAGCCCAAGGACATCGACGAGGTCTATCTCGGCCAGTTCAACTCAGGCATGCAGCCGCTGGGGTTCACGTCGTCCCTGGCATTGCAGCTCTCTGCAGACCTTGCCAATGTCCCTGCAACGCGCACGGAGAACGCTTGCGCCTCCGGTTCCGCAGCGTTCCAGCAAGGCGTGAAGGCTGTGCTCGCCGGAACTGCACGCAATGTTTTGGTGATCGGCGCGGAAAAAATGACCGACGCCGGAGCGGACGTGGTGGGGGCGGCTTTACTTGGTGCGTCGTACGAAATGGCAGGCAAGGCGTCCACCACAGGGTTCACGGGGTTGTTCGCCGAGGTGGCGAAGCACTACGGGAAGCGCTACGGCACGGGCATCGACGCGGCCAACTACCCCGGAGGCCTGGGCGATGTCCTCGGTTCCATTGCAGCCAAGAACCACCGCAACGGCATGGATAATCCCTACGCCCAGATGCACCGGGACTTTGGCGAGGAATTCTGCCGCACCATCTCGGACAAGAACCCCATGGTCGCCGACCCCTTGCGCCGCACGGACTGTTCGCCGGTCTCGGACGGTGCGGCCGCCGTCGTGATTTCAACGTCGGCTAGCGGCGGCGCAACCGCACCTGTGCGCTTGGCGGGCTTCGGTCACGCGAACGATTTCTTCCCCGCGGAAAAGCGCGATCCCACGGAGTTCGCCGCTACCCGTGTCTCTTGGGAGCGGGCGCTGGGCATGGCAGGAGTTGGCATCGACGGACTGGACTTCGCCGAAGTTCACGACTGCTTCACGATCGCCGAGCTCATCATGTACGAAGCCATGGGCCTGACTCCCCGCGGCGAGGGTTCGCGCGCTGTCCAAGAGGGCTGGGTGTACAAGGACGGCAAACTTCCCGTCAACGTGTCCGGGGGCCTTAAAGCCAAGGGGCATCCTGTGGGCGCCACCGGAGTGTCGCAGCATGTCATTGCAGCCATGCAGCTCACGGGAACCGCCGGCGACATGCAGCTCCCCAATGCCCGACGAGGCGCCGTCCAGAACATGGGCGGGGTGGGCATCGCGAACTACGTCAGCGTGCTGGAGGCGGTCTAACCCGCCCAAGTAAGTCGCAGCACTGCGCGTTTTGAGGGCTGAAAACGCGCACAGCTGCTACTTACTTGGGTCAGCGGTTCCGGATCAGCGCCGCGATCTCCGTGAACCCGAGCCGCTCTGCGTTCTGCAGGGCGGTTCGGCCTTGCGGATCACGGATGTCCGGATCAGCTCCCGCGGACAGCAGCTGCCGGACCACGTCCTGCTGGTTCGGCCCGCCGTTGTTGAGCAGGATGGCCTCCTGCATGGCCGTCCAGCCCAGGTTATTCACGTGGTTAACAGGCACGCCCGCGGCGATGAGGATCCGAACGGTCTCGGTGTGCCCGTGTTCGCTGGCGGGGATCAGGGCCGTGCCACCGTATCTGTTGATGCTGGCGACGTCGGCCCCGGCCGCCAACGTCAGTTGGAGCACCTCATTGAAGCCCTCCGCACCCGCGTAGAGGAACGCAGAGTCCTGGATGTCGTCCTTGGCGTTGACGTTGCCACCTGCCGCGATCAGTTCCCGCACCCGCATGGGATCGTTGGCTTTCGCGGCGAGGATGAGGAGCCGGTCGGTTTCCAGTTGAGCCTCCGGGGATGGCGTGGGCGGTTTGGACGCCGACGACGACGGGCCCGGACTCCCGTTCGACGACGCGCCTGGGCTGCTGGCTACTTGAGAGGTGGCTGCAGGGCTGGAGCTTGCTGTGGTTGTGCTGGAAGGGCCGGGGCTGGAAGGGCCAGGGCTGGCAGGGGACGGCGACCCGCACCCCGCCAGCAACCCCATCATCAACAACCCCGCCCCCACCACTGATGAGGTGGTCATGAATCGAGGCTACTTTGCTGCTGCGGCCAGCGCTTCGGCACCAGCAGTCGCGCACGCTTCGTCCAAGGCGCCGTCGGGAGCGCCGCCGACGCCGATGCCAGCCACGGATACGCCGTTGACCTTCAGCGGGACACCGCCGGCCAGGAAAAGCGTGCCGGGAAGGTCCGCGATGGACGGTCCGGTGCCGTTGATGCGCTTGGCCAGTTCGCTGGTGGGGGCACCGAAGGCAGCCGCGGTGTAAGCCTTCTGCTTGGCTGCCTCGATGGTGTGCTCGGCGGCGTTGTCACCGCGGAGAAGGGCCTGGACGGTACCGAATCGGTCCACCAGGGCCACGGTCACGAACGGAAGCTTGTCCGCCTGGCACTTGGCAAGCGCGGCATTCACGGCCTTGCTGGAAGCACCCACTGTGATCCGATTCTGGGCAACAACATTCTCGGGAGCCGGCTGGACCTCGGCACTGACTGGCGCGGCTGGTGCGGTAACAGGCGCGGCCTCGGGGGCCACGGCATTGGCTACTGCGGTAACCCCACCAGTGAGCAGCAACGCTCCGGCAGCGGCGGCGGCAATCATCTTGTTGGACTTCTTCACGGAGTTCTCCTCGTGGCAAGCATTGGCAATTTCGGGTACATCTCCATGCTTCCGGGAGCAACCCCGGGGCACATCGGCCGTGTGCCGGTTCCAAGGTCAGCCTTTCCGCCAGCCGTATCAGCCAAAAGGTGGAGAGACCAGCAATCACGCGGGATCTAGCATGGAAAGAGCGTCTACCACCGACCGATACGGAAACGGGAACCACCCCATGCCAGCAGCCCCTCAACGGCCCGATCCAAGCACCCGGATCGATACCCGCATCGGCGCCGTGGTGCATCTGGGTTTCGCCGTGCTCATGGTCGCCTCTGCTGTCCGTTACGTCATGCGCCACTCCCCCGCGGACAACCTGTGGACCGTGGCCTTGGCGGTCGCCGTGTGTGCCCTGTACGTCGTGACAGCGTTGCTGGCCCAACACCGCGATCCCATGCGGAGCCCGCAAACCCAGACCCGCAAGCTGTGGATGTTTGCCTTGGTGGCGGCCTGGGCGGCTCTGGTGATCGCGGCGCCCAGCTTCGCGTGGTGCTCCTTCGCCATCTTCTTCCTCAGCCGGACGGCCTTCCGCGGGTGGACCGCGTATCTGGCGGGCGGCGCGACGGCGGCGGCCACCGCCGTCGGGCTTTTCCGTATGAGCGGATGGACGGACGTCGCCATGATGCTGGGACCGCTCGCGGCAGGCGCCCTGCTCACGTTGATTTACGACAAGATCGAGCGCGACGGCGCCCTCCAGCGAAAGCTCTTCGAAGATGTAACCCAAGCGCAGGAACAGCTGGCCGCTAGTGAACGAACAGCAGGAATCGCGGCGGAACGCGAGCGTGTTTCACGTGAAATCCACGACACCATCACCCAAGGCCTCGCGAGCGGCTTGCTCCTCCTTGAGGCAGCCCAGCGTTCCTGGCCCGATCCCGCGGCGCACCACGAAGTCAGCAAAGCAACCAGCCTCCTCCGCGGAAATCTCGCCGACACCCGGAGCCTGGTGCACGAGCTCTCGGCGCCTGGCCTGGAAACTGCGCCCCTTCACGAGGCCTTGGAACGCGCCGCCCGGCAGTACCTGAACCACGTCCTTGTGCAGGTCACCGGTGAAGCCCGTCCCATCCCGTCCGAGGTTCGGCACGCCCTGCTCCGCGTGACCCAGAGCGCCGTGGCCAACATCAAACTTCATGCCCACGCGGACAACGCCAGCGTGACTCTTGGGTACCTCCCGGACGCGGTCACCCTTGACGTGTTCGACGACGGCCGCGGCTTTGATCCCGGAGCGGTACCTCCGCCGTCGGAAACGGGAGGATACGGGCTGCGCGCCATGCGGCAACGCATTGAGCAGCTGGGCGGAGAATTGTCCGTGGAGAGCACTCCGGGCGAGGGCACTATCATCGCAGCCCAGATCCCGCTGCCGGCTCTGCCCTTAGATCAATCGAAGGAGTCCCTGTGACCACCATTTCCGTGCTCCTCGTGGACGACCACACGGTAGTCCGGAGCGGGCTGAAGGCGCTGTTGGGCACCCAGGCCGATATCGTCGTCGTCGGCGAAGCGGCGTCCGGTGAGGAAGCGCTGGAAGCGGCACAACAGCACTCACCGGCAGTGGTTCTCATGGACCTGGCCATGGGTGCGGGAATGGACGGCATCGAGGCCATCAAGCAGTTGCGGCAGCGGAATCCCCGGCAGGCCGTGATCGTGTTCACCACCTACGATTCGGACGCCGACATCGTCCGTGCCGTGGATGCCGGCGCCATGGGGTACCTGCTCAAGGACGCCGCACCGGAAGAGATTTTTGCCGCGGTAAGAGGTGCCGTGCAGGGCAAAAGCGTGATGAGCGCGCCGGTTGCGTCCCGGCTTTTCCAACAGCTGCGGAACCCGGACGAAGTCCTTACACCCCGGGAGGCAGAGCTCCTGAGCCTCCTGACGGAGGGCCTCAGCAACCGCGATCTGGGCAAACGCCTCTTCATTTCGGAAGCAACCGTCAAAACCCATCTGGCCCACATCTATGCCAAGCTCGGCGTGGAGACGCGGGCGGCAGCCATCGCAACCGCCATCCGTCGCGAGGGCATGCGGTAGGCCCGCCGCATCCGGTAGGCCGGCCCGCCTCACGATTCAGGCCTCGTTCCTATATATCCACAGCCCGCATTCCATTAAGCTGGCACTATGTCCGACGCTTCGGAACGCAAGATGTTTAAACATTCCGGAACTGCTCTGCTGTTCCGCGGAATCCTGGCCGTGCTCTTTGGTCTTTTAGTCGCATCTTTGCCGGTCGCCACTGTCTTCGGACTGGTTTTCGTGTTCGGTGTCTTCGCAATCGTGGACGGCCTCACCAACGTGGCCCACTACTTTTATGACCCTTCACGCCATTCCGGCTGGACGATGGTTGGAGGCTTCATCTCCCTCGCCGCCGGTTTGGTGGCGGTCGCGTGGCCGGGAATCACAGCTGCAGCACTTGGCGTCCTGATTGGACTTTGGGCCTTGGTCCTGGGGCTTTCCGAGATCGTCTTCGCGTTTGCAGCAAGGAACTCCGTCAATGGTTGGGGAGTCTGGTTGCTCACAGGTCTTGTGACTGCGGTTTTTGGCCTCTTTGTCCTGATCAATCCCAGCCTCGGGTTCCTGGGCGTTGTGGGTTTGCTGGCAGGGTTCTCCGTTGTTGCAGGGCTGTTGTTGATCGTCTGCGGCATCAAGATGCGCAGGGGCGCATCGTCTTCCTTCATGTACGCCCACTGATACATGGCTCAACACGGGCGTCACGGCCAGCAATCCTTCATGAGGGGATGCGCTTGGCGCCAAGTTCGGTAAGTTAGTGGCTGTGAAGATAGCTACCTGGAATGTGAACTCCCTCCGTGCCCGTGCCGACCGCGTCGAAGCGTGGCTTGAGCGCAGTGACTGTGATGTCCTGGCCATCCAGGAGACCAAGTGCAAGGACGATAACTTCCCGTGGGAGCTCTTTGAGCGGATGGGCTACGAGGTTGCGCACTTCGGCGTGAACCAGTGGAACGGCGTCGCCATTGCGTCCCGCGTTGGACTGGAGGACGTAGAACGCACCTTCCTGGACCAGCCGATGTTCGGCAAGGCCGGCAAGGACCCCGCGCAGGAAGCCCGCGCCATCTCCGCCACCTGCGGCGGCATCCGCATCTGGAGCTTGTATGTTCCGAATGGCCGCTCGCTGGACGACGAACACATGCCGTACAAGCTCAAGTGGCTTGACGTCCTTCAGGGCAACGCCGCGGAGTGGCTGAAGTCTGATCCCGCAGCACAGGTCGCGCTCATGGGCGACTGGAACATTGCACCGTTCGATGACGACGTCTGGGACATCGAACTGTTCCGCAACAACAACTTCACGCATGTCAGCGAGCCGGAACGCGCCGCTTTCCACGCCTTCGAAGCTGCCGGTTATACCGACGTCGCCCGTCCCTACACACCTGGCCCTGGCGTCTACACCTACTGGGACTACACGCAGCTGCGCTTCCCCAAGAAGGAAGGCATGCGCATCGACTTCTGCCTGGCTTCACCGGCCTTGGCTGCCCGGGTCACCGGTGCTTCCATCGACCGCGAGGAGCGTAAGGGCAAGGGCGCTTCCGACCATGCTCCCGTGATCGTGGAGCTTGCAGACTAATCACCGCTGATGGACGAAAGGGGCCGGCTCGAGATGACTGGAAACCTGTATAGGGGCCAGGCAGGACTGCCGTTCTCTTCGTCCCTGCGCATTTACGAGCCCCTTGAGGCGTTTCCTCCGGAGCAGCAGCGCCAACTCGTGGCGGACAGCAGCAAGATACGTTCCCGGGCCGCCGTCGAAAATGCGGAGCTCCAAGCCTCGCTGGGCCGCATCACGCGGGCCGGCGGGGACCCCTTCCCCACCGGCCGGACTGATTTGGTGCGAATGACGCGGGTCCCTGGCGGTCGGCACACTGCGGTGGACAGTGCCACAGACGCGACCGCTGGCGCGTCGGCTGACGTGTCGGCCCAGGATAAGGACGCCCACGACGCCGGACGGCTGCTTTACTGCCCCAGCCAACTGGTGATTCGGGCCGGGTTGGCAGCGAACGCCCTCATGGATGGTGTGCACAGCCCGCTGGCCGATCTGCTGATTCCGGTTTCGCAGCGGGACAAGCATCAAGCCAGGATCGATCGCATCAACGCCGGGGAAGAAGCCAAGCGTGTGCACACCCGGGCCTCCACGTGGGGTATCCCTTTCAGCTGGTTCTCGCTTTTCGCTGAGTCTGACCGTAAGGACGTGGTGGAGTCGGATGGGCACATCCTCACCGTCCGGGTGTGGACGCCGTTGACGGATGCCCTGGACCGGGCACGCTTTGCCGTAGCCCACCTGGCCTTGGCAGCCCCGGACCTGGACATGTTGGACGATCTCACGCAGCTCACAGAGTGGCTGGAGTTGTTCCACGTCCAGTCCATGGTGGAGCTGGACTACGGGGCCGTGGCGGACAAGGTGTACCCGGACGAATCTCCCATGGATGTTCGCCTCGGGATCGAATGCCTGGCCGAGGGTGATATGACGGGCGCGGCGGCAGCCTATCGCCGGCTGGCCTCGCGCTGGATCCCTATCCGGCAGTTGGCGCGGGCCTCGTAGGCTTTCAGGACCGTCTGCGTTCTGGATCAGCGGCTGTCGTCACCGGCACGGCGGTGCTGTTGTCTCCCGGACAATCAGCTGGTGCGGCGCTACCTCTGAGTGCACGGCACCGGCAATGCCATCGAGTTCGTCCAAAAGCATCTTGGTGCCCAGTTCGGCTTGGTCGTCCGGCCGCTGACCCACCGTTGTCAGGCCCAATGCTTCGGAGAAGTCATGATCGTCGATTCCGATGACTGAGAGGTCCGCCGGCACGCGAACGCCGTGACGCGTGGCTTCGAAGATGACCCCCATCGCCATCTCATCGGAGGAACAGAAAATGGCCGTAGGCTTGCGGCCGGGCTGGTTCCAGAGCCGGTTGAATGCCTGCTGCCCGCTGGCGACCGTGAAGTCACCCCATTCGTCCCACTCGGGACGGACTTCCAAGCCGGCGTCGGTCATGACGTCCTGGAAGGCGCGGATCCGGACACGGGGAACGTCGAAGTTCAGGTCTGTCTCGTCGTCGCCATGGAGCAAGGCAATGTCCTTGTGTCCCAGGTCCAGCAGGTGCCGCACGGCGGTGGTTGCGGCGTCGTAATCGTTGATGCCGATGTAAGCGCAATCCTCAACGTGTCCGCCAACTACGACCAGCGGAATGTCGATTTTGTGGAGGTGTTCCAGTTCGTCCTCGCTGAGCGCCATACATAGCACCAGCAGCGCGTCGATCTGTTTGTAGACCATGGTGGAGCTAAAGAGCCGCTCGCGATTGCTGCCATGGCCGCCGAGGTTGAACAGGGAGAGGTTGTACTTGCGTGAGTGCAGTTCCCTGTCTGCGCCTTCGATTGCTTTGGAGAAGAACCAACGGCTGACGAAGGGCGCCAGTACTCCGATGGTGCGCGTGCGCCCCGTGGCCAGACCCGACGCCGACGACGACGCCACATAGCCCAGCGACGCCGCCACTTCCAGGATCTTTTCACGCGTTGCAGGCGAAACCCGGGGTAGTCCCCGGACGGCCCTGGATACGGTGGCCGTGGACACTCCTGCTGCTGCTGCGACGTCCTCGATGCTGACGCCTGTATGACCACCGCGCTGGGACCTACCCGTTGTTCGTGTCACAGGCCCCCCTCTCCGGATGCCTTCACTTCGCCGTTTTCTCTCTCACGGCGAAGAATCAGTCTATTTTGTGCAGGCCTTGGTTACGCAGCGGAGTCGTCCGCTGCGTAACCAACGCTGCAATTGTCTAGCCCTTGAGTCCGCCGGACAGCAGGCCTCGGACGAAGTACCGCTGCAGGCCGAAGAACACCAGAAGCGGGATGATGATCGAGACGAAGGCCGCGGCCGGGTTCAAGTAGTCCCTGGCACCGCGCGTACCGGAAATCTCGGCAAGGCGCTGGGTGATAGGTGCTACGTCGGCCGTTCCACCGGAGAACACCAGCGCAACCAGGAGGTCGTTCCAGACCCAAAGGAACTGGAAGATCGCCAGGGAAGCCAGCGCCGGAACGGAAAGCGGCAGGATGATCCGCCAGAAAATGGTGCTGTGTCCCGCACCGTCCACCCTTGCCGCCTCGATAACTTCACCAGGGATCTCGGAGATGAAGTTGTGGAGGAGGAAAATACCCAGGGGAAGGCCGAACATGGTGTGGGCGATCCACAGCTGCGCATACGAACCCGCTGGCAAATGCAGGGTTTGCGTAAAGAGTTGCAGGAGCGGGATCAGTGCCATCTGGAGCGGGATGATCTGCAGGGCAAAAACGAAAATGAAGAGTGCGTCGCGGCCCTTGAACTTGCCCCAGGCGAACACATAGGCGGCCATCGACGCCAACACCAGCACAAAGATGGTGACTGGAATGACGATCGCTACGGAGTTGATGAAGTACTGCGACAGGTTGGCAGATTGCGAGCCCGCCGGGGTAAGAACATCCACATAGTTCTTGAACGTGAAGTCCCAGTCAAGGAAGGCATTCCACCAGCCGTTTGAGCGCGGACCCACCTGCTTGGCTGCGGGCCTGAACGAGGTAACAAAGAGGCCAAAAGTCGGGACAGACCATACGACGGCGATGATGATCGCTGCCGCTGTGGCCCACTTGGAAGTGAGCTTGGTCTTGACCCGGCGCATCATCGGCTGGGCGTCCTCCGTGGGGTCCGATCCAGGACGCTGCCGGGTGGCGGCCTTGGACGCCTCTTTCGGGGCTGGCGTGGCTGTCAATGGATCTCCCTTTGCTTGCGAAGGACTCGAGCGTTGTACACGACGATGGGCAGCACCATCAGGAACAAGATGAGGGCCAAAGCAGCGCCTCGTCCTGGCTCACCGGCGCGGAAGGCTTGCGTGTACATTTCGTTGGCCACAACCGAGGTGTCATAGTTTCCGGCCGTCATGGTTCGAACAATGTCGAAGACCTTCAACGTGGCGATCGTGATAGTAGTCAGGACCACCACCAGCGCCCCACGGATACCCGGGACCGTGACGTTGCGGAACTGCTGCCAGGCGTTGGCCCCATCCAAACGGGCTGCCTCGATGAGTTCCACCGGGACACCCTTGATGGCCGCGGAGAGAATCACCATGGCAAAGCCTGTTTGGATCCAGACCATCACGATGATGAGGAACACGGTGTTTTCCGGGGCGTCCAGGAGGAACTGCTTGGGGTTCATTCCCAAGGCGTCGCGGAAAAAGTTGATCACACCAGTCTGTTCAATGCCGGGGCCACGGTAGTCGTACACGAGCTTCCAGATAATACCGGCGCCTACAAAGGAAATGGCCATCGGCATGAAGACCAAGGACTTCAGAACCCGTTCTCCGCGGGCCTTGTCGATGAACACTGCATAAGCGAGTCCAAAGCCGGTGGACAACAGGGGAACCAGGATGGTCCAGATGATGGTGTTCCGCAGCGTGGTCAAAGCCTCAGGCTGGGTAAACATCCAAACAAAATTATCGAATCCGTTGCCTTGGCCACTGGCATCCGTGAAGGCCAACATTGAGGTGCGAACCGCTGGGTACACGAGGCCCACCAGCATCAGGATTCCAGCGGGAGCCAGGAATCCGGCCACCGTAACTTTGTCCTTGACCGACTTCGGTGCCCTATCCACCACCAGCATGAGGATGCCGATAATAGCGGCAAAGATCGCAAGCGCGATCACTACTTGAAGGAGTTTTCCTCCGATAAATTCCATACCCAACCTCCGGGGCGTGAGTGAATCACTAAGTTCCGGGAACCACACTGCCTCCCCGGCTGGGCAAACCAGCCAAGGGAGGCAGTGCCTTCGGAGTTAGCCCTTAGGCCAGCTGGACTCGATGCTGTCAGTTACCTGCTGGGCAGAGCTGCCGTTAATCCAAGCAACGATGCCCTTCCAGAACGAGTTGGAACCCACGGCGCTAGGCATCAGGTCCGAACCGTCAAAACGGAAGACAGTCTTGGGGTCCTGAAGGAGCTTGATGGACTGCTTATCCAGGGCGGACTGTGCGTTGTTCGGGTCAAGGCCCTTGTTTGCACTGATGGCACCGCCGAGCTTCACGCGGTTGTTGGCGAAGTCCGCGCTAGCCATGAAGGCAAGGTATGCCTGGACCTCAGGCGTGTCCTTGTAAGCGCCAACCATCTCGCCACCACCGGTGATGGCCGTACCCTTGGATTCATCCACGGGAGGCGTCATGAATGCCCACACATCGCCGTCCTCGGCAACGTTGGTACCGGCCGGCCAGTAAGACGCCTGGAACGTCGCCTGATGGTACATGCCGCATTGTCCGTCCAGAACCGGCTGACCAGCCTGGGCAAACGCGGTGCTCAAGATCGAGCGTGGGTCACCGAAGCCGCCGTTGACGTAATCCGGGTTGAGGAGGATGTCGCCCACCTTGTTGAAGGAGTTGACGATCTTGGGGTCATTGAACGGAATCTGGTGCGTGATCCACTTGTCATAGACTTCCGGGCCTTCGGCACGCAGGACAACGTCCTCGATCCAGTCAGTACCCGGCCAACCCGTGGCTTCGCCCGATTCAAATCCAGCACACCATGGCTTCATGGTCTTGTCGTCTGCGATCTTCTTGGTCAGGTCCATCATTTCGTCCCACGTCTTGGGGACTGTCCAACCCTTGTCCTTGAAGGTCTTGGGCGAGTACCAGACGTAGCCCTTGACGTTCGCAAGCATCGGGGCGGCGTAGAACGTGCCATCCACCGTGCCGTACTTCTTCCAGTCCGCGGACCAGTTCTTGTCCACAAGATCGGACACAGTCTTCGGAGCGGCCTTCAAGTAGCCGGCGCGGGCCTGTGTGGCCAGAAGACCGGGCTGCGGGAAGATCGCGACGTCAGGGGCCGTACCGGACTGGGCCCGGACACCGATCTGGGTCTCGAACTCCTTGCTGCCCTCGTACTTGACGGTAATGCCCGTGCACTTTTCGAACTGTGCCCAGGATTCCTCGAGGTTTGTCGCTTCGACGTCGACGATGGTGGAGTAGACGGAGACGGTCTTGCCATCGTGCTTGCCGTAGGTACCGTATGCGGAACAGTCGTCCGACGCGGTGCTTCCGCCGCCGCCGCTGTTTCCGCTACATGCGGACATGGTAAGTGCCAGAACGCCGGCCGCTGCGACCGGGAGCAGGTACTTGGTTTTTTTCATGCTGAAGACTCCTCGCTGAGTACAAGAAAATCGTGGCGCGATTGATGTGGTGGCCCTCACACTAGCCATGATCAGGGCAGGAATGCAAGCGCTTACACCTAACGTAACCACAACGATACAAAGTAGCCTTTGCATCGCGCTGGATCGACTAGGCTGAGACGGAACCACTCGACGTCGGCAGGAAGCCCATGCTGTACCGCCGCAAGGAAGGCACCGCCCGGTAGGCACGTCATGAGATTTGGTTGCCCAGTATTGCCTATGCAACAGTGGGAAGCGTGGATGAACTTGAAGCACTCCAGACTATCGGCCGCCTGATCAAAGAAGAACGGCTGGCCCAGGGGCTGAGCCAGGTGCAGTTGGCCAAGCAGGCTGGAACGGCAATCAAGACCGTACGGACGCTGGAATCCGGTACGCGGCGCACCCAGGAAATCAATCAGCGCAAGCTCGAGCACGCCCTGGGGTGGCGCGCTGGATCAATGTCTGAAGTCCTCAAGGGAAAATCCAGCTTCGCTCCAGACCAAATCACTCCGGACGACATGCGCAGCAGCGACGAGCCGCGGCAGTCCTCGGGGCCTCGCGTCACGGTACCGGCAGCCCCTATAGCCCGTGCCTCACATCTTTCAGACGAGGAACTGCTCGCCGAGCTGACGTACCGGATGATGCACCGCAACAGGGGCTAGCTGGTTGCTGACAGTTGCTGCCGGCGCACCATCTCGTTGATCCAGTCGGGCGCGAACGGAGAGGTGCAGTTAGGCGGAGTTGGGTAATCCTTCAGCACCTCCAGGCGCTCACCAATACTCAAGGCGCGGGCGCGATACTCCGGGTGCTCGATGCCGATCTGGGCAAGGCAGGTGTTCATCGCCCACTGCAGGCGGTACGGGGATTCCTTCATCCCGGCCTCGATGACGTCCAGCAGCCCGGCGAGGTCCAGGCCAGCCGGATCCTTCACGACGCGCTCCGACGTCAGCGCCCAACCGGCACTCGCCACCAAGGGATCCTTGTCCGCAAACCAGGCGACCCGCAGCTCTTCGACGTGCGGATTCTTCTTGACCACGTAGTTCACCAGCCAGTCATGGACTTTGGGCGTTCGGGCCTCGCGCAGCATGGTGTCAAGCTCGTCGGGTCCGTACGACTTAGGCCGGCAGATCAGCAGCGCCAGCAGCTTCGCCGTGGTGTCATCCGTCTTCCAAAGCTCGAGTGAAAGCTCCTGCTGTGTCTTCAACCGCTTCGCAATCGCCCGCAACTTACTGAGGTTTACACCGTGGTCGTCACCGTGTTTCTCGTTCACCTCGCGAGACCTCGGGTCTTCCAATGCGGCCAACTCGGCCATCACCTCAGCCAACGTCGTCCCAGTGGCAACCGTGCTTGTCGCAGTTTTCCCGGCCACTGCAGCCTCCCGTCCATCGCGTGTGAAGCTCAGCCTACTAGGCCTGGGCGCGATGGATCGGTGTCTAACCGATGGCGGGATGGCAGCTCATGGGGGGTGGTCCCGCACGTTCCTGAACTGCCATCCTCGCGCCGTGCGGCTAGGGCTACTTCCCGCCCTTGAACAGGCCTGCGATCTTGGAGCCGAGACCCTTCACATTTTCCGTAACATCTCCGGCGATTTCCTTGGACTTCTCCGCAACGTCACCAGCAAGTTCCTTGGCATTTTCCCCGACGTCACCCGAGAAGAATTCCTTGACGTTTTCTGCTGCATCTCCGGCGAATTCCTTGACGTTTTCTGCTGCCGTGCCGGCGAACTCCTTGACATTTTCCGCAGCCTCGCCGGCAAATTCCTTCGCATTTTCAAGCGCCTCGCCAGCTACTTCCTTGGCATTGCCCGCAGCGCCTTCTACTGCTTCCGCTCCCGTGGTTTCTTCACTCATGGTGCTCTCCTTCGTAACGGTTGGAACGCTGATCGCTCTCGGGATTTATCCTGCAAAGCAATCAATCGCATCAGGGAGTTTTCCCCCTCTACTTTCAAACTATTGGCATACGCGCGGGTTAAGCAACGCAAAACACCCGGAGTGAAACATTCGGCAAAATTAGCCAGGACCGTCAGCGAACCCGCTCAGCTTTTGTAAATTTCGCACGAGCCCCTGATGCCATATGGACCAATACGGGGGTCTTCTTGCCGATCACCAGGTCCAAGGCTTCAACCAGGCGTGAAATTTCGGCAGCGAGGAGGTGCGGCGCCACTCCCTGCCGGGGCTGGATGCGCACCCTCAATCCGGGCTGGCCTTTGACCTCATACGTGGCCACAGACGCGCCCGCGAGGTCCGGCCGATCCGCCAAAGCTGCCCGGAGCGCCTGTTCTGCGACGCCGCCACCGATCTGGACCTCACCCTCCACATGGCTCTCGTCGTCGCTGGCCACCAGAAGATTGGCCCTGCCTTTACCCTGTTGCGACAGCCACGCGACCATGGCAATAATGATGGCCACCAAAACCACGCCGGCCACGATCCACAGCCAACTTTCCTCACGGCCGGGGAACCGGGTTTGCTGGAATGCATCCTCCGCACGAGCCCACATATCCGCGGCCCAGCCGTGCCACCACGTTGCTACGGCCGGGACAGTCGCCAGCAGGAGAAGAAGTAGCCCAACGGCCAGGAGTTTCACGCCAATGATGAAGAGAAGCACCCGGTTAAGGGCGCGCGGTGTTTCGTTCACGCGCCGATCACCCCCGACGTAGAGAGGTTCACCCGAACAGCGGGCATGGGAAGGGGGGACATTTCATCGAGCTCGGACTGCACTGCCTTGAGGACGGCTTCTTCACTGACCCTGCTGCCGGATGTGGGCCGGACGTTGACCACCACCGATTGCCTGGACACAATCACCATGACCTGTTCCGGTGTCACGTTGGCGGCAGTCCGCGCGCGACGCGCAAGTGCCGAGGCCAGCACTTCGTCATCAACGACGACTGCAGTCCGTGGGTCCCGCAGCAAATGCCGGGCCCGTCTTCCTGGTAATACGGCGTGAAGGAGAAAAAACAGTCCGACCATGGCAATGACAGCACCGCTGGCGCCAAGCAGAAGGGGCGGGATGCCCGCCGGAAATGCGATGACACGCTCGGCTGCTGTGCTTGGGTCAACAAGCCATGGCGGTTGCCCGATGGCCCGGAGCACAGATTCCAGAAGTGCAATGACACAGAGAATGATCACCAGCACGGCCGCGATGCTGGCTGCTCCTGCCCGGGACGAGTGCGTTTCCCTGCGCAGGATACGGCTCATGGCCGGGTCCTCGCCGGCGATGGGGCTGGCTCCGGAGCCCGCGTCAGAAGGTTCAATGGCTGTTTCCTGGTGCTGTGTCACCGGACGCGGCCTCCCTCTGAAACGTGGGCTCCACTGATCCTGATATCCACCCTGCTTATGCGGAAACCACTGAGCCGTGTGACACGCTCCAACACTGTTGCCTTTGCGGCCACAGCACGGTCCCAGATAGAGCCGCCGAAGCCCTGGACGCGCTGTGGATTGCGCAGCACCTCGCTGAGGGCGGGGATGCTGATAGGTGCCACGATGGACAAAGCCAGCAGGCCGTCGTCGTCCGACCAATCGGCGCGGATGTCGCCGGGTTCCACGCCGAGAGCCTCGGCGGCCGCGGCCTGTGCCAGCGATGTCAAAGCCTGGGTACTGATCCGGTTATGGCCGGCCAGGCTGGTGGTAGGTTCCACAGCCTCAGCCACGCTCATGACGAAGAGCGCCGGCCCGTAATGGCGTCCAGGACGCTGCGGAGATCAAGCTTGCCTTCAGCTGCACGGCCCAGAAGGGCGCCAATGCCCATAAAAAGCAGCGAGATAAGGAAGCCCCACAGCCCGAACTGGAAGGACATGAACGCCACGAAGGCGCCAATCGCGATTCCCACGACGGTCATGCTCATTGCAGTGCCTCCCTTTCGACCACGACGGTTTTGGGCTTGGGTGGCGGGGCAACATAAACATCGTTGATCTCGATGTTGACCTCGATGACCTGGAGCCCGACGAGTTCCTCAACAGCCCGATAAACAGCAGCGCGGACCTGGTTGGCGACGCCGTGCAAGGGATGCCCGTAGACAGCCACGAGATTGATGTCCACCGCCACTTGGGTCTCGCCCACTTCGGCGCGAACGCCCGCGGCATGGTCCGAACTGCCCACAGCGTCGCGGATAGCGCCAAGCGCGCGGGATGGACCTGAGCCCAGGGAGTAGACACCTGGAACCGTGCGCGCAGCGATGCCCGCTACTTTTGCCACAGCCGCCTCGGAGATGATGGTGCGTCCGGTACCGAGGACCTCGCCCTCAGGCACGGGGTCGATCTGCAAGTTCTGGTCTGACATCGAAGCACTCCCCTTCTCTTGAGTACCACCCTAGCGTCTAGCTCCGACGCTTTGTGAGAGGCATCCAGAGTGAAGGAAACCCGCGCGGCGCCTACTTGCAGTTCTTATCCATCCAGTCCTGGATCGGCTTCATAAGTTCCTCGAACTCGGGCTCCCCGTACTTGCGGAAATCCGTGCCGGCCGACTCCGTATACGCCCTCAGCTTCTCAAAGCTCGGCTTCAGTTCCTCGGGCACTTTGTCCTGCATCCGGGACAGCTCCTCCTTGGCCTTCTTGATATCTTCCGGGTCGCCGCCCACCACGGCCGCCAACGGCAGGATGGTCACGCTCAACATCGCGGCACTCACGGATATGCACGCTTCGGACAGGGACGTGAACTCGCCGTAGACACCGCCTGTGCCTGTGGTAGCGTCCGGGCTTGCACTGATCTCAGCAGACGGTTCAGTGCTGGACGTTGGGGCGTTGCTGGATGTTGGCGCGTTCGATGACGACGCTATGGGCGTAGGCTGCGCGACCGGCAGCGGGAAGGAGCAGGCGCTGAGCGCCAGTATTGCGGTGAGAAGACTGCCGAGCAGCAGCGAGGTGTTCCCTCGCCGGCCAGCACCTTTCCTGCGATTTCCGCCAAGAAGCCTTGACGTGCTGAAGCGTGTGGTTTCGATCATGGTGTCCCCCGTTGGATTGCCTGCAATGACGAACCGGCGAGGGCAAGACTACGCCCGGCTTGGTGCAGTGAATAGAGGTTGAGTTATCCACAGGCAGTTCTCTTCGAGAGGGTCCTTGGAGCCCCCGCCACCTAGACTGGCCGACACATCACCAAACAGCCGCTGGGGAGCCTGTCATGCCGCGCCTTTCGTTTGTCTCTTTTACCGTTCTCACCGTCCGCATTGCAGCTGCTGCGCTCGGTGTTTCGCTGCTGCTCACCGGCTGTCAGGGCGGCAGTTCACCGGGCAGCCCACCTTCAGAAACAAGCTCGACGACGGCGTCCCCCACCCCGGGCGCGAGCGGCTCAGTCGCTCCTGCAAGTCCTTCCGGGAGCGCCACACCTTCCGGTGTGTATAAGGCTGCCGACGCGAAGGGCAAAGCACAGAATGTGCCTGTGCCCGTCATGCCCGAGTTGGCGAAGGAGAACACGAAGGAGGGGCTGGAGGCGTTTATCCGGTATTGGTATGCGCAACAGAATTACGCGATAGAGACAGGCGACCAGTCGATTTGGTCAATTCTCAGCACAGAGGAATGCCTTACGTGCAAACGGATCGAGAAAGGCCTCCACGACAGCTATATCAATGGCCGCTGGACGTCAGGAGGGACTATTTCCATCCCGGTCGTCGAACCACTTTGGACGGAGGGAGCGAAGGTACAGCAGGCGAAAGTGCAGGTCATCCAAGATCAAGCAGACTACTTCAATGCCGATGGAACCATTGGCCGGCCCTCGGAAGCTAGAACGAATTCTGCCTTCGGGATGTTCGCAGCTTTCGGAACGACAGGGTGGATGGTGTCCAGTCTTGGCATCATCAAGTAGATGTTCGTTCTTTTTCTCCATGAGGGTGGCCATTGTGTTCATGATCATGCTGGTTGGACCAGGGCCACATGCAGTCGCTCGGGCGGATGATGGTGTTTGGGCGGGCTACAACAATCAGACTGGCGCCGTGGACTTGTCCGACAACTTTCGTCTTGATCCTGTGAGCGGAAGACTGAGTCCCATTTTGGATAGTGGGTCTGTAGCCTCAGAACCAGACGACCCCAACCAATACATGGCGGACACCCATTGCCGGGCAGACGGTCCCGACACTGTCGATCCTGGATGCCTGGCCTTAAGCTGCCCTGCCACAACACCGGGCGGCGATGAAGGAACACCGGTGATCTGGAAACAAGCACCCAAGTCCATCACCAATCCCGGCTGGACCAACTGGATCCCCGTCAGTGGACCCACGTGCCTGTATGACGCCAAACCCGAGAACGTCCTGGCCAACATCGCAGCCCGGATCCTGAACGACTTCCGCCAACTCCCCGTCAACCCGGGAACCCTCGAAGCCCAACCCTTCCCCCACACCCTCAAAGGCGGGCCCACGAACTTCTTCACCACCACCACCGAACAAGCCTTCGACGTCACCGTCCTCGGCCAAGCAGTCCACCTGACAGCAACCCCGGCAAGCTTCACCTACAACTTCGGCGACGGCACCACCCTCGGCCCCACCCCGGTCGCCGGCTACTCGATTCCCGAAGCCGACTGGCTCCTCAACGAAACCCGCACCAGCCACAGCTACACAGCAACGGGGAACTACCCCGCCACCATCACGACCAGCTTCACCGGAACCTACTCCGTCAACAACGGACCCCCTCTGCCCATCAACGGAACCCTGGACCTCACCACATCACCCAAAACCATCCAGGTCTGGAAAACAGAAAAAGCACTCGTCGCCGACACCTGCAAGGAAAACCCCAAATCCTGGGGCTGCCCCGAAGCTGAAAAATAGCGGAGCTGGGCAGACACAAGCTGGTCAGGCACGAGCCGGACCAGGTTCCCCGGCCTACGCCGGGGAGACCGTATGCAGCAATGGCAACGTGATGGGGCGGGGCGGGGCGAGAGGCTCGCCCAATTCGCCCAGGACTTGCCGGGCCAGAGCTACATCGTTGACGCAGATACCATCAATTCCCAGTTGGACGGCTGCGCTGATTTCATCACTTGTCGCCAGAGTCCAAGGAAACACCTTGAGTCCGGCGTCACGAGCTTCGGCGACCAATCCGGCGTCGAGAATTTCAAAAGCGGGCGCAACGGCGGAAGCCCCGGTTGCCAAGGCAGCCATCACGAGTTCTTTAGCTGCGGAAGGATAGAGGCCTACCGACCGGACGGGGCTCTCCCTGCTCAGCGCTACCAGCGGAACTCCGGGCAACATCCCGGACATTGCCCGGATGATTTGAGGATCAAAGCTGCGCACACGCAAGGCCTGTTCATCCTGGTGAGCCTTCAGCACCTTGGACAATTCAGTTACTATCCGGTGGCCATACTGGTCCCAGGCCGCACCATCAGTTTTGACCTCAATGTCCAGAACGACGTCGGCGGCATTGGCGAAGCGCAACAGCGCAAGGGTCTCCGACAGGGACGGCGCACGTGTTTCAGGATCGACGTCGGTAGTCGTGGCCGGGTGCTTCTCAACCACGGCCTGAAGCATGGTCTCCAACCTGATGTCGGCGGTTCCGATGACGGCGTCGTGTCTCAATACCAGTTGCATGTCAGACGTGAGCCAGACATCGACTTCTATGGCATCCACACCCAGGCGAAGTGCCTCGACGAAGCTCGCCAGTGTATTCCCGTGCCGTGTGGCCAGAACGCCCCGATGGCCCTGAATCTCGATCATTTGATCTTCCTATTCCGATTCGTCCACGAGGGAAACTTCAGTAACAGTGGTGAGTTGAGACAGTTGGGCGACGATGTCCGACGCCGCCATGGTGCCTTCGATCTCCAGCTCTATCTCAATAAGGTCAGCTGTGGCAGCGGTTTCTGGAGCTGTCATCAACCTGTCCATCACGCCCTTGGTCTCGGCCGAACCCCGCGTCGTAGCGAAGCCCTGAACACGGAATCCTTGCTCGGTGCACGTTCGGAGCACGTCCCTCAGGGCTCCCACACCGTCCATATACGTAACTTTCAACAGCCACTGGCTTGGCAAACCAAAGCGGAGCTTCGCAGTCACCACGGGATAGACGTAGACGATGACGAAGTGGGCTGCGGTGACGAATACGGCGGGCAGCAGGAGGCCTGCCCCGGCGGACGTCCCGACTGCTGCTGTAACCCAGATGGAGGCTGCCGTCGTCAATCCGCGGACTTGGTTTCGCCGCACGAACACCAGGCCCGCCCCTATGAAGCCAATGCCGGAGACTACTTGAGCCGCCAGCCGGGAGGGATCCAGCCTCACCAGGTCCACCGTCAGGACGTCGCTAAAGCCATATTTGCTCACGACCATAAACAGCGCGGCGCCCAATCCAACCATGGCATGTGTTCTCATGCCCGCAGACTTGTTCTTGCTCTGGCGTTCAAACCCTATGGCTGTGGATAGGACGAGTGCTGCGGCCAGGGCCAGACACATCTGCCACCACTGTGTATCCGCGCTGAAGATCACTTAGTGCTCCGATTCGGTTATCAACCCCCTTCTTCTGTCCTTCATGTGGAAGATCCAGTCCGATACGGATGTTCCATGCAAAAGCAGCTCAAGGTAGACACGACGCGAGCCGGTCCTCCAACCAATTCTTCAAGCCCAGAACATACCAGTCAACGCTTCTGCACATTCGTGCAAATTGACGGGCGAGCTTTGTCAGGACGTATTAGCATGGTATTTTCCGCGGACTGATCGCGGCCAAAAAACCCAATAACACGCCACAGGAGGGCATTTTCATCGTCCCCGAATCGGGTCTTGTGATCCGCCATCTTTCTGTGTAGGTTGACCAATGACCTGAAGTTAGGTTGTCAGGTCAAATGTGAAACAAATGCTTTTTTGCAAGTGCTAAGTCGCCCGGACAGCGATGACGAGGGGGTCAACGTGAGGGTTTTCCATGGGCAGATTAGACACAAGTGTTGCGCAAACCAGTAGGGCACCGGTCCACAGACCGCCAATAAGCACCCCGAAGAACCGACGGTGGAATCGGAGGACACGCAGGGACGCATGGGTTTTTGCCGCTTTCGCGGCCCCCAACGTCCTGCTCATCCTCCTCTTTACCTACCGTCCGCTCGTCACCAACTTCTACTATTCCACCCTCGACTGGACACTCGGGGCAGCCACAGCAACGTCTGTGGGGCTGGGTAACTATGTGGAGTTCTTTACCTCCCCCGACGCTTCAAGCGTGCTGGGCGTAACGGCAATATTCACTATCACCACCGTTGGCGGTGCGATGATCCTAGGCCTGCTGGTGGCGTTGGCTCTTAACCAGAGACTGAAGGGCACAACATTTGCCCGGGCGGTGGTTTTCGCGCCCTACGTCCTTTCCGGCGTCGGCGTCGGCTTGGTGTGGTTGTTTATTTTCGATCCGACCTATGGCGTCCTTTCATGGATTCTCCGCACAGTTGGCCAGGCGAGTCCCCAGTGGGTCAATGATCCAAAGCTCGCTCTGCTCATGGTCATCATCGTGTACGTGTGGAAGAACCTCGGCTATTGCGCAGTGGTGTATCTGGCAGGTCTGCAGTCCATTCCCACCCAGCTCTTGGAGGCTGCCGCGTTGGATGGCGCCAGTAGCCTGCGGCGCTTCACATCGGTGGTGCTTCCCCTTCTTTCCCCCACCACTTTCTTCCTCCTGATCACCTCACTGCTGAGCTCCCTGCAGGCGTTCGACATCATCCGCATCATGACTCCATCCGGCAACGGAACCAGCACCCTGATCTTTGACTCCTATCTTCAGGCCTTCGGCTCCTACAACAGGGCCGGATACTCCGCGGCCATCTCGGTAGTGCTGTTCGCCGGATTGCTCGTCATGACAGCCGTGCAGTTGCGCTTCGTGGAGCGAAAGGTTCACTACTCATGAGCACCAACACCGTTGAAGCCACACCACGCCGTGACCGTCCCTTCTCTTGGCAAAACCTTGGCAAGACGATTGCCGGGGGTTACGTCCCCCTTCTGCTGGCAACCCTGGTGGTCTTCGTGCCCCTCCTATGGATGATGTTGTCTTCCCTCAAAGCGCCCGGCGAGATCGTGACAACAAACCTGACTCTGCTGCCGAAGAGCCCAAGCCTTCAGAACTACGCAGACGCAGCATCTACCGTGCCTTTCGCGCGGTTCTTCCTCAACAGCGTGATCGTCACGGTCATCGGATCCACCGTTAAGTGCGTACTGGCAGTCTTCACGGCCTACGCACTCGTGTTTGTCCGTTTCCCCTTCAAGAGGGTGATCTTCCTCCTGATTCTGGTTGCGCTGATGGTCCCGCCTCAGGTCTCCGTGCTTCCCAATTACGTTTTGATCGCAGGCATGGGAGGGCTCAACACGTATTGGGGAATTATCCTTCCGGGCTTGGGAACAGCGTTTGGCACCTTCCTCCTCAGGCAGCATTTCCTCACACTGCCGCCGGCAATCCTGGAATCCGCGGAAATCGACGGCGCGGGCCACTGGCGCAAGCTCTGGAAGATCGTTGTCCCGGTGTCCGTGCCGAGCATCGCGACCGTGGCCTTGGTGACGATCGTTTCTGAATGGAACGAGTACATCTGGCCGCTGATCGTCACGGACCATCCAGACATGATGACCCTTCCTGTGGGCCTGACGCAGCTGGTCAACAGCGATGGCAGCACCCAGAACTGGGGCATGCTCATGGCCGGCGCGGTGATCGTCCTTCTACCGATCTTGCTCATCTTTGCCGCTCTGCAGCGGTACATCGTCTCCGGGCTCACTCAAGGCTCGGTTACCGGCTAAAACTCCACCCTTTCGAGGATGCTCAAGCACCTCGATCACTAGAAAGGCACTTCCTCTATGTCAAAATCACTTTCCCGGAAGCATTTCCTCGGCTTGGCTGGAGCCTCAGTCACCGCCGTCGCGCTTGCAGCTTGTGGTGGTCCGTCGACGGATGCCGGAAGCACAGCAGCAAAGACGCTCTCCCCCGAGGATTGGTCCAAGATCAAACCTGCCCCAAGCATCAGTTTCATGTCCAGCCATCCCGGTAAGTCCCGGGATACGGAGCAGAAGCTGATAGAGGCCTTCCAAGCGGCCAATCCGGATATCAAAGTCAACCTCATCACCGGAGGTTCAAACTACGAGGAAGTGGCGCAAAAGTTCCAAACTTCCCAAGCCGGGAGCGAAGTACCGGACGTGGTTGTGGCATCGGATGTGTGGTGGTTCCGTTACGCGGTCTCAGGTGCCATCCTTCCGATTAATGCCCTTCTCAAAGCTGTCAACGTCAGCTCCTCCGACTACAAGTCCGGTTTGATCGCCGATTACAAGCATTCTGATCAGCTGTGGGCAGTCCCCTACGCCCGGTCAACGCCGTTGTTCTACTTCAATAAGGACCATTTCAAGGCGGCCGGAGTTCCCGAGCGGGCGCCAAAAACCTGGGAAGAGTTCGCCGAGTGGGCACCCAGGATTAAGTCGGCAAATGCCTCAGCTTCGGGATACCAGAACGCCTACCAGTACCCCGCGATCGCTGGCTATGCCGGCTGGACGCTTCAAAACGTTCTCTGGGGCCAAGGCGGCGGTTGGTCCAAGGAGTGGGAGATTACGGCAAATTCAAGCCAATCTGTTGCCGCGATGCAGTGGGTGCAGGACTCCATTGTGAAGAATGGCTGGGCGGGGGTCTCCTCCAAGAATGCCATTACCGACCTTCAAGCCGGTGCCATCAGCTCCACGATCAGCTCGTCCGCCGACCTCGCTGCCACCCTTAAGGCGGCGAAGGAAGCAAACATGAGGATCGACGTCGGGTTCTTGCCGGGTGGGTCCGCCTCGGCCTCGCAGGTTTGTCCCACAGGCGGTTCCGGTCTGGTGATCGCCAGCAAAACGTCACCGGAACGGCAGCTTGCAGCGGCCAAGTTCATCACGTTCATGACGAATGCGCAGAGCACGTCTACTTTGTCTGCTGCAACCGGCTACCTACCGGTAGCGGAGGCGGCAGATATCTCGGCGATTGTTGCCCAGACACCGGAATTCCAAACTGTCGTAGACCAGCTCAAGGTGACCCGCACCCAGGACTTTGCACGGACGTTTCTCCCCGGCGGAGACCAGGAGCTGGCCAAGGCGGCAACCAGGATCATGAATGAGAAGGCCGATGTGCAAGCAACGCTGACTGAGTTGAAGGGAACACTGGAAGGGATTTACAACAAGGACGTGAAGCCCAAACTGAAGGCCTAGTCCAGAGTTGCGAAGCGTAGGCATACATGGGGGCCTACGCTTCGCAGCTGACCCACCTGGCGATGCATTAAAGAAGAAAAGCATCAGTTCCGAAGAACTGATGCTTCCCAGTGGTGGCTCCGACCGGCGTCGATCCGGTGACCTTTCGATTTTCAGTCGAACGCTCTACCAACTGAGCTACAGAGCCTAGGTGACAAGTCACCTTGAGAACCGAAATTACTTCCGGTGCTCAGAGCGACCCTGACGGGACTTGAACCCGCGACCTCCGCCGTGACAGGGCGGCGCGCTAACCAACTGCGCTACAGGGCCTTGCGTTTGCAGTATCTCTACCGCGTTTTTTTCAAGGCTTCTAGCTTACCAGACATTTTTCATCCGATTTACCACTTGCCTTGCGTACCCCCAACGGGATTCGAACCCGTGCCGCCGCCGTGAAAGGGCGGTGTCCTAGGCCGCTAGACGATGGGGGCCTGAACTCAATTCGGATTATGCGAGGAAAAACAACACTTTATGCGTTCTTTTCGGTTCTCACCCGTCCGAACTGGACTCTAAAACTTTAGAGCATAGATGGCGATATTCCCAAATCGAGGTCTGCACGACTCTCCAACAGCGACTACGGGACGTGCTCAAGGAGGTCGCCGACCCGGCAATCAAGCGCCTCGCAGATGGCAGTCAGTGTGGAGAACCGGATGGCCTTGGCCCGATCATTTTTGAGGACGGACAGGTTGACGAGGCTCACCCCAACGCGACGGCTGAGCTCCGTCAGCGTCATGCCGCGGAGCTCCAGCAACTCATCCAGCCTGCAGTGAATGGCGATCGTCTCTTCGGCCGGCATCAGACAAGGCCCTCCGTGTCCCGCTGCAGGCCCCGTCCGAACTGGAACACGCCCGCCAGCAAAACCAGCGCCGCGCCAGCCACCAAAGGAGTGGGGTTGAACTCCACGATGTACACCAAGGTTTCACCGGCGCTCCCCGGAATGACTCCAAGCTGTTCGGCCAGGCGGTGCTTTGCAGTGGAATCGAGGACCTGGGCAGCGCTTCCGGAAATGGCCAGGAGCGCGCCCGCAAGTCCAACGATGGCAGCGGTGTGCGGCGCGAAGAGAACCCTGCTCGTGAGCCGATGGGCCAGCAGGACCAGGAGGGAAACAACACAGAGGACGGCCAGCAGGTTCATGGCCGCCGACCACCCCAGCAGGGAAGCCTCATATTCCGGGAGGGCAGGGACACTCACCTGCACTTGCGAGTAGCGGCCCACCGCACCCAGGTTCAATGCTTCCGGCCCCCTGGCGGAGGAATCCCGGGCCGAAGAGTCCAGGGGCAGCCGCAGGACCACGCCTCCGGCGCCATTGCTGATGATCGCCGAGACAGTCGAAACCGATGTGGCAATGGCCACCGCCACCGCGACGACAATGAGCACCGCCGAATCCACTCTCGAAAGCACCCTCACGCGCGCCAGCGACTCTGCGATATTTCCTCGTGAACCCATAATTCCCCCAAGTAGATATCGACATTCGTTAATATCGAATATCGATAAGCTAACCCGTGAAAACACGCTCCGTCAAACATTGGCAGTTTCTTGCCGTGACGCGTCCGAAAACCGCCAGCCCGGCCAGCCTCCCCGGCACTAGATTGGCTCTATGACAACCACCACCCCGGCCGAACCCGGCCAGCCGTCCCCCGGCATGCAACCGCGCAACACCCCCGCGCCTGCAGCTCCCATCAGCAAACTTGGCATCGCCGCCGTCGTGGTCACCGTCGTCCTGTGGGCTTCAGCGTTCGTCGGCATCCGCGCTGTGGGCCCGAGCTTCTCCCCCGGTTCCTTGACGCTCGGACGGTTGGCGGTTGCCGCCGTCGTTCTTGGAATCGTGGTGCTGCCTACCCTGAAACTCTGGCCGCGGGGCAAGGAATGGTTGCCCATCGTGGCGTACGGAGTGATGTGGTTCGGCGGTTACAACGTGGCGCTGAACGCTGCGGAGCACATGCTCGACGCCGGTACCAGCGCCATGCTGATCAACGTCTCGCCGATCCTCATCGCAGTCCTCGCCGGAGTGGTCCTCAAGGAAGGCTTCCCGCGGTGGCTTCTGGTTGGCAGTGCCGTTGCGTTTGGTGGCGTGGCGATGATCGCCCTCGGCTCGGGACAGCGTTCGACGGCGGATGTGGCCGGGGTGTTGTTGTGCTTGCTGGCCGCGGTGCTCGCCTCTGTCAGCGCGATCCTCCAGAAGCCGGTACTGCGGAAGTTTACGGCCGGGCAAGCCACGTGGTTCGGCATCATGGTGGGCGCTGTTTGCTGCCTCCCGTGGACAGGGCAATTGATCGCGGAAGTCCAGTCAGCGCCGCTGCCGGCCACACTCGGCTTGGTCTATCTGGGCATCTTCCCTACGGCCATCGCCTTCACAACATGGGCGTATGCGCTGTCCTTGATCTCGGCCGGCAAACTGGCCGCCACGACGTACCTGGTCCCCGGCACCACCATCCTCATCTCTTGGGCCGTGCTTCAGGAAGTCCCAACCATCTGGGGACTGATCGGTGGCGTGGTGTGCTTGATCGGCGTGGCCCTGACCCGGCGCAAGTGAGCTAGCGGGCCATACCCGCAAGGAGCTCGCGGTGCGTGGGCGGATTGGCGCCGGGCCGGCCAACGGTAATGGATGCCGCCATCGACGCGATGGTGCCGATCCGCTCCAGAACGGTAGGCGCCAGACCGTCGCTGCCACGCAGAAGCAGTCCCATAATGAGCGCTGACATGTATGAATCCCCGGCGCCGATGGTGTCGGCCACGTTCGAGGGGACGGCGGGGACCGTGAGTTGGATGTGCCGGGTAGCCATGAGCGAACCGCTGGAGCCCTGGGTCACTACCGCGAGTCCAGTGCCAAGGGCCAGGAGGTGACTCGCAGTGTCCTCCAACTCCTTGCCCGGGTACAGCCAACGGGCGTCGTGGGCGCTCATTTTCACGACGTCCGTCAATGGCACCAACTCTTCGAACAGGGAAAGTGCCTCGTGGTGGCTGCCGAGGAGGGCAGTGCGGATGTTGGGATCGTACGTAATCATGCAGCCGCCCTGCGCTTGCTCCAACAGGCTCCGGACAACGCCGGCCCCGGGTTCAAGGAACGTGGCGATCGAACCTGTGTGCAGGATTCTTGGGGCGTACGGCAGGGCCAGCGGAGCAAGTGCCCAATCAATCTCGAACGTGTACTCAGCCGAACCGTCGGCAGCGATTCGGGCGGTCGCCGTTGCCGTCTTGCCCAGAGACTTTGATCCGGGCAGCAGGACCACGCCTGCGCCCTGAAGGTGGGCGGCAATGGCGTCGCCCCGCTGGTCCCGTCCGATGGCGGTGAGCAGCCCCGCTTTCACGTCCAGGCGGCCCAGTCCATAGGCGACGTTGGCCGGTGACCCTCCGGGATATTCGATCTGCCCATCGGGTGACTCCACGATGTCGATGAGCGCCTCACCTACGACGACGACGTCGAGGGGCTCAGGAGCGGAGGTAGGAGTGGCGGTCATGCGGTTCCTGTTCGTTCGTTGGTGAGATGCGGGGGCTGGCCGACGGAATGCCGTCCGACGAGGTCGCACCCGAACAGTTCAGCATGACCTGGGGACAGTGCACCAGCGAGTATCAGCTCCAGGGCCTCAATGTTCCTTGTTGGGACTAGAGTCGGATCATGTCCGCGAAACTCCCTCCCGGCCTGCCCATCGTTCCCGACGGCGATCTCCCGTCCTCGCCGCTTCCCGAGCGGAAGGCAGTGCATAGCCCCATCGAGCACGCCCCCACCGAGGGCGCTGGGTTAGCCGGAGTTGACGCGGATTTTCCTGCCGCGCCGTTCCAAATGTCGCCGGAGGAGTTCGAAGAAGCTGTGACCGACGCTTTGCAGCTGGTCCCACCCAAAGCTGCCAGCGCCATGGACAACGTGGCAATCTTCATCGAGGACGACTACACCCCGCGCCCAGATGAAGATCCGGACACCGTATTACTTGGTTTGTACGAGGGCGTGCCGTTGACCGAACGCGACTCCTGGTGGGAAGCGGGCTCATTGCCGGATCGGATCACTATTTTCCGCCAACCCATCCTGGACATCTGCGCCACCCGCGAGGAAGTCATCGACGAAGTGGCCATAACGGTGATCCACGAGATCGCCCACCACTTCGGAATTGACGACGACCGCCTGCATGAGCTCGGCTGGGGCTAGCCTTGTAGGCATGGGGCACGATCACAACCACTCCCACGGAGTAACGGCAACCGGCAAGCATCGCAATCGGCTTATTGCAGTCCTGGCCATCACCTTAGGTGTGGTGGGCATCCAGGTGGTTGGCGCGCTCATCTCCGGATCGCTGGCGCTGCTGGCCGATGCAGGCCACATGCTGTCCGACGCCGCAGGCGTATTCATCGCGTTGATGGCGGCCTGGATCGCTACCCGCCCAGCGAGCGATCAACGGACTTACGGATATCAACGGGCCGAGGTCCTGGCAGCCTTGGCCAACGCCCTTGTGCTCATCGTCATCGCAGTCGTCATCATGATCGAGGCCATCCGCCGCTTTGGGGAGTCCCCGGAAATTCATACGGACGTCATGCTGTGGGCGGCGATCCTGGGCGCCGTAGCCAACCTCATTTCCCTGATGATCCTGCAGGGGGCCCAAAAGGAAAGCCTCAACGTCCGCGGGGCCTATCTTGAGGTCCTTGGCGATCTTCTCGGCTCTATCGCCGTCATTGTGGCGGCCATCGTCATCATGACCACGGGCTTCACGGCCGCTGACCCCATTGCCTCTGTCCTGATCGCCCTCATGATCATCCCCCGCGCCTGGCACCTGCTCCGCGATGTTGTGGACGTACTTCTGGAAGCTACCCCCAAGGGCGTGGACGTGAACATGATCCGCGAGCACATCCTTGCCGTGGACGGCGTAGTGGAGGCCCACGATATCCACATCTGGACCATCACTTCCGGGGTGCCCGTGTTCTCCGCCCATGTTGTGGTGGAAGACGAGGTCCTTAACGCCAGCGGGGCAGACAGCATCCTGGACCAGCTTGGATCCTGCCTGGGGCGCCATTTCGACACCGAGCACTGCACCTTCCAGCTGGAACCTGTCAGCCACTCCGAGCACGAGTCACACCAGCACGCCTAGCCGGGCGCGTCACCTGGTGTCGTGGTTACGGTTCCTGCTGCTCCATCCACGGTGATGGTCTGGCCTGAGCTGATCCGCAGGGTTGCGTCGGGCACGCCCACCACCGCCGGTATGCCGTATTCGCGGGCCACCACGGCGCCGTGGGAGTTGGGACCGCCCATTTCCATGACCAGCCCGCCGGCGGTGAGGAACAGGGGCGTCCAGCCGGGGTCGGTGGAGGGCGCTACAAGGATTTCCCCTGGTTCCAGATGGGCGCCAACGGGGTCCAGGATTACCCGCGCCGGGGCTGTGATGACGCCCGCCGACGCCGGACTGCCGGAGAGGGTTCCGGGAGAAGCCGGGGTTCTGCCAGCTGCGGCAGTGGCTTCGGGTTCTGTACCGTCTGAGAGCAATACCCGCGGAATATGCCGACGCCTCAGTTCCTGCGCGTAGTCAGCGCGGCGATCTGCCACAAGTTGGTGGAGCTTGGTGCCAGCCAGGGCAGTCTCTACTTCGTTGAGGTCCAGGAAGAAGATATCCTCGGCGCGCTCAATCCGCCCTGCCTCTGCCAGTTCTGCTCCAACCAGCGATAGCTGTTCCCTAGCTGAGGCCAAGCCGAGGACCAGGTTGTATTTGGGCAGCTCCCTCATTCCGGCAAACCTGCGCGTACGGTCCAAGGCAGTACGCACTAGCTTGGCGTGGAGTGGACTCTTGGCCCTTGCCCGCGCAACCAACCTGGCAACCTGTTCATCTGCCTCCCGGGCAGCTTTGCCGAACTGCTGGTCGGGTGCGTCGGCGGTGTGCTCAAGCCGCAGATAGTTGACCACGACGCCAAGTATGTGGGTGGGGTCATCCGACCATCGGGGCATGCCGAGGTCGATCTCAGCCACAGCCCTGTGCCCATAGGTGCGCAGGAAAGCTTCAAGCCCGGATTGGGCGACTGCGGGAAGTTCCCTGTCCTTGAACTGCCGAACGAGTTCCTCGAGTGGGGGATAACTCAGGAACGCCAAAGCCTCCGGGTCTTCCCTGATTTCCCTTGCAAGCTGCCACAGTGCAAGGTCCATCTCGGTGGTGACATTGTTGGGCAGCCCACGAATCACCGTTTGGAGTTGGTCCAAGGGGGCTTGCTCGCCCAGCATTTTCCGGACGAGAGCCAGCATCGCAAAGCCCAGAACCGGAAGGGGCAGGACTTGGGGAACCGTTGCGAATACTTCCTCCCCGAGGATTCTCTGCACGTGGGCAATTCTTCGATGGGCACTGATGCCCTCCGGCACTTGGAGGGCCTGATGGAGTTCTGCCTCGAGCTGCTCTTGGCGCTTCGTTGCGGCGTCGGGACGGAAAAGAGCCCGGATCACCGACTCTGGAACACGGTATTTAGCGGCAACGGGCGCAACGTGCCGGATGAGTCTTATCGGAGTTTTGATGGTGACGGCGAACCGCGGGTCATCGAAAAGGCCACGAATCACCGCCGCAGAACGGGCCTCCATGATGTCAAAGATGCGGGGCACAATGGCCCGGCCCACCTTGCTGCGCAGCACGGATGTGAAGTCGAAGAAGATCCTCTGCCCGGCCTCATAGTAGGGCGATGGTCCTGAGCGTGGATCGGGGACATCGAAAGCCGCCCTGCGGGCAACACTGGAGGCAATCAGGCGGATACCCGCCAGACCCATGGGCGTCAGAGGCCTTGTGAGGCCTTGGGCGAGACTGAAGTTCAGGAACGCGTGCTCGCCGGGAGTAGCCGGCACTCGCGAGGTCAGCGGGTAGAGGGTAGTAATGGGTCTTGCCTGCGTGAGCCACAGTTTCCCGGACGAATCGATCGCCCATTCTGTATCCTGCGGGGCACCATAGTGGGCCTCGACGCGTCTCCCCAAGTCGGCCAGCGCGCGGATCTGGTCATCGCTGAGGCACGGCTGCACGGAGTGGTTTTCGCCTGCCGCGGCATGATCGGCCCGCTCAATTCGTTCGGTGCCACCCCCGGCAAGCGATCTGATCTCTACCTGCCGGTCACCAAGCGTCCGTTTCAGGATGGAGTTGCTCTGCGTATCAACTACGTACTGATCGGGGTTAACGGCGCCTGACACCACGGCTTCGCCCAGACCAGGGCTGGCATCGATCACAGCTTCACGGCGCCGCCCCGTAACCGGGTTGGCCGTGAACATCACCCCGGCCGTCGCGGAATCCACCATCTCCTGGACAACGACGGCCAGCGTCACCGTGGCATGGTCAATACCGTTGGTTGTCCGGTAGCTCACTGCCCGGTCCGTCCAGAGCGATGCCCAACAGCGGCTCACGGCGTCCAGGACTGCGTCTGCTCCCACTACGTTCAGGAAAGTGTCCTGCTGCCCGGCGAAACTGGCGAAGGGCAGGTCCTCGGCCGTGGCTGAGGATCTCACCGCGACGGGGGCAGCGTCTCCCAGCTTTCGATATGCAGCCTGAACCCATTCAGCGACGTCAGTGGGTACTCCGGCGTCGAGCACCAAGGACCGTGCCCGGGCGGCGAGGCTATTCAGTTCGTCAAGGTCAGACGCTCCGGCGTCCTGCAGAAGTGCAAAGATCTCCTCCATACCAATCGCTGAAACGGCGTATCGGTAGGCGGACGTTGTGAGGCAAAAGCCGGGCGGCACTGGAAGGCGGGCGGCATTCAGCTCGCCGAGATTGGCGGCCTTGCCACCGACCTCGGGGAGCATGTCCGCCCGGATATCCGCAATGTCCCGAATGAACACCGGGCCGCTTACATCCGGGCCACCACTGTTTTCCTGCCTATGCTTCCCAGGCTGCTGGTTATCCATGGACGGTGCGCGCCATGGTCCTAAGCCGCGCCGAGCATGGGTCCGAATTTGGGCCGATCTGCCAGCCGCGGGTCCTCTCGGTCCGGAACAACGAGGACAGGCCCCTTGGCGTGATGGAGCACGCCATCAGAGGTGGAACCAAGGAGCATGCCCGCGAAACCACCGCGGCCCCGCGTACCCAGGACAACCAGCTCCACGCCCCGGCTGGTCTCAACCAACACATCCACAGGTGAGCCGTCCCTCAGGTCCGTTTCCACAGACAGCTGCGGGAAGTGGCTGCGGAGCCAGGCGACGCCTGCGTCCAACTGGACTTTGATGTCCGCGAACAGGGCATCGCGGTCCAAAGGTGCTGGCACCCACGCCAAGGAGCCGCTGTACTGCGGAACTGCGCAAATGACGCGGAGCTTTGCCCCCATCCGCTGGGCTTGTTCGGCTGCCTCCAGGACAGCGACGCGGGCCTGCTCCGAACCGTCCACACCCACGGCGACGACGTTTTCCACCGTGCGTGGCCCGGCCTTGGCGTGTTCAGCCTTGATGTGCTTGTCCTCGGTGTTCTCGCCCAAGCGGTCGGCGCAGTACAGCGGGACCGTTACGGTGGGGCATTTGGCGTGGGCCGGCAACGCGCTGCTGACCGAGCCCAGGAGACGCCCGACGAAGCCGCCACGGCCACGGCTGCCGAAGACCAAGAGCGCAGCGTTCGCAGACAGGTCCAGGAGGACACCCGCGGCATCACCGTTCTCCACCGACGCATCGACGTCGAGGGTGTAGCTCGAGACCTTATCCATGGCCTGCTTGACGATTGCTTCCGCGCCCTCGCGGATCACGGAATCGTCCACAGTGGCGTATCCGCCGTCGAGGCCGGATGCTGCGAAGATGGGCACCGAATAGGCCGTGACTATATGCAGGGGGAGTTGGCGCCGTTCCGCCTCACGCGCAGCCCATACAAGGGCGCATTGACCATGCTCGGAACCGTCCACTCCAACGACGATTCCACCAGGCGCCACAGCCTGGTCCTCGCCGTCCTGTGGTTCTTCAATGTGTCTGCCGTGCTGGTCCATGGGGCCCGCCTCTCCACCTACTGCTTGATGTTCCGGCCATTCTGCCAGAGGTTCTCCGTACCGGTGTTCCCTTGCTGGTGTGCAACCAATAGCCGGGGCCGAAGAAACCCTCGGGGTTCTCCTTCCAATGCCCACTATTCTCGGTTGGCAATGCCGAATCAAGGCGACTATGGGCTATGTGGATAACGGTCCGGGCTCGGTTTTCGGCACGCTCACCGCCCTCCGGGTTGCGCTGCGGATGAACATCCAAAACACGCTGTCGCGGAGGCTATCCATGGCAGAAAAAGTTCGGTAGTGTTCGAGTCACCGAATGGCCGGCAAAAGTGTCCCAGGACACAATCCGGCCATTTATTTGCGGCCGCTTGGGGAACTCGGACGCGATCCCACGCGCTGCCGAAAGGCACACACGTCAAGGAGGAACCCAAGCAGTGTCACTCACTCCTGATTCCGTCACGGAACGGACTACCACCGTGGTGATCGGCACCGGCCTGTCCGGCTTGGCTGTTGCCAGCGAGCTCAGCCGCTATGGCGTAGGTTCCATCGTGCTGGATGGCTTTGGTACTTTGTCGACCACCGGACCAGCGGTCCACACGGGAATGCTCCAGCGGTGCGACGCAGCAGACCCCGCGGCAATGCAGGAACGCAACGAGATCCTGCGCCATTTGCGCAACTACGCAGCCAGCCATCACCTGGATGTCCGCACCACCACACGCGCTGTTCGTCTGGACTTCCTGGGTGGCGACTCGTCCTCGCAGCTTGGATACGGACCCGTCGCAAGCCTGAACACGGCCAGTCTGAGGGCTGGGCTAAGCGTCTATGGCCCCCTTGAATCCACCCCACGGCAATGGGCCGTGCATACGGCCAGCGGAGTTCTCCTGGCAGACCACATCGTGGTGACGCGCTGCGCCCAGAGCCAGTTACGCCGAATGCTTGCCGATCTGGGAATCGCCATAGGCCAGAACTTCGTGGCAGCCATGCGTGCCGTCGGGATGCACTTGGTGGGCGTTGGGGAACTTATTACACCCACGCCCAAGGAAGTACTACGGCAAGCCAAGGCAGTGGGGCAAGCGATCTCATCCAAAGTGGCCCTCCCGGCCGGGCCTGGCATCGCCCTTGCCTAGAACCCCTTGCCTGGAACCCTGGCTTGGAAACCGTTGAGCCAACCGAGGCCTGTTCCTAAAACGAACAAAAGTTAACTCTGAAGACCGGTACCTCCGAAGACATGAGTCCTCGAAGGCACCGGCCTTTGAGTTGGAGCGTGAAGCTTAGGCGCCAGCGCGTACGTACGTGATGGGGCCGGTTGCGGTGAGCCAGCTGATCGGGTGGATGCCCGTCTGGTTGCCGTTGATGCCACCGCTGATGGCCTGGCCGTTGCCGATGTAGATGGCTACGTGGCCGGACTGGACGATCATGTCACCGGGCTGGGGGTCGCTGACAACCTTGCCGTAGTTAAGGAACTGCATGGGTGCGAGGTCGCCAACCGGGATACCTGCGGAGCCGAGGGCCCGTTCCACCATGGCGGTGCAGTCCTGCATGATGCCGATCTGGGCGTAAGCCGAGGCGACCATAGCGGCGTTGACGCCACCAACAGCCGGAGCTGCAGCAGCAGGCGCGGCTGCCACCGGAGCGGTAGCCGTAGTGGTTACAGCGGCCTGGACGGTAGCCGTTGCGGCCTTGGCCACCGGAGCGGGAGCAACGGGAGCCGGCTTTTCAATAACGGGAGCCGCTACGGAAGCAACCGCGGGGCGCTCGAAGTTGATGGTGGCCGTGGATGCGGCCGTAACAACCTTGGTGGGACCCTCGGAGACGGTCTCGGCGACAGTAGCAGGGCTGGAGTCGCGCTGAACGGGGGTCTCTGCAGCGTGGGCAGCGATGGAACCCGTCAGGACGAGGCCTGAAGCTGCTGCGATGACAGCCGCTTGGCGACCTGCGCCGGATGCGTTGCTGGCAACAGCCTTGGAGATGGAGATGAACGGATTAGGACGTACGCTGTCCGCCTTACGACGGCCGCGAAGAATGCGTGAAGACATGAAAGAGCCTCTCCCGATGCCTGCGAGGTTAGCTGTCGGATTCGGATGGGAGTCACCCGGCCACTATCCCCCGCTGTGCAGCGGAAGCTTCGTGACTTCACCCCAAGGCGCGCTCTGAAAGCGGGCCAAAATGGGTTCCCCGTCTCTGCCGTAGGTTTGTCTGCGAACGGATTCCGGACTGCGGCAGAGCTAGGCAATCAGGCCGGAAATGCCCGTTACGTGGAACAGGCACAGGTACAACCGTACGGGAAGATCACTTCAAAGTCACATTTACGTAACGAGCAGTTCGTTTTTGGCGTGTCGCAGTGACCGTTTCGAGATCTTCGCAAGTATGTAGAAAACCCTGCTATTCCGGGGAATTTTCCCCATCCGCGTCGTTGGGAGCCGCTAGCTTCTTCCGGGCTGTAACAGCGAGGAAGATCACGAGACCGATCGCCACCACAGCGAGGCCAACGATGCTCCAGGGGAAGGGTTGGGAAGCTGCCGGAGCCGGCTCAGTATTTTCCGTACCGGGGGCTGCTGTTCCCGCCGTCGGAACAGCAGCCGAAGCCGAGGGGGAGGCGCCTGCTGAGCCGCTCGCCGTCGTCGTGCTTGTCCCGGAAACTGTGAACTTGAAGGTTCCCTCGATCGGGTGGGAGTCTGAACTGACCACGCGCCACACCACCGTGTATTCCCCGGCTGGAGCGCCCGGGCGCAGCTTCTGGACAGCCATGTTGTCGATGATTTCCACTGCGCCATCTGCCCAGTTTTCGCCCCCAGCGGTGACAGTCACGCCCGAACCGATGGCCAGTGGCCGGTTGTTGAACGTGATGGATACCGACGCCGGCACTTCAGCCACCCGGGCACCGTTTGCCGGAGTTGTTGATTCGGCGACGTCATGCGCGGAGGCCGGAGCGGCTCCCAGCAGCAACGCGGAAGCGAAAGCGAGAGCGGCTACGACGGCGGCCAGAAGCGGGCGGCTGGTACGCATGGGGCGGTTTCTCCTAGTGTTGGCTTCCTTACAGACTAGGCGAATCGTCCCAACGCCCCACATCAGCGGGCATAGGATTTGAGAGCAAACTCCCCCGATCCCCGGAGACCTTCATGCTTAAACAAGGTTCTGCAATCGACCGCTACTTCAAGATCTCCGAGCGCGGGTCCACATACTCGCGGGAAATACGTGGCGGCTTCGCGACCTTCTTCGCCATGAGCTACATCGTGGTGTTGAACCCGCTGATCCTCTCCGGGGCAGACTCAAGCGGGGCATCGCTCGGTTTCACGGCCGTAGCGGCAACCACTGCCTTCGTGGCGGGCATCCTCACCATCCTCATGGGCGCCTGGGCCAAGCACCCCTTCGCCGTGGCAACGGGCCTGGGAGTGAACGCATTCGTCGCCGTAACGGTTGCCTCCCACCCGGAGCTGACATGGCCGGACATGATGGGGCTGGTGGTGCTTTCGGGTGTCACCATGCTCATCCTGGTACTCACCGGATTCCGCACGGCCGTTTTCAGAGCCGTCCCGGAAGCCCTCAAGACGGCGATCGTGGTGGGCATTGGCCTCTTCATCGCCTTGATCGGACTGGTCAACGCAGGTTTTGTCCGACGTATCCCGGACGCCGCAGGCACCACGGTCCCGCTCGGCCTTGGCGTGGATGGCAAGCTGATGGGCTGGCCGACGTTGGTGTTCGCTGTCGGACTGGTCCTGACCATCGCGTTGGTGGTGCGAAAGGTCCGCGGCGCAATCCTGATCGGCATCGTGGTGTCCACCGCCCTGGCCGCCATCCTTGAATTCACGCTCCACATTGGCCCCAGCTTCGACGGAAAGAACGTCAACCCGCGCGGCTGGTCCCTGGTGGCTCCCACACTTTCCGAATGGGGCGCACCGGACCTCTCCCTGATCGGCAAAGCCAACCCCTTCGGCGCGTTCGAACATCTCGGTTTTGTGGCTGCTGCGCTGCTGGCCTTCGTGATCCTCCTCAGCATCTTCTTCGACGCCATGGGCACCATGGTGGGCCTGGCCAACGAGGCAGGAACCGTGGACGAGCACGGCAACATTCCCAACGTGGACCGCGTCCTGCAGGTTGATGCCCTGGGCGCAATCGTCGGTGGCGGCGCGTCCGTTTCGTCCAACCAGATCTTCGTTGAGTCGGGCGCGGGCATTGGCGAGGGTGCCCGCACCGGTCTCGCCTCCATCGTCACGGGCCTGCTCTTCCTGGTGGCCATGTTCTTCACGCCGCTCATCAACCTGGTCCCGTTCGAAGCCGTGGCGCCTGCGCTTGTGGTGGTGGGTTTCATGATGGTGTCCCAAGTTGGCAAGATCGACTGGCAGGACTGGGGCGTTGGCATTCCCGCGTTCCTGACGATCGCCCTCATGCCCTTCACGTACTCCATTGCCAACGGCCTCGGCGCAGGCTTCATCTCCTACGTCCTGATCCGCACTTTCCAGGGCCGTGCACGTGAAGTCCACCCCCTGATGTGGGCAGTGGCCGCCGCCTTCCTGCTGTTCTTCGGCATCGGAACTGTGGAGGAGTTGTTGGGCGTCAAGTAGCGAAGTCCGGCATCTCAGACACTGCAGCACCCCATGGCTGTTTTTCGGCACGCAGGTGGGGTGTGCTTAAAGCATGGCCCCAAACACCAGCACCAACCCCTCCGTAGACGTCCTTCCCACGCCATGGACCGGCCGCTTTGACGGCGACGGCGACGAACATCGCCGCTGGTGGCAGGCCGTGGCACCCCTTACTTCCCCTGCCGCTCCTGGCGCCTCGCGTCCCGCCGTCGTGCTGGGTTTCTGCAGCGACGCCGGGGTGCAGCGCAACAAGGGCCGCGTGGGTGCCGCGGCGGCTCCGGCCGCCATCCGCTCGGCGATGGCTCCGCTGGCGTTCCACCTGGACCGTGACGTGTTCGACGCCGGCGACGTGGTTGTGGAGGACGACTCACTGGAAGAAGGCCAGCAGCGCGCCGGACACGCCATCTCGGAACTGCTCGACGCCGGAAACCTCACCGTGGTGCTGGGCGGCGGCCACGAGACGGCATTTGCCAGCTACCTGGGGGTTGCCGGATCCAATGCGGTGCGCAGCGGAAAGCGGTTGGGGGTACTGAACCTGGATGCCCACTTTGACCTGCGCGATGAGCCCACTCCGAGTTCCGGCACCCCGTTCCTCCAGATGGCCCAGGAAGAAGCCGCCGCTGGACGCGAACTGCGGTACGCCGTCGTCGGAATCTCGGAGCCCAACAACACCCGCACGCTCTTTGACACCGCTGACCGCCTGGGCGTGAAGTACTTGCTGGACGAGGACTGTTCCGCGGAGCGCGTCGAGACGTTCGTAGCCGACTTCGTGGCTGGAATCGACCTGCTGTACCTGACGATCGACCTGGACGTGCTGCCTGCTTCGGTGGCGCCGGGCGTCAGCGCCCCCGCTGCGTACGGGGTGGCGCTGCCAGTGATCAATGCTGTGTGCCGCCAAGTAGCCGCGAGCGGGACGCTGTTGCACCTGGACGTTGCCGAGTTGAACCCGGAGTTCGATATTGATGGACGAACCGCAAAAGTGGCAGCACGGCTGGTAAACACGCTGTTGGCGTAGCCCCTGTTCCCAGTCGCTGTCCTGCGTTTAAACCTGTGGGGGTTTAACCTGTGGGGAAGGGAAGGACGGCGATGGGCGCAACTCCTGTGCAGGACAAGTGGGCCTGGGTGGCCGGACCCATTGCTGTCGCTTTGGGTCTTTCCGCACACGTCATTTCCGGTGGCGGCTCCCCGGCGATGCCCGTTCTGCTGGCTTTCGTTGCCCTCTCTGCCCTGGCCGCGCAGCTGGTTGTCCGCTGGATCCACGGGCCCATCCTGTTGCTGCTGCTGTCCGGCGTGGCCCAGCAATTGCTGTTCTTCGGCTTCGATGCCTTGGGTGGCTCGTTCTCCGGCGTCGGGTTCCTTGACCATCTGCACGGGCAGCCCCAGCAACCTGTGGCCGTTCCTGCGGACAGTCAGCCGGGTTCAGGCGAAGTGCATGCTGCCGACCTGATGCTCTACACCCACGCAGCTGCCGCCATTCTCACTCTGCTGGTGGCGGCGGGCGTTTCGAGGCTGGCCCGGCGGGGGCGTCACCAAGGGCAACGTTCCGTAGCTTTTCGGTAATCCTGGGAAAAGCAACGTAGTCCCCGGAAAGCCAACGTAGCCCTGCGAAAGCCGGGGCAATGAACTTTGATCCTCCCGGGTTCGGGCGCCTAGTGTCATTTGCACGTGGTGTACCCGAGAGGCCAGGGAGCTGCCTGCAAAGCAGCGCACGCGGGTTCGAATCCCGCCACCACGTCTCTTGGTCTTTACCCCCGGCCCCGCGCCAGCGATCATGAAATGAGGCGCATGGACTTTGCCGACCGCAGCAGCACGGCCGCTCCTTTGCGCAGCGGAGGCGCAGCGACATGGCACCAATTATGGAGCCGGCGGACGGATTCCTGACCGACTACTACGAGCACGTCACGGACGACGACGTCCGCAGCTACACTCCCGAAACCTTGTTGGAACGGGCACGCTATCACCGCTCGTTGGCAGAACGCCGTGAACCTGGACAGGCAGTCATCGGCGTCCTGAACGAAACAGATACCAGCTTGGTGGCAATTGTCTCGGATGACATGCCTTACCTCGTTCCCTCCGTAACAGCGGAGATCGCTCGTGACACGGCTTCCATCCGACTTCTGGTGCACCCCACTTTCAGCGTCACGCGGGACCCGGCCACCCACCGCCTGACCGATATCCACAGGGGACCTCACCGCGCGGGGCTGCCCACCGGCGTCGAACGTTCCGAGGAGCATGCGCGGGCGACGGCACCTGTCCCTTCGCCGGACGAGCACGACGACGGACCGCTCACCGAGGCGTGGATAGCGATCGAGATCCCCCGGATTCCGGACAATGCGAGCGCCGAGCTGCTGGTGGGCCGGCTGAACAAGGTCTTGGGTGATGTCCGGGCCGCGGCGGGGGACGCCGATGCCATCCACGAGGAACTGGTACATGAAATCGGTGCGCTGGAGGGGCCCGCCAGAAAAGACCGGACGGCGCGCGAAGCACAGGAGCTGCTGCGGTGGCTGGACGACGGGAATTTTGTGTTCCTGGGATTCCGCGGGCGCCGCGGGCTCGGCCTCCTCCGTGATGGTGCCGGTACTGCGGCGCCAGGCGATGTTCCCGGCAAAGTGCCCGTCCTTACCCTCACCAAATCCACGCTTCGCTCAACGGTCCTTCGCCGTGCCTACCTCGACGAGATCAGCATTGCCACAGCGCACGGGAACGGTGCCAACACCAGCGGGTGCACCTTTGTCGGCCTCTTCTCCCCCAGTTCAACAGCTCGCTCGGCCCAGCAGATCCCGGTCATCCGGGACACAGTGGAAGAAGTACTGCGGGCCTTCGGCTATCCGGCGTCGTCACATCACGCCAAGGAGCTCCTTTCGGTGTTGGAGGCGTATCCGCGGGACGAACTGTTCCACATTGATGCCGAGCAGCTGGCCATCCGTGCGCGCGAGATCCTGCGACTCCAGGAACGCCATAGCACCCGGCTCTTTCTTCGTCCGGACTCCTTCGGCCGGTTCATGACAGCACTGGTTTTCCTCCCCAGGTATAGGTACAGCACGGCCGTCAGGCTCAACATCGAGCGCGAGTTGCGGGAGGCGTTTGGTTCGGACGCCATAGAGTTCGAGCTTCGCTTGGGCGAATCCGCCATGGCTCGCGTGTTCTTCCGGATCCTTTTGCCACAGGACCCCTCACGGCACGACTCATCGCACGGCGGCGCTCCGGCGGTGGTGGACGCAGCGGCCCTTGAGCAAAGGATCATCGCCGCTACGAGGTCTTGGGCGCAAGGCCTGGACGAGGCCCTCCAAACGAGGTATCCGCGGGAGGAGGCGGCCCGGTTGTCCAGGCAGTGGGCAACTGCGTTTCCGGCCAGCTACAAGGCCGATTATGAGGTGGAGGACGCAGTTGAGGACATTGCCAAGTTCGAAAGCTTTCCGGGAGTTCCGGCAGAGGCGGATTCTGCGGGCGAAGCAGATCCCCTCCTCACCGTTTACCAACGTCCCGGCACGGCAGTCCTCAGTGAGGATGCCCGGATCCGTCTTTACTTAACGCGCCCGCAGAGCCTGACCGAGATCCTCCCTTTCTTCCATAACCTGGGCTTGAAGGTCCTGGACCAGCGTCCTTTCGACGTTCAGCGTGCCGACGGGCGGCAGTTCTTCCTCTACGACCTCGGCTTGAAGTATCCGCGCGGGGTTGATCCTGTGGGCACGGGCGATCTGCTGGCTGGCGCGTTCTGTGCGGCGATGCGCGGTGATGCTGAGTCAGACGCTTTGGACGCCCTGGTCATCAAGGAGGGCATCGACTGGCGGCGGGTTGCCATCCTGCGCGCGTATGCCAAGTACCTCCGGCAACTGGGGAGCACCAACTCCTATGGCTTCATCGCGGACACACTCCGCGGCAATGCGACAGCGACCCGTGCGCTGCTGGAACTGTTCGAGGCGAAATTCAATCCTGTCCGCTTCGCTCCGGACTTGTTTGATCCGGAACTCCTCAATTCCGGTCATCGGGAGCGTGGGCCGGCCAGGGGCGATCTGTTCGAAGAGGGAAGCAGCGAACTGAGCCACAGGACGCAGGCCGTTCATAGAGCCCGGACGAACCTGATGGAAGCCATCGACGCCGTCCCTGTCCTGGACGCCGACAGGTTGCTGCGTTCCCTGGCGAGCCTGGTGGACGCCACGCTCCGCACGAACTTCTATCTCAACAAGCCCTTCATCAGCTTCAAACTCAACCCCGCCAGCATCCCGGCTGCCCCTGCGCCCCGCCCGAAATTCGAGATCTGGGTCTATTCGCCGCGCGTTGAAGGCGTCCATCTGCGTTTCGGTCCGATAGCCCGCGGTGGCCTTCGGTGGTCGGACAGGAGGGAAGACTTCCGGACGGAAATCCTGGGACTCGTGAAAGCCCAGACGGTCAAGAACGCCGTGATTGTTCCCACCGGAGCCAAGGGCGGATTCTTCCCCAAACGACTCCCGGACCCGGCAGAGGACCGTGCGGCCTGGCTCGCGGAAGGTCAGGAAAGCTACCGGACATTCATCCGCGGCTTGCTGGATATCACGGACAACCTGGTGTCGGACCCCGACGGCGGCAGCAGCGGCCGCGTAGTCTCGCCGCCCCGGGCGGTCCGGCACGATGACGACGACTACTACCTCGTTGTGGCCGCCGATAAAGGAACGGCAACCTTCTCGGACATCGCCAACGCCCTCGCCGCAGAGTACGGCTTCTGGCTGGGAGACGCCTTCGCTTCCGGAGGCTCAGTGGGTTATGACCACAAGCAGATGGGGATCACGGCCCGGGGTGCCTGGGAATCCGTGCGGCACCATTTCAGTGAACTCCTGATCGATTGCCGCGCTGAGGACTTCACGGTTGTTGGCATCGGAGACATGAGCGGCGACGTCTTTGGCAACGGGATGCTCCTGTCCCACCACATCAAGCTCGTGGCCGCCTTCGATCACCGGCACATCTTCCTGGACCCCACGCCGGACCCTGAGGTCTCCTACGCCGAGCGGGAACGGCTCTTCAAACTTCCACGCTCCTCCTGGGCCGATTATGACCGCACCAAGCTGAGTGAGGGCGGCGGCGTCTTTGCCCGGACGGAAAAATCCATCCCGCTCACGGATCAAGTCCGGCTGGCCTTGGGATTGGATGACGGCACGGATCCGAATGGGCAACTGTCGATGAGCCCGCCTGAGCTTCTCCGCGCAGTCCTTGCTGCCCCGGTGGACCTCCTGTACAACGGCGGAATCGGCACCTACATCAAGGCATCCACGGAGACCCATGCCGATGTGGGGGACAAATCAAACGACGCCATCCGGGTCAATGCCCAGGATCTGCGTGCGCACATCATTGCCGAGGGCGGCAACCTTGGAGTAACCCAGCGCGGCCGGATCGAAGCAGCTTTGGCAGGCGTTCTGGTCAATACCGATGCGATCGACAATTCAGCCGGCGTGGATTGCTCGGACCATGAAGTGAACATCAAGATCTTCCTGGACCGGATGATCTCCGCAGGCAGGATGTCCGTGGCAGAAAGAACCGGATTCCTGCACTCGCTCCAGGACGAGGTTGGACGGCTCGTCCTGAAAACCAACGATGACCAGAACGTCCTGCTCCTGAATGACAAGCAACTGGCGCTGGAATGGAGTCCCAGCTTTGAACGGACCATGGATTGGCTCGAGTCAGTCACAGATCTGGACAGGGAACTCGAATACCTTCCCAGCAACGCCGAGCTTCAGGCACGGGTCCTGACTGGCAAAGGACTAACTACTCCGGAACTCGCCGTGTTGGCCGCCTACGCCAAAATCGAACTCGCCCGCGAACTCACTGAGGGCGGTTTGTCCGATGATCCCTGGTTTTCTCAAACCCTTCGTGGCTATTTCCCCCAGCAAGTCTCAGAGCGGTTCGGTAAACATCTCTCCACGCATCCCCTGCGCCGGGAGATCGTAGCCACGGTGGTGGCCAACGACATGATCAACATGGGAGGCATAGCCTTCGCTTTCCGCGCGATGGAGGAGACGACGGTTTCTGCCTCGGCAGTGGCCCGGGCGTTCGTGGTGATGCGGAAGATTTGGGACTTTGACGCCCTCACCGGCAGCATCGCCCAAGTGCCGCCCACCACACCCCGTGAGCATGGAGCCGCCGTTGCCCTGGACATGCGGCGATTGCTGGACCGGTCCGTCCGCTGGTACGTGACCCACGATTTCCGCGACAAGCCCATTGCAGATGCCTTGGCCAGGCTTGAACAGCCTATGTCCTTGATGCGGGAGAACCTCACGAGCTTCCTTCATGGAGTCAACCCTGACCACACCCAGAAACGCCTGGCCCATACAGACTCGGTGGGCTTGCCCCATGATCTGGGTATCAGGGCATCCGAACTCCTGGTCAGCTATGGATTGCTGGACATTTCCGTTATCGCGGAGGAACTCCAAGAGCCAGTGGAGGCAGTGGCTGAGGTGTACTTCGCAGTCTTCGAACGGATCTCGGCGATCCCCCTGCTGGAACACATCACCATGCTTCCGCGGGACACCCATTGGGAGTCGCTGGCACGTGCGGCCTTGCGGGATGACATGTACCTGGTGCTCGCGGACATGACCAAAGCGGTAGTGCGGCACACGCCCCGGATCTCTGGTGCGGTGACTGCCACGGCGTCGGACCCAGTGGAACGAATCATGGACTGGGAACGCGGAAACATCGAACAACTGGCCCGCGTCCAGGAGACCATCAAGGAGGCCATCAAGCCCGGTCCAGTGGACATTGCAGCGCTCTCCGTCGCGGTAAAGCTGCTTCGCGCCATGGTCCGGAGATGAGGCGCCGGACATGGATGCTGCCGGTCATCTTACATATTTTGGGTCAAACGTCCTATGATTGATGGGTCGCCCTCGCATGCGGCAAGTAATAGGAGGCCCCGAAATGACCGCTGCAATCACTGCAGAACGCGAAATTCGCCTGTCTTTTTCAAAGGCAGACGAGATCCACGACGGACTTGAACGCGCCGTGGATGCTTTGATCAAGAACGCAGCAGCAGATGCCAACTGCGGCATTCTGGTGACCCGGCACGAGCCCGGCACCTACACAGTGGCCTTGGACGAATCCGTTCCCTTCGGCCAGACCCACGAAGTGCTCGCTGCGTAGTAGCAGTATTTGCAGTTGTAGTAGAAAAGCAAAAAGCCGGGGCCTAAGCCCCGGCTTTTTGCTTCACTGTGTCGGCGGAGAGCTACGCCCGGCGGAGAGTCACGCCGTCGGACTTCATGAACAATTCCTTGCCTTCCTCCGTGACGCCTGGCCCTGAGTGCTCCAGCCACACCACATTTCCGCTGCCGGAGACTTCCTCGATCAGCCCGGCCGCGATCACGTGCGCATACTTGACTACCTCCACGCGCTCGCCAACCTTGAGTTGCCTCCAGTCCGAAACCGTAACTGAGTGTGCGTTTCGTCTGGAGAGGACTGCTCCACGTGCCTTCATTGAACTTCTACCCCTTTGTGGATGTTCGCTGTTGTGTATTGAGTTATGAACGGTTGACCGTCAAGCCCACGGCACCGTTGACGTGGACGTGACGTACACCATAAGTTCTACTACATTTGTCACGCCCCGGAGATTGCGTTGCGAACAATTTCCGGGACGTGACAAATTTGCCCATCAAATGAGCGTTTTATTCGACGTCAGGCCAAGATCCCGACGGCGGATTCGGCGGCCGCGCGGACCGCACCGGAGCCCACAAGACGGTCAGCCGCTTCGAGTTCGGGCGACAGGAACCGATCGGCTCCCGGTCCCTGGACCACTTCGCGAAGCACCTCGAGCACAGCTGTACCGGCAGGGCCCGGCGTCAGTTCGCCGTCGGACATCTGCGTGCGCATGTCGATAGCGCGGGCGCTGGTGACCAGCTCCACAGCCAGGACGCGGCGGAGATTCTCCACGGCCTTGCGAAGCTTCCGGGCAGCATGCCAACCCATGGACACGTGGTCTTCCTGCATGGCGGAGCTCGGGATGGAGTCCACCGATGCCGGCACGGCCAGGCGCTTGTTGTCCGAAACCAGGCCGGCCTGGGTGTACTGGGCGATCATGAGGCCGGAATCGACGCCGGGGTCCCCGGCGAGGAAGGCCGGGAGACCGTGGGAGCGGGCCGGGTCCAGCATGCGGTCCGTGCGGCGCTCGGCGATGGAGCTGAGGTCCGCGACGGCGATGGCCAGGAAGTCCAGGACGTAGGCCACGGGCGCACCGTGGAAGTTGCCGTTGGACGTGACACGGCCGTCCGGCAGGACAACGGGGTTGTCGATCGCAGCGGCAAGTTCCCGGGAAGCTACCAGTGCGGCGTGGTCCACGGTGTCGCGGACAGCGCCGGCAACCTGAGGGGCGCAACGCAGGGAGTAAGCGTCCTGGACCTTGGTGTCGTTGATCCGGTGGGAGGCGACAATCGGCGAGTTGGACAGCACGCGCAGCATGTTGTCCGCGCTGGCAGCCTGCCCGGGGTGCGGACGCAGGGCAGCGTGGAGCTCCGGCAGGAACACCTGGTCGGTGCCCAGCAGCGCCTCGACGCTGAGCGCGGCGGTGACGTCCGCCGTCGCCAGCAACAAACGGATGTCAGCGATGGCCATCAGCAGCATTCCCAGCATGCCTTCGGTGCCGTTGACGAGGGCCAGGCCCTCCTTTTCCGCGAGGGTGACCGGCTCGATGCCGTGCTGCGCGAGCAGCTCAGCGACGGGCGGCTGGCCAGCGGTTCCGTACAGTTCGCCGTCGGGACCGGTTGCTTCGCCTTCACCCATCAGCACCAGGGCGCAGTGGGACAGCGGGGCGAGGTCGCCGGAGCAGCCCAGCGAACCGAACTCGCGGACCAGCGGGGTAATGCCTGCGTTGAGGACGTCCACCATGGTCTGCAGGACCACGGGACGGACACCCGTGCGGCCGGATGCGAGGGTCTTGGCGCGGAGGAACATGATGCCGCGGACCACTTCGCGTTCAACCGCCGGACCCATGCCCGCTGCGTGGCTGCGGATCAGGGACTTCTGCAGTTGCGTACGGAGGTCATTGGGGATGTGGCGGTTGGCCAATGCCCCGAATCCCGTGGAAATACCGTAGGCGGGGACATCGCTCGTGGCGAGGCTGTCGATGTGGGCGCGGACCTTGGCGACGTTATCCAGGGCGTCCTGGGAGATGGTCACCTTGGCATCGTGGCGTGCGACGGCGACGACGTCTTCCGGGGTCACCCCACTGGAGCCGAGGGTAACGGTGAGCTGTTCGTTTGAGGTAATAGTCATGTTCTTACTTCTCGTTCATGGGGATGCGGACGCCGCGTTCGTTGGCGACTTCGACGGCGCGGTCGTAGCCGGCGTCGACGTGGCGGATGACGCCCATGCCGGGGTCGTTGGTCAGGAGCCGTTCGAGTTTCTCCGCGGCCAGGTCGGTGCCGTCAGCGACGGAAACCTGCCCGGCGTGCAGGGACCGGCCAATACCGACACCACCACCGTGATGGATCGACACCCAGGTAGCACCCGAAGAGGTGTTCAGCAGGGCGTTCAGCAACGGCCAGTCAGCAACAGCGTCGGACCCGTCAGCCATGGCCTCGGTCTCCCGGTACGGGGACGCCACAGACCCGGAGTCCAGGTGGTCACGGCCGATCACGATCGGGGCCTTGACCTTGCCCTCCTTGACGAGCTGGTTGAACAGCAGACCGGCCTTGGCCCGTTCGCCGTACCCGAGCCAGCAAATACGGGCCGGCAGGCCCTCGAACTCCACCCGCTCCGCCGCAGCGTCAAGCCACTTGTGCAGGTGCGTGTTCTCCGGGAACAGTTCCTTAATGGCCTTGTCCGTGACGGCGATGTCTTCCGGGTCCCCCGACAGGGCGACCCAGCGGAACGGGCCCAGGCCCTCGCAGAACAAGGGACGGATATACGCCGGGACGAAGCCGGGGAACTCAAACGCCCGGGTGTACCCGCCCTTGCGTGCCTCATCACGGATCGAGTTGCCGTAATCAAAGACCTCAGCGCCGGCGTCCTGGAACTCCACCATCGCCTGCACCTGACGGGCCATGGACGCCTGGGCCTTCTTCGTGAACCCTTCCGGATCCGCCGCGGCCTCCGTGTGCCACTCCGCCACCGTGATGCCCTCCGGCAAATACGACAACGGGTCATGGGCGCTGGTCTGGTCGGTGACCACATCAAAGGTCACCTCGCCGGCCTTGTGCCGCCGGAGCAGTTCCGGGAACACCTCCGCGGCGTTGCCCACATACCCCACGGACCAGCCGCGGCGTTCGTCCTTGGCCGCCTGGACCTTCGCGATCGCAGCATCCAGATCCGTTTCGACCTCATCCAGGTACCGCTTGCCCGCCCTACGGCGCAGGCGGGTCTCGTCCACGTCCACGATCAGGCACGCGCCATCGTTCAACGTCACCGCCAGCGGCTGCGCACCGCCCATGCCGCCACACCCACCCGTCAGGGTCAGGGTGCCCGCCAGCGGACCTTCGGTGGAGCCTTCTGCGGTGGGGGCCGGGTGGCGCCCCTCAGCGGCGAGCTTGTTCCCCACCGCTGCGAAGGTTTCGTACGTGCCCTGCAGGATGCCCTGCGTGCCGATGTAAATCCAGGACCCGGCCGTCATCTGCCCATACATCATCAAACCCTCGGCCTCGAGGCGGCGGAACTCAGGCCACGTCGCCCAGTCCCCCACCAGGTTCGAGTTCGCCAACAACACCCGCGGAGCCCACTCATGGGTACGGAACACACCCACCGGCTTACCCGACTGGACCAGCAGCGTCTCGTCCTTCTCCATGGACTCCAGGGTCCGGGTGATCGCATCAAACGCAGCCCACGACCGCACAGCACGCCCCGTGCCGCCGTAAACCACCAGGTCATCCGGACGCTCGGCGACCTCGGGGTCCAGGTTGTTCATCAACATGCGCAGCGGCGCTTCGGTCTGCCACGACTTGGCAGTGAGCTCAGTACCCCGCGCGGCCTTAACCGGACGGGCACCAGTGGTGAAATCGGCGGGTGCCATGATGACTCCTTCGTCTTTGGGAAGTGTGTAGTGGAAAGTTCTTCTGCTTCTACTAAAGCCCCTTTACGGGGCCCCTGGAATGGCTTTTCAACTGGTACTGTCCGGGATTACAGACGCATGCAGCCCTTCGCTGATCCTCCGCCCAGGCGTCGTGGTGAAGTGAGGCCAACCCCTCGTATTCGCGCGAGAAGGAGCGCATGCTGGACCCATGGCAACGTTCCGAGTGACTACCCTCGTTGCGGCTCCGCCGGAGCGCGTTTTCGCGACCTGGACGGATCTGGACCGGTTCCCGGAATGGATCGGCGGAGTCACCCGCGTGACCGATCGCACTGGCTCGGTCGACCAGGCCGGCAGCCGCTACACGGCGTGGTTCGGACGGATGGCAAGCCCCACAGAGATCCTCGCCGTCGAACGGCCTTGGCACATCCGCACACGATTCGGCAACGCGCTCCTGAAGGGCGAGTCGGATGTGAGGTTTACTGCCGAGGGAGGCGGCACGCGCATTCAGCAGGAGTTCGTGACCCGAGGATTCGTTTCAGCGGTCTTCGGGCGGATTTTCGCCATGGGGTCCTACCGGGGCAGCTTCCGCGGTGAGCTGGAGACCTTCCGCAGACTCGTCGAGCGCGAAGCCTCGCAGCCGGGCCAACCTGAGCCGGGCGAACCGAAGCCCGGCGAACCGAAGCCGCGTGGCGACTAGGGCGAATCCACTATGCGAACGGCCTAGCCAGCCGGTCGTCCGTGAATGCGCACCGATAATTCGTCGGCAGCCTTGCGGATGCGCGCAGCCAGTACCGGCCATTGCTCAGCCGGCACTTTGTCCTCCAAGAACGTGACGGCGACTGCCGCCGTCGGCCATCCAACGTGGTCAGTCACAGCGGCGGCTATTGAGCCGAATCCGGGCGTGATCTCGCCGTTTTCCGTGGCGTAGCCACGCTGCCGCACCTGGTCCAGATGGGAGGACAGGGCGGAGTACTTCATGATCGGAAATTCCACTTCGTGGCGCGATGTGAAGGCGGCGGCGTTCGGGTAAAGGGCGCGAACCTGCGACTTTGGCAGGGCGGCCAGGATTGCGCGGCCCGACGCCGTGAGGTGGCTGGGCAGGCGGACTCCGACGTCGGTCACCAGGCTTGGGCGGTTCTTGGCGCGTTCCTCCACGATGTAGAGGACGTCGCGACCGTGAAGCACGGCCAGGTGCGCGCTTTCGCCGATCACGTCCACCAGCGAGGCCAACATGGGCCGCCCGAGACGCGACAAGGGCTCCTGCCGCGAATAGGCCGAGCTGAGCTCAAAGGCGCTGATGCCGAGGCCGTAGCGCTGCTCTTCGTGCAGATGCAGGACGAAGCCGTTGGCCTCCATGACACCGAGCAGGTGGTAGACGCTGGAGCGGGGCAAGCCGAGCGCCGTCGCAATGTTCGACGCCGCCATCGGACCCCGGCGGGAGGCCAACAGTTTCAGGATGCGCAGCGTATTTTCGGCGGCAGGGACCTTGGACGTGGCCTTGCCTGGTGCCAGTGGCGTGGTTGTCATGGTTCCTCACTGCTCAAGACTGCTGAAGCGGACACCGTTCAGCCTCTCCGGGGCGATGTGTCCGGTATCCCGTACTCAAGCGTGCCCTGTTAAGTGCGGCAACGCCAGACCACTCCCTCCATGCGGTGTCTGAAATACCAGACTTAACTACCGGTCTTATGTCTAGAGCGGCTCAGACCGTGCCAACCTCCCGGCGCCGTACGGCGACGAACGCGAACACCACTAGCGCCGCTCCAATCCCGAGCATCCAAAAGCCGCCGCTCCAATCGGTTCCCGTGGTGGTAACCACCGGCGTGTGCGTGAAGGGCGAAATGTCCCTGAGGGTCTTGTCGAAGCCCAGCATTCCGCCGTAGACACCCAGCACGACGCCCAACGCCAGCAACGCCCAACCGATCGGAACAGTAGCGCGCGGAACGGTTACAAAAACCGCAGCGGGCAAGGCCAAGTAAAGCAGCGCAGCCGGGATTTGAGCACCGGCAGTCTCCCACACGTTGCCCACGTCAACGGCTGTTTCACCGGAGACCAACAAGGAATACCAGGCACCGAACGCCGCGAACACCATGACGAGTACCACCGAGACCGCCCCAAGGCCGAGAAAGCTGCCAAACCAACGAATGCGGCCGAGTGGTTGCGAGAGCACCAGTTCTGCAGTGCCCGCCACTTCCTCCTGCCGCAATCGCAGAACGGCCTGGAGTCCGCAGGCCGCCGCCAGGATGCCACCGATCTCAAAGAGGACAGCAATGACCAACTCTGTCATGGATGTGCCTTGCGCCTCGATCATGGCCCTAAGGATCGCCGTGACCGAGGAATTCGTGATGCTGACCTGCTGGATGGCAGCGCCCAGGGCGCCGGTGAGCAGGCCTGCGATAAACCCGCCAATGCACCAGCTGACGATCGCGCCCTGCTGGAGTCGTAGTGCCAGGGCGAAGGGCCCGCGGAGCGAGGATCGGGCGTTCGTCCGGCCTCGTCGTCCGGCCAGCACGCTCGCGCCTACATCGCGCTTGGACATGATGACGGCGGTCAGTGAGACGCATGCGATGCCAAGGCCCAGCGGAAGCAGCAGGGGCCACCATCGGTTTCCTGTGTAGGCAAAAGTCTGCTGCCCCCAGCCGATGGGCGAAACCCAGCTCGGCCAAGCTGCCGTTACCGTCAGGCCGTCCTGGCTGACGTCGCCGGTCGCGTCCCCGAAACCACGCAGAAGATAGGCGGCGACCACCAGCCCTGCCGCCGCTCCGTTCGCCCCACGCGAGGTACTCATGAACTCGGACGCGAGCAATCCGACCGTGAGAAACGCCCATCCAATGGCTCCGGCCGCAAGACCGGCAACCAGCGAGCCCGCGGCATCGAGCCCGCCGGAGATAAAGCCGAACGTGACTGCCGCGGCCACCAGTACGTTTCCAACGAGCCCATGAGTCACGGTCGCCGTCAGCGGCATCCAACGGCCCGCGGCCGTGGACGCGACGAGCTCAGCCCGGCCCGCTTCCTCTTCGGCACGCGTATGCCGCACTGCCATGAAAGTGTTCATCAGCCCAGCGAGGACACCCAAGAAGGCGAAGATCTGGAAAAACGTAAACGCATCCAGAGCGGGGCCCCGGACCAGTCCGCGGAGGATCAAAATGGCAGGAGTCGCCGTGGCAACATGCAGGATCTCGGCGCGGGAAGCATCGTCGCCGTATGCCGAAGCCACTGCTGTTGTGGCGAAAAATGCGAGCGCACCGATGGAAGCAACCCAGCTCAGGAGTTGCCAACGGTCGCGGCGGAGCCGCTGCCAATACAAGTCAAGAAAGCGGCTCATCTCAAGGGCCCGTCCCAGCGGGCGGGCGGCTCCGCCCATGGTGAGTGCCGCCGTCGGGCTTCACTTCTTCTGATTGCGGCGGAAGGGCATCCCCATAGTGCCGGAGGAACAACTCTTCCAGCGACGGTGGAGCGACCAGCAGGCCCTGAACTCCCAGACGGCCAAGAAGCGGCAGGACCTCGTGGACACGGTCCGAATCGGCATTGAACTTGATCCGGCCTGCGGCCAAGGTGAGGTCGTGGACTTGGGAAAGGCTTTGGAGGGCTTGGACGTCCACCTGGTCCTGCGCGAAAGAGATCCCTGTGCGGGTCAGGTGGCGCAGGGAGTCCAGAGTCCCGCCGTCAACGATCCGACCTGCCCGGATGATGCTGACACTATCGGCAAGCTGTTCCACCTCGGAGAGAATGTGGCTGGAAAGAAGGACAGTGGCCCCTTTCTCGGCGACGAGCCTCCGGATCTCGCGAGTAAAGACGGCCTCCATGAGGGGATCCAGGCCGCTTGTCGGCTCGTCCAGAAGGTAGACCTCGGCGTCGGCAACCAAGGCTGCGATGAGCGCAACCTTCTGGCGATTTCCCTTCGAGTAGGCACGGCCCTTCTTGGTGGGGTCAAAGTCGAAGAGCTGGCACAAGCGCTCCTTGTTGCGTCGATACCCAGCGCGATCTGTCCCGCCGTCCCGAAGCCGCGAGAGGAAATCAACGGCCTCTCCCCCTGAGAGATTCGGCCAGATGCTGACATCGCCCGGGACGCTGGCAACACGCCGGTGGAGTTCAACGGCGTCAGCCCATGGGTGCAATCCAAGGACTCTCGCACTGCCGGACGAGGCCCGTGCCAGGCCCAGCAGGATACGCAGCGTAGTGGACTTCCCAGCACCGTTCGGGCCGAGGAACCCGTGGACTTGCCCCGCGGGGACTTCGAGGTCGAGGCCGTCCAGTGCCTTGACCCGGCCGAAATTCTTATGGAGATCGGTGGTCTGGATGACAGGGTCCATGGAGCCGACGTTACGCAGAATCGGCGCCCCTGTGAAGGAAGACAATAGGGACATGAATTCCACCGTGTTTCACCCTCGCCACTGCGTGCGGCCCGAACTGCCGTGAGTACGTTCGTCCTGATCCCGGGAGCCGGCGGGACAGCCTGGTATTGGAGCCGGGTGGTTCCGCTGCTGGAGCGTGCCGGACACGAGGCCGTCGCGGTCGACCTCCCTGGGGACGACGAACGTGCTGGCCTGCCGGAGTACACGCGACTGGTTCTGGACGCCATTGGCGCCCGCACCGACGTCGTGCTCGTGGCCCAATCACTGGGCGGTTTTACCGCGCCGTTGGTCTGCGACCGTGCGTCAATCATCCGCGAGCTCGTCCTCGTCAACGCGATGATCCCAATGCCGGGCGAAACCCCTGGCGACTGGTGGGCGAACACAGGTTGGGACGCCGCGAGGGAGAGCGCTGCTGCGGCCCACGGTTACAGTCCCGAGTTCGACGTTGCCACAGATTTCCTGCACGACGTTCCACCGGACGTCGCTGCAGCGGGTGAACCGTATCAGCGGCCGGAAGCCAATGCGGTCTTCGAATCAGTCTGCGACTTCACGGAGTGGCCCAGCATCGCAACAAGGGTACTCAGCGGGAGGGACGACCGGTTCTTTCCCGTGGAATTCCAGCGCCGAGTGGCCAAAGAACGCTTAGGACTCACGCCCGACGTCATCGCAGGCGGCCACCTGCTGGCCTTGGCAAACCCGGAGGGCGTAGCGAAGTACCTGCTGCGGGGCTGAGCCGCACTGCCGGAGATGCCCGCGGGAGGTCGGTCCCAATGCGGGATGTTCACCAAATTCACCCAGTTATCCAAATTCACCAAATTCACCCAGATTCACCTGTAGGATCGGGCCATGGTCATAACAGAGAACCCATTTCGCCCTACGGCAGGGGCAACCCCTCCGGAGATCATCGGCAGGTCAGGGCTCCTGGACGAGTTTGAATACGGCCTCAGGCTAGGTTCCGGGGCTCCTGGCCTGCTGTCCATCTTTACCGGCGCCCGCGGCATCGGCAAGACAGTTATGCTCGGGGCAGCCCACGATGTAGCCAGGGAACATGGTTGGGCTGTGATTTCGGAGACGGCGACCGGCACGTTCATGGGGCGCATAGGTGAAAAGATGCGTCGCCTTACCCAAGAATTGGGGGACGGACCCGACGCGCGACGACGCATCACGGCAGTCACAGTCGCTGGGTTTGGCGTTACGACGCAACTATCACCAGAACGGCAGGTCGACTGGAGGGAGCTGGGAGAGAACCTCCTCCAGCTTCTGGACGCAAACGGAACTGGCCTCCTCATCACAGTGGACGAGATCCACGCCGCCGACCGTTCCGAACTGGCCCAGTTGGCTGCAAACGTACAGCACTTCATCCAAGACCGGCTGCCAATAGCTCTGATTTTTGCTGGCCTACCCTCGGCTGTGTCGGACCTTCTGAACGAGGGAGTTGCTACTTTTCTTCGCAGGGCCGACAAGATTGATCTCCATGCCGCCGCGATACGGGATGTCGAAGCGTCGTTCACCGAGACATTCGCTCGGGCCGACATAGCTATCGCTCCCGACCAGATTCACCGCGCCGCCGTTGCGACTGGTGGCTACCCATTCCTCATTCAATTGGTCGGCTACTTTCTCTGGAGGGAGGCTGAGAACCACGACGATTCCCTTACTCCGGCTGCTGTCGACCGGGCAACAGAAGCAGCAATCCGACGAAACGAACGCGTTGTGATTGAAGCTGCCCTTTCGTCGGCGTCCTCGAAGGACCTGGAATTCCTACACGCCATGGCAATCGACGATGACATTTCGACGATCGCCGACATCGTGCAGAGAACTGGCTCGCGACCCACGTTGGTGGCCAAGTACCGCACACGACTGCTGGATGCTGGTCTCATCGAATCAGCCGGTCACGGCAAAGTTGTCTTTGCCATCCCGGGGCTACGGGAATACCTGCGGAAGAATCCCCGTCACTAGGGCACGCCTAAGGCTGGGCCTTGACCGACGTCTCCAGCGCTGCACTTGCCGACGTTTTCCGGCGCAGAACGAGCGTGATTCCACCGGCCGCCGCAGCGACCAGCAACGCAATCAACCCGATAGTCCAAGCGTTCAAGCCTTGTGACGTGTTGGAAGCTGTGGCGGCTTCCTGGGCTTCCGGCTCCACGGACACGATGTCACCCGGATTTGCGCTGCCAGCCGGAGGAGGGGGAAGCGCGGGTAGGCCAGTGGCTAACGCACCCGTCTCGCCCGTTGCGGGGATCACGACGGCGGGTGCCGATTGCCACGGCACCAGCGCCGGGGCCGGGGCCGGGGCTGATCCGGTCAACTGGTGAACGGCGACCTGCGGCACGCCACTAAGCGGTAGCGCTCCTTCAGCAGCTTGGACTGCTCGTGCCTGCCGCGCGGCCTCCGCCTGCCGTGCCGCTTCTGCCTGCCGTGCCGCCTCAGCCGACTTGGCAGCGTCGGCCGCCGTCCCGGCGTCGAGCGCTGCTTTGTCTGCCAGTCCGGCGAGTTCGGCGATCGTCGCGTTGACCAACGCTACGTGGGCGGCCGTGGCCTTGTCACGCTCGGCGGCGGCGGCTTTTCCGCCAATCATAAAGGCCTGAAGGTCGGCCCGACTGCCGTCGAGGGCGACACTGGAAGCTGCCCGCATCTCCGGTGTTGAATCCAAGGCGAACGTCGCTTGGACCCGACTATCCAGGTGCAGCGCTTGATCGAATCCGTATTCCAGGAAGTAGCGGACATCCGCGTGGTTGGCGGAACTGAGAGCGGCGTCGGCGGCTGCGTTTACATGCCCAGCGCCAAGGTGGAGAAGCTGGTAGACACGCTGCCGGTCCGCGCCCAAAGCCGAGCCATCAAGTTTGATCGCCGCCGCGTAGCCACTGGAGATGAAGGCCTTGATCGCGGGGTTCCCCGCCAAGCAGAGCGGCCTCGGCGGCCTTCTTCACCTTCGGGGTGCCGGTGAGCGCCAGATCCAGCGTGGCTTGGCGGGCTTCCTTGATGTGGGCATCGAGATCGGTTCCCGGTGCAGTAAGGGTTGCCAGTAGCTCCGGAGTTTCGCGGGCCGCCTTCGCGAAGGCGGCCTTTGCTGGCTCCTCGGATGTCAGCAGCGCCATGTCCGTGGTCTGCCGAGGCGAGGCCAACGATGAAAGGAAGTCCCTGTCCGCGATGAGGCGCGATGAGTCCGCCGATCTGGCAGCAGCTGCAGTGCTCCGAGCCTGCCCGACGGCGGTCCTCGCCCTCTCAGCCGCGACGGCAGCCCCGTTCGGGTTGGCTGCGACGTCTGCCTTGACCTGCTGCAGCAGCGCGGCTATTGCCTCTGACTCAGTGTGATGGTCTGAGACGAGAAACTGCCCGTAGCGCAGGAAGTCAGCGATTGCATCAGGGCTGTTCGTATCGAGGGCCGCCTGAGCTCCGAGAGTTACCTCAGGCACGGGTGAATTAGTCAGGTAGTAAACCGCCTCCCGATCCTGGCCTTGGGCGATCTTCCGCCAGCCCTCAAGCACGAACTGCTCGATGGCTTCCCCGCCGGCGTCCAAACTGTCGGAAGCGGCCTTGCGGATTGCTCCCTCCGAGTCCAGGAACCATGTCGCAGTGATCCTCAGATCAAGTTCCCAGGCACCCGCCCAGCCCTCGGACAAGAAGGCAACCGTTGCGGCATCGGAGATGAGAGCCGCTTCCGCGGAAGACCGTACGTGCGCGCTTCCCCGCTTCGTCGGCTTGGTTACCAGCTCCTTGCGGTCCGTTGCCAGCGCAAGGTCCTGTCCGCCGTCAAGGAATGCCTGCACGGCTGCGGGCCCGCCCACCAAGGCAAGCTGGGCCGCCGCCCGTGTCGCCGGGCCACCTGTCCTCCACAGATCAAGGACACCGGCCGCATTAACAGCCCGCGCTACGAACGGAACAGGAGCCTGTGAGGCGAGGGGAATCTCAAAGTCAGGAACGTCATGCGCCTGGGCGGGGGCTGCGAAGAGCAGTGATGCCCCAGCCATCAAGGCAACAATGGCCGCGGTCCAACGATGGCGGGCAGCACGGATGGAAGCAGCGCCGAAAACAGACATCAAAGAGTCCCCCAAGAAAGATGCGATGACAGTGTCCGAGCCATCCGGCGGCGATGAGGCTTCAAGAAGTACCTGTCGAGGTGACTAGCTGTCCGCGGACATCGTATCTGAGATTCGACTGTGACTCCTGTCGCACTGTCTGCGATCAAAGACACCAAACCCCCGTGAGGCCAATCACAGGGCGGCCAAAAGTGATCTGCTGGATAGCGATCCCCTCCCAAAGACGAGAAGGTTTTACCATGCAACAAACCATGCTGGCTTCGAAGGACACCGTCCTCCAAGCCGCCGGTACGGCACTGAGCCGTGGCCTCAACGTCCGTCACATCCGCTTTATGGCACTCGGATCCGCGATCGGCACGGGACTGTTTTACGGTTCTGCTTCCGCCATACAGAAGGCCGGCCCCGCCGTCCTTTTGGCCTACATCATCGGCGGCGCAGCCGTTTTCATGGTGATGCGCGCACTTGGCGAAATGGCCGTCCGACACCCCGTCTCCGGCTCATTCGGCCAATACGCGAGCAAGTACCTTGGACCGTTCGCCGGCTTCGTTACCGGCTGGACGTACGTGTTCGAGATGGCGATTGTGGCCATTGCCGACGTCACAGCCTTCAGCATCTATATGGGCTTCTGGTTCCCACAGGTGGACCGCTGGATCTGGGTCCTCGCGATCATTCTCTTCCTCGGTGCCATGAACCTGTTGAGCGTGAAGGTCTTCGGTGAACTGGAGTTCTGGTTCTCGCTGATCAAGGTGGTGGCGATTATCGCCATGATCGTCGGAGGCGCAGCAATCGTCGTTTTCGGCTTCCAAACGGGCGACGGCGGCGGTGTGGCACCGGGGTTGGGGAACCTGGTTAACCACGGCGGTTTGTTCCCGAACGGTTTCGAAGGGCTCCTGGCCGCGTTCGCCGTCGTGATGTTTGCTTTCGGTGGGATCGAAACAATCGGCATTACCGCTGGCGAAGCTGCCGATCCCAAAAAGGTCATCCCGCAGGCAGTCAACACTGTGCCAGTCCGCGTCCTGCTGTTCTACGTCCTGACCCTGGGCGTGTTGATGAGCATCTTCCCGTGGAACGAAATCGGCAGCAGCGGCAGCCCGTTCGTGCAGATCTTCGACGGCCTGGGTATCCCTGCTGCACCGCACATCCTTAATGCCGTGGTCATCACTGCGGCCCTTTCCGCTATCAACAGCGACATCTTTGGAGCCGGCCGCATCCTGTTCGGTCTTGCCCAGCAAGGTCATGCTCCGAAGAGCTTCGGCAAGATCTCCAGGCACGGCGTCCCCTGGATGACCGTGGTGATGATGGGCGGAATCCTGCTGGTGGGCGTCCTGCTAAATGCCGTGATTCCCGAAGACGTGTTCGTGCTGATCGCCTCGATTGCTACGTTCGCCACAGTGTGGGTTTGGGTGATGATCCTTGCTTCGCACGTTGCCATGAAGGGGGAGATCAAGCGCAAGGGGCTTCCGGCATCGGAATTCGGTTCGCCCCTGTGGCCGGCAGCGTCGATCCTGACCATGGCGTTCATGGCTATGGTGATCGTGATCCTCGGGGTCTTCGAGGATACGCGGGTAGCCCTATATGTCGGCGGTACCTGGCTGATCCTCCTGTTCGTCGCTTACAAGCTATGGGTTCGCGGTGGTGGCCTGCGTCGTGCAGAGCTCGTGGACGAGACGGCCTGATACCCGCGCCTAAACTGCAGTTAATGCCAATGTTCGCGCGGAACATTGGCATTAACTGTCAGCTCGTGAGGGGGCTCGGCTCAGATGGCAGCAGCAGCGGAGCGCACGGCCTCGGACAAGGCAGTTGCCGGGCGCCCGATCAGTTTCCTCAGATCACCGGTGGTCACCAAAAGGTCGCCGCGGCCAATGCCCAGATCGGTGTCGGCCAGGATCTGTGCGAAGCCTTCCGGCACCCCTGCGCCCGTCAGGAGATCGGCGTATTGGTCTGCCGGGAGGTCGCGGTATTCGATGGACTTGCCTGATGCAGCGCTAATTTCGGCGGCCAGCTCGTCCAAGGTAAATGCCTCGTCACCGCCCAACTCGTAGATCTTGCCGGCCTGGTGCTCCGCAACCAGAACCGCGGCCGCAGCTTGCGCGTAGTCTGCGCGGGAGGCACCGCTAACCTTGCCGTTTCCGGCACTGCCCGCAAGCGCGCCCTGCGCCAGTGTTCCCGGCAACTGGTCGGTGTAGTTCTCGATGTACCAGCTGTTGCGAAGGAGGACGAAGGGGACGCCGGATTCTTTGAGGATGGATTCAGTGGCCTGGTGCTCTGTAGCCAGCTTCATGCGGGTGGTGTCTGCGTTGGCAATGCTGGTGTAGGCGAGAAGCTCCACACCCTCGGCTTTTGCCGCCTCGATAACCGTGCGGTGCTGCTCTACCCGCTGGCCGACGGCGCTTCCCGATATGAGAAGGACCTTGGTGGCACCTTTAAGCGCCTGGGCGACCGACGCAGCGTCGTCGTAGTCCATTGCAGCGGCGCGAACGCCGCGCGCAACGAAATTGGACAGCCTTTCGATGGAGCGCCCGGTGGCGACAATGCTGTCAGCCGGAACATTGCGTTCAAGGAGGGCCTCTATGACGTGACGGCCCAGCTGGCCTGTTGCTCCGGTAATGACGATGCTCATGACTGGTTCCTTTCAAGGAAATTAATGGGACGGTCACCGATCACAACCAACGCTTCCGCAGATAACTTCCCGAAAGAGAGTACGCACTTTAAGGTAAGGTACTGACATGAAAGTAAGTACCCTCCCGGCCACCGTCGCCGACGGCGTCTTCCCTGCCGGCTGCCCCAGCCGGACAGTACTGGATCACATCACCAGCAAATGGGGAGTGCTGATCCTGCTTTCGCTTTCCGAAGGCGATCAGCGATGGAGCGAACTGCGCCGACGTGCTGAGGGCGTCAGCGAAAAAATGCTGGCCCAAACCCTGAAAACGCTCGAACGGGACGGGCTGGTACGCCGCGACGCACAACCCGTCATCCCGCCGCGCGTGGACTACAGCCTGACTGAACGCGGCCGCGAGCTCACGGCACTCCTTATACCCCTGGTGACCTGGGCCTTTGATAATGCCGAGGCAATCATCGGCGGCCAAAGTTAGCCTGGATCTCCGCGCCGAAACTACAGTTAGTGCCAATGTTCGCGCGGAACATTGGCACTAACTGTCACCTCGGCGAAGGGATGGTGGGGGTTACCGGGCCGACCACCCGCCGTCCATGGTGTAGCTCGCGCCGGTGACCATACCGGCGTCGTCGGAGGCCATCCAGGCTGCCAACGACGCGACTTCCTCAACCTCCACCAGCCGCTTTACTGCCGACTCCGTCAGCATCACCTTGGCCAGGACCTCTGCCTCGGGGATGCCGTGGAGCCGGGCTTGATCGGCGATTTGTCGCTCCACCAAGGGCGTGCGGACGTACCCGGGGTTGATGCAGTTGGACGTCACTCCGCGCTCACCGCCCTCCAAGGCAGTGACTTTGCTGAGCCCTTCGAGGCCATGTTTCGCGGAGACGTACGCACTCTTGTAGGCCGAAGCCCGGAGCCCGTGAACCGAGGAGATGTTGATGATCCGGCCGAACCCATTGGCGTACATGTGTGGGAGTGCGGCCCGGATGAGGAGGAAAGGAGCCTCCAGCATCAGGGCGAGTATCCGCCTGAATTCAGCAGGTTCGAACTCCTCGATCGGCGCTATTTTCTGGATGCCGGCGTTGTTGACCAGGATGTCGCAGTCAAGGCTGAGGGCGGCCAGGGCATCGACGTCCAACAGGTCCACTATCCACGCCGTGCCGCCCAGCTCGTCGGCGAGAGCCGCAGCCCCGGAGGCATCGACGTCGGCCACTACCACCTTCGCCCCGCGGGCTGCGAGCGCACGGGCGCAGGCTGCGCCGATTCCGCTCGCAGCACCGGTGACCAGTGCTTTGCGCCCGTTCAAGGAGTTGTCCATGGAACTAGCCTTTCGAAGGTGAAGACGTAGTCAGACCGTGTCGCACGGCGTCGGCTTCGTCCACGTCCTGCAGCGCGATGCCCTTGGTTTCCTTCAGCGAAACGACGGCGACGACGGTGACCGCGCAGGCGATGACGAGGTAAATCGCGGTGGGGAGCCAGGAGCCGGTGTCCTTGAGCCACTGCGTTGCCAGCAGCGGAGCGAGGGACCCTGCGAAGATCGACGTAACCTGTGAGCCGAGCGAAACACCGGAGTAGCGCATGCGGGTGGGGAAGAGCTCGGACATAATTGCGGGCTGGCCTGCGTACATGAACGCGTGCAGGCATAGGCCGATGGTCACCGCCAACACGATCACCACGGCGTTTTTGGTATCGAACATTGGGAATGCGAAGAACGGCCATGTTGCGCCGGCGATGGCACCTACCAGGTACACGGGCTTGCGACCCCAGGCGTCAACAAGACGTCCAACCTGCGGGATGACCAGGAAGTGGATCACGTGCGCAATAAGCAATGCGAGCAGCAGCGATGACGTGTCGTACTTATGGACGCTCTTGAGGTAGACGATTGCGAAGCTGACCACCAGGTAGTACATGATGTTCTCGGCGAAGCGGAGACCCATGGCCTGCAGGATGCCCTTGGGGTATTTGCGGATGACTTCGCCAACGCCGTAGCTGATGGCCTTGGATTCCTCCACCTGGGCCTTGGCTTCGAGGAAGATGGGTGCCTCCGTGACGTGGGTGCGGATGTAGTAGCCGACGAAGACGATCACTGCGGACAGCCAGAAGGCGACCCGCCAGCCCCAGCCGAGGAATGCCTCGCTGCTCAGGGTGGTGGACATGATGAACAGGACCAGCGTGGCCAGGAGGTTACCCACGGGCACTGCCGCCTGCGGCCAGGATGACCAGAAGCCGCGCGACTTGTTGGGGCTGTGTTCAGCTACCAGGAGCACGGCACCTCCCCATTCGCCACCGAGCGCGAAGCCCTGGATGAAGCGAAGCGCCACCAGCATGGCCGGTGCAAAGTAGCCCAGCTCGGCGAAGCCAGGGAGGCAGCCCATGAGGAACGTGGAGACGCCCACGATCACAATGGTCAGCTGGAGCGTGGGCTTGCGACCCAGTTTGTCGCCGATCTGGCCGAAGACGATTCCGCCGAGCGGGCGGGCCACGAAGCCAACCGCGTAGGTCAGGAACGCCTGGATGATGCCGTCCAATTCGTTGCCGGTGCTTGGGAAAAAGTATTTGCCGAAAACCAGCGTCGCGGCGGTGGCGTACAGGAAGAACTCGTACCACTCCACCACTGTGCCCACCATGGACGCAGCGACGATCTTCTTAAGGCCGGAGCCCTTGCCGGATTGGTTCCCGGCCTTTGATGTGGAGCGCTGCTCTACGCTCATATCCATCTCCTCAGTGTCCTCGTTGACCCTTTTGACAGTGCCCTGATGCATGCTGTGATCCACAACACGAAATGCTCCACTGAGTATTACTGCAGATTCATCCGGCCTCAATGACCAAAGTGGCACCGAGTGTGTGCAGAATTGCAGATATGAAGCCCAATCCGGACGATCTCCTCATCCTCCTGGCCGTTTCACGCTCAGGAAAATTCACGACGGCGGCGCAAGCCTTGGGCCTGAACCACACCACCGTTTCGCGCAGGATAGCGGCGCTGGAAAAGGCTCTGGGCGGCCGCGTCCTCGCGCGCGCCGCTGGCGGCTGGGAAGTGACGGAGTTGGGGGCAGAGGCCGTACTGGTCGCTGAACGCATTGAATCTGCGGTGGGCGCACTGGGACCCAGCGACGGCGCACCCGACCCCATTACCGGCGTCGTCCGCATGACGGCAACCGATGGTTTCAGCGCCTATATAGCTGCGCCTGCCGTGGCGAAACTGAGACGCGACCATCCTGGGCTCAGCGTTGAGATTGTCACCGTGACGCGGCGGGCGCTTCAGCAACGCTCGGGCCTGGACATCGAGGTAGTGGTCGGGACGCCACAGGTTCACCGCGCAGAGGCAATCCGCCTGGGCGAGTACCGCCTGGGAATGTACGCCTCGCGGGACTACCTCGCGGACAATGGCACGCCGGGCAGCATTGAGGAACTGACGCAGCATCAGTTGGTCTACTTCGTGGATTCCATGCTCCAGGTGGATGATCTGGACGCTCCACGGAGGCTCGTCCCGTCCATGCGCGATGGCCTGAGCTCCACCAACGTGTTCGTGCATGTGGAGGCGACGAGGGCGGGTGCAGGCGTGGGATTCCTGCCGTGTTTCATGGCCGATCGCCACGCAGATTTGGTGCGGCTCCTGCCATCCGACTTCGCCGAGCTGCTCCCCTACTGGATGGTCCTCCGCCCCGACTCGATGCGCCGCCCAGCGGTAGCCGCCGTCGTGCAGGCTCTGCGCGAGGAGACGGAAGGGCGGCGCGAGGAGCTACTGGGCTGAAGCCGCCGGCGGATCGTGCCGAACCGGGGTCCCGGCGGCGAAGGCCCGCACTTGGGCGTCGTTCCAGATGTGTGCAGGGACGGCCCCGCCCAAGAGCTTGCGGGCCAGGGTTGGGTCGTCGCCGAATGGCACGTGGCTGCCGGCCATGATCATGTTTCCGTAGCGGCGGCCTTTCAGCATGGCGGGGTCCGCGATGATCATGGTGTGCTCAAAAGTATCGGCGATGGTCGCAGCATCAGCGCGTGCATTCTTCAGATCCGGCGCGTCGCCCGAGTTGACCACGTACAAGCCATCGGGGGCCAGGACGGCGTCGGCGTGGGTGTTGAACTCGCGGGTGGTGAGGGCGCGCGGCGTGAAGGCTCCGGCGAAGACGTCCCGGATGATGAGGTCCCGCGTATCAGGGGTCAGGGACTCGGTCACTTCCCGTGCTTCACCGACGCGGATCCGCAGCAGCGGCGCCTTGGGGAGTTCGAACCAGGCGCGGACGTACTCGGCGAGCTTCCCATCGAGCTCCACAACCACTTGCCGCGCATCCGGGTACGCCGCGTTGAAGTATCGCGCCATGGAACACGCTCCCCCACCCAGGTGCAGGACACGGAGTTTTGGCTTGGCCTCCCTCGGCCATCTCGATTCCACCAGCGCAGCAATCCAGCGCATGTATTCGAAGTCGAGGAACAGTGGATCGGCGAGGTCAATGTGCGAGCTCAGCACGCCATTGATCTTCAGGAGCCAGCCGTTGTTGTTGTCAGGATCGGGAAGCAGTTCGCAGTCGCCGGTGTCGATGTAATAGACGCCTTCTACCGGACCGTCAGGCCGGGTGCCGTGAGGCACCTCGATGACTCCCGCCGTCGACCTTCCCGCCCGGCCGGACTTGCCTGCCTTGCTGGATTTACCGGGTTTGGCCACTAAAACCGCCCTGCCTGAGTCATGGTTCCAGCCTAGTGGAGGAGCGCATCATCGCGTTCCACGGGAGCATTTAATAAGGGTGCTTACCATTTAGTGTCATTGGGCCATAAGATCTCTTCATGGAAGCTTTGGGATCGGTTTGGGTGGAGGTGTTTACGGTCGCGTTCGCCTGGCTGACCGTGGTCTGCCTACTGATTGCCCGGGTGCCCAAACCGCCCAGCCTCCTGGAGGAACCCCTCGAGGAGGAACCACCCGGCAACACGGAACCGGCACCAGTAGCCCGGCAAGGACGGCTACGCCATCTCCTTGCCAAGCCACGCGCTGCCCGGCGTACCAGGCCACGCCACCATGAGCGGGCAACGCCCAACGCCTGACGGCTCGGTCTCCAGACGTTAAATCCCGACGGCGGGCCGCACCATCCGATGTTCCGGAAGTGAGTACCACGAGGGGTCGCAAAGCTGCCGCTTGCCGTCGGGCACGAAGCCGTTGCGGCGGTAAAAGGCCTGGGCCCGCGGATTATCGTCCAGGACCCACAGATATGCCGGACCGTCACCCAGGAGCGCATCCAACAGCGCCTGACCCACACCGCGGCCATGAATCCGTTGGAGGGTGTAGAGCATGAACAGCTCCACGTCGCAGGGGCTGTCCTCGTCCCTTCCGGGTCCTGAAGCCGCAATCCCTACCAATCCACCATCGGGATCATGGGCCAGCATCCGCGGATGGCCTGCCGCGATCGACGCCCTGTACCTCTCGATCCTGTCCGGCAGGGCAGCTTCCTGCTTTACGAAGAATTCCGGCGGCAGCAGATGCCCATAACTTTCCCGCCACGACTGGACATGCATGATGGTCATGGCTTCGGCGTCGTCAACCGTTGCCGGGCGCAGCGTGAAATCCATCGGCTACCGCACTCGGGCGATAGCGAAGCCGTCCCAGCCCTTGCTGCCCACAGTCTGGATTGCGGTGGCATCAAGACGCGGGTCCTGGCCCAGCGTTTCCAAGGCTTTGACGATGCCCGGCGCGTTTACCTCGTCCCGCTCAGGCTCCAGGATTGAGCCGTCCCAGATGACATTGTCGATCACGATCACCGTGCCCGGGTGGCCAAGACGGATGGCCCAGTCAAGGTAGTTGGCGTCGTTCTCCTTGTCGGCGTCGATGAACACAAAATCGAACGATTCCTCGTTTACCAGTGTGGGAAGCGTGTCCAAAGCGGCACCCACCCTGATGTCCACCTTGTGCCCCACTCCGGCCGCGTCCACATTCGCCCGCGCGACGTCAGCATGCTTTTGGAGGTACTCGCACGTCACCAGCCTGCCGTCGTCGGGAAGCCCCTGCGCCATCCAGATACTGCTGAAACCGGCCAAGGTGCCAATCTCCAGGACGTGCCTTGCACCGGATAACTGCACCAGCATCTTGAGCAGCTTGCCGGCGTTCGGCGCCACTTCAATCTGTGGCATGCCCGCCTCGACTGCAGATGTCAGGGCGCGCTTATGGGCAGGATCAGGACGCACGACGACGTCAGTCAGGTAATGCTCGACGTCAATCCAACCGGGTTCAGCCACGTGTTCAATCATGGCCCCCAGTCTTGCACTGGTCACTGACAGGGGAAAGAGCTAGTCCGTGGTGGAAATAGCTTCTTCCAAACGCTCCACCTTGCCAGTCAGCTCACCGCTGTAACCGGGCCGGATGTCCGCTTTGATCACCAAGGAGACGCGGCTGCCGAAGCGGCCCACGGCCTCCGTGGCCCGCTTAACGACGTCAAAGACCTCGTCCCATTCGCCTTCGATGGTAGTGAACATGGAGTCCGTCTGATTCGGCAATCCGGATTCCCGGACGATCTTAACCGCAGCGGCGACGGCGTCGTGCACGGAGGCGTCGGGGGCGGGTCCGCCGTTGGTGGCGGATGCGGGCTGGCCTGAAGGGGCGACTGAGAATGCAAGCAACATGAAATCCAGTGTTTCACGTACTGGTTTGTCACATAACGGCCTACTCCCGCGTAACAAGGGGTCAACCCCGGTCCGTTGCTACCCTGACAAGCATGGAACAGCCCTCCGAACGCAAGCCCCTCAGGGCCGACGCTGCACGAAATGTGGACAAAATCATCACCGCAGCCCGGCAGTGTTTCCGGGAACACGGCCCCGAAGTTCCCCTGCAGACCATCGCCGCCACGGCAGGAGTGGGTCCGGCAACGCTGTTCCGCAACTTCTCCGATAAAGAACAATTGGTACTTGCGGCCCTCTCCCGCCAACTCCGCCAGCATGTAGATCCTGTTGCGGACGCATCCCTCGAAGGCATGGATGCCGCCGAGGGTCTCATCAACGTCATCGATGCCGTCATGCAGGTGGCGAGCGAAGACGCCAACCTGCTGGACGCCGTCGCAGGCCGACGCGGACTCCTCATGGGCATAACCGGCGGCCTCATCGGCTCCATGGCCACGCTCCTGGAGCGCGGTCAAGGTCAGGGTTCACTACGCCGCGACATCACCATCGAGGATATGGTCCGGCTCTTGGCCATGCTGATCGGAGCCGTGGACACCATGGAACCCGGTTCCGAAGCCTGGAAGCGTCCTGTGGCGCTCATTGAAGATGCCATCCGGACCGAACGTCCGTCCCGCCCGCTCCCGGAACAATCACCCATCCCGGGCGTGACCCTGACGGAGGACGTCTAACTACCGCCAGCGTTCACTCCCAGCCAGCGTCTGTAGCAAGGCCGTAACCAGCATCTGGAGGTAGGCCGCAACCGGGTCCAGGGTGGGATTAACGCCCGGGTTGGCCGGCCGTCCGTCGAGCTCAAGCCGTCAGGAGCTGGCTATGACCCACCACATCAGCGCGATGATCAGCGCCCACCCGAGCGGAACCAGCGGGCTGGACAGGGAGAAGCTGGCTGAATGTATCGACGCCTGCTTTGAATGCAGCCAAGAGCACCGCCGCTGCCGACAGGCGGCTCGCCGGAGCAGTCGTCTAGCGAAGCGGCGCGGCAAATTGGGTCCGTGGTACATTCACCAAGCGAGAGAACGCTCTTATTCAGAGGGAGCAGAATGACCGGTACGTGACCACGCACCAGTCCTTTTCCCGTCTGTGGATGGTTTCAGGTCGAATCCTGGCAGGAGAGCGACCGAGAAAACAGGAGGGTAAATGCTCATGGCTTTACCCTCCTGTTTTCTATGCTTTGGTTGACATTCTGGTTCTAGTCGAACTTTCCGCCGTGTCTGTTGCGGGCCGAAAGATCAGGTCCGTCAGGACACCAGCGATCAGCGCCAAAGTGAAGAAAGAGACTCCACCCATGACAAACGAGACGGCCACAAGGCCGGTGGGAGCTGCATGGACCGCGTCAAAGAACAATCCGCCACCTATTGCCGCAACGATAAGGGTTGCCAGAACAACACCCCGGACACTTCTGGTTATCGTGAATTTCCAATACGTCGCTATCACGGCAAGCCCGAACAGGATAGCCCCGATCTGGATCTCCCAAGGAAACCTTTTGACAACGGAAAGGGCTGGCGCGCCGGACAAATCAAAAAGGTAGCCCTTCGTCATTCCTTCCGCCTGGATTGAAAGGTAGCCAATAACCAGAACAGTCACGACTGTCGATGCGGCGGCAATGAGGTGCTTAGCGTATGTCAGGGGAGACAACGCCCTCCTTGAATGGCCGGATGATTGTGTTGAACTGGAACTTGACTGCACTATTGCTCCTGCCGAGCTCGACCTGTTGAGGAAGCGTGGTGTTTCCCGTTTGAACGATGATGTGCGCAGTGTCCCTGCCAGTCAATGCGCCGCTAGGTGTGGCCATGGCCCTAAGTGGAGCCGTGTCGACATCCCCTGGGAGGAGATACGCTTCGGTCGTCCTGACCGACGTGCCGTTTTCTTGAACTCCGACACTGACCCCTCGTTGAACGAACTCTTGCTTGGGTAGGCAAGACGCACCGACTAGGCCCGACTTGCCCGTGGGTTGGCTAATGACGCAGACCTGTTGACCCGTCGCATCGAGAGCCACCGAGTACCTTCCGAGGGCGTTCTGCGCGACGACCCTCACCGTCGAACGATCGAACTCTGCCGCGAGCTGCCGCGGGAGGCTGTTGGCTACGTTCAAATCCTCCCCTGTTTGGGGTTGCGAGATCGCGGGAACCAACGTTGCGTTGTCCAGAGGCGTTATGGGTTGTGCCATGGAGGGTGAAATCCCCATTGCAAAAGCAGCCAAGGAAAGACCTCCGGTGATGATGATTGCTGTTGAGCGCTTCTTCATTTCCTGCCTCCGTACCAAATTATGTCCATTGAATTCGTCAACGTCAGTCCTTGAACTGTTCGCAGAGAGTTTGCGGCTGTGCGTTGGGCATGTCCGCGTTCGCGTTCCACCAGCATTGCTCGAAGGCGCCGTAGTTGGGCGAGTGGTAGTAGCCCGCCCAGCCTCCGGCAGCGGCATACATGCTGTTTAGCCAGTACCCAGTCGCCCCGTCGAAGGTTGCGCTGTATTCGGTGGGATTTAGAAAGTAGGCACCTGGTTGGCCAACGTTGACGCGTCCGCCTGAGTCGGTGCCTGATATACTCGACCATTTTTGATTCTGGAAGCTGTAGCCGTCCTTGTACCGATAATTCCAGTACGCCTGCGCAGCGGGAGATCCGACCATAATCATGGCGGCCGCGACTCCGGCGATCACCGCAATGCGTGCGCGTTTGAATGGCTTAATTGCACGAAACAAGTTTCCCTCAATTCCCCAAAATGTCACCTCCCCAGTGAGATAACTGCACCGAGTATATGCACGGCCTCGTAATAATACAATCGCTGGAGAAATCATTCCGGGAGATCCACCGGTCCGCTGGCGTTTAGCCGTGGAAACCATTCCGTGCCCTGCCGATGAGGCCCTGGACGTACAGCGGGCCCCCGGCTCCCGGCTTTCCTTTCGATTTTGAGCTGCAACGCGGAGTTCGCGTGAACTGAGTCAGCCTCGAATCTGCGGCGGGCAGTACGACCTGCTGGCAAGCCATGATTAGACGTCGACACCGGGGGGTGGCAAGTTTGAACATAAACCTCCCCACAAATCGGTGCGATGTTTTGAGGAAACATGACGCGGAAACGCGAAAATTTTCTTTAATTAAGCAAATATTCTCGTACTCGGCCACCTAAGCCGAGGTATTTGACATTAGGCATTTGCAAGCCTTGGATAGATTTTGGGAACTTCCGCGACTCCCGTTCATCCATATTATGGGGCGCAATATTCGTTCATGACGGATCTCCTTTCAATGCTGGCGATTGAACGTGGTGAAGTGATCGAGGCGCGCGGTCATACAACCGACCAAAAGCCTCGGCCGGAACCGTCCGATGTAGATCTGACCTTCTTCACGGTCGCAAAGGCCGACGAGTTCCGGGGTCTTGCGCGTGAGGTGTTCGCTGAGCTGGGCTTCGAAGTGCAGGTCCACCCTGACCACGCCATTGATGCAGAAGGCCGCGGATACGGTTTCTGGAACGTGGCTGCAAATTGCCATAACCAACCGGAGTCAGAGTGGCGGGACACCATCCGACAGCATCTCCAACGAGTGCTGGCAAGCTTCGAGGCAGCAGATCCCTTCGAGGAAATGTCCCTAGAGGAAGTGGGCCGTCAAACCTATGCTCGCCTCTGTGAGGAATCCAGTCTTCCCAGCCTCGAGGTCTACCCGCATCGGGAGTTCGCTCCCGGGGTCGTGGAGATGCTCGCTCTGGATCTTCCTGAAACAGTTGCAGTCTTCAGCCATGACCACGCCAGAAAGTTCGGCGGTTGGGAGGCTCTGCGGTCGCAGGGGATGACAAACCTACGTGCTCTGGACAATGAACAGCTTGAGACCCTGTAGGCGCCAGGAGAAGGGACCTTCACGGCCCTGCTCAGTGACTCGGTCTACACAGCCAGCAAAGCCATGCTGCTGCCGGGGCTAGCGACGGAGCTGACCGGACAGCAGGTCCGTGAAGACCTTGGATGGTTGATGAGCGTGCCGAACCGGCATCAGCTCGTCTGGCACATCATCGACAGCGACAGCGTCATCACAGCGCTCAACGGCATGGCCAGTTCTCGAAGCTACATTGCCACGCGGCTGACGGGGCCTAGCTGCAGTGAAAAAGAAAACCCAGCCAGTCTCACCTAAAGCCGGCTAGCCCCAGCCGAGCAGCCTCAGCAGTGCCGCTGCGGCAGCACCGGAAAAAACCACCACCAGGAACGGCGCACGGAGCCAAAGAGCGACGGCGGCCGCCGCCAGTGCGCCAATGCGCGCGTCCAATACCAAACCCTGTCCGGACGCGAGGGCATTCACCACCGTGAGAGACGCCAGCAACCCAATGGTCATGGTGCCTGCGATGTGCATGATCCTGGGACTCTGAAGCAGCTTGGCCGGGACAAAGTAGCCCACCAGTTTGGTGAGGTAAGCAAGAGCGCACGCGATGAGTATCCAGAGCCAGAGGTTCATTCGGCTCCCCTTTTCCCGCCGCGGTGGTGTCCGTGCGCGTGGTCTCGCATTTCTGCGTATGGGTCTACGTCCGGTTCAAGTCCCTCATCCATCCGTGCATGGCTGAACCAACCGATCACACCGGCCACCAGCGCAGCCACCAGAATGGGAACGCCGGAGGGAACAAACGGCACGGCGAGAATGGTCGCAAGAGCGCAAGCAGCGGCAATCGCCCAGGGTTCGCGCCCCTTCAGCCTCGGCCACAGCAATGCCAGGAACGCAGCAACTGCAGCCCCGTCCAAGCCCCACTGCTTGGGGTCACCCATCGCATCGCCGGCCAGGGCACCGATGGCAGTGAAGATATTCCAGAGAATGAATATTCCGATACCGGCGGTCCAAAACCCGCGGCGTTGCTCGTCGGGATCCGACTGGCCGGACGCCGTCGCCGTTGACTCATCGATGGTGACATGGGCTGAGATGTAGCGACGCCACCCACGTGGACGCAGCATGGCATTGATCTGCATGCCATAAATGCCGTTACGCAGCCCGAGCAAAGCGCTGGCCGTCATGGCTGCCACCCCGGACCCCCCACCTGCCACTACGCCGATGAATGCGAACTGCGAGCCTCCACTGAACAGCAAAAGACTCAGCACCATTGTTTGCCAGAAATCGAAGCCTGACGCCACAGAAAGTGCGCCAAAGGACACGCCGTATAAGCCCGTGGCAATGCTCAGCGACACGGCAATCTTGAACGCTGGCGACTCCCTGAGTTTCAAGGGAACTGCTGGACCTCCACTCACTTCCGCAGGCTCCAGGACCACAGGATGAGCGGAACCTGAAGAGGCAGCCTAAGGGTGTGCATGCGTCGTTGGCTGGGCGTGCCGTTGGGACCATATGCACGGCGGAGGGCATCAATATGCCCTGCGAGGAATACGGTAAACATGGCTGTCGTAGCGTCGGCAGCCACTTTGCGGGTGGCCGGGATGAGAAGCCCGACGGCGGCCGTCGCCTCGAGCAGGCCGCTGGAAGCGACCCATTCCTCACGGGACATAAGAGCCAGTGAACCATTCGGCTGGCTTCCCGGCTCGTCCACGCGGCACAAATAGTCAGGTACCACCGGGTAATAGAACCCCGGGGTGCGGAAATGCTTCATGGCACTGGCCAGGAGAAGTGCGCTCAGACCGATGGCAGAGGTGGTTTGGGTGGCACGGGCTGACCAACGGAATGACATGAGACCACTCAATCACAAGCGCGGTGGGCCACCCTAAAATGTACCCAACTGGGTCGCAGTTGAGCGCGTTTTGGGGGCCCAAAACGCGCTCAACTGCTACCTGGTTGGGACCTGAAGCTGGGCCAACACCTGCGCGGGTTTGTTCGTGGTGATTTCATGGATGCCCAATCCCTGGCACAGAGCTACGTCCTTCTCCGAGTCCACGGTCCAGACCCTGAAGACGCTCCCGGATTCCAACCACCGTTGCACGTTGCGGGCGTGTTCCCTCACGTAGTCGATGCCCGGTCCGGCAATTCCCACCTCACCATGATCCAGGATGCGTTCAGCCTCCAACTGGGTTGCCTTCATGACGTTGGCCACCGCACCTGCCGTGATCGGTCCCAGACCCAGCTCTTGCCGAAGCTCCTGCACGGAGAAATTGTCCACCAACTGGCAAATGTGCTGGGCTGGGACCGTCTTCAGCAGGTGTTGGATCGAGTCGGAATCGAAGCTCATGAAGGAGACCTGAATGTTCTCCAGCCGGGACTCCCCGGGGGTCCATCCCTCACTGAGCAGCACGTCCAGAACCCTGTCCTCAAGATTGAGCTGGTAGGGGCTGGGGTGCTTGAGCTCGATCGCCAAACCGATCTCGCGCCCGGCCCCGCGCAGAATGTCCAGCAGTTCCGGCAAGGTGAGGAATTGATCAGCGATCCCGCCGTACGCATCCGGTATCCGGGCACCCTTCCAGGAGGAGAAGTCCAAGGCCCGGAGTTCCTCGAGGGTCTTCTCCGAGACCGGTCCGGTGCCCGTGGAAGTGCGGTCCAGGTTGGCATCATGCAGAAGGACGACGTGCTGGTCCCGGGTCAAGTGAACGTCGCACTCAACGCCATCAGCTCCGTCCGCAATCGCCTTGAGGTATGCCGCACGTGTGTGTTCCGCGAACGCAGCACTGGCACCGCGGTGTGCGTAGACCTTGGGCCGGCGAGGGGCGGATTCGTCGCTAGTCATGCAGCCACGGTAGCCCACGCGGCTGCACGCACGGGGCTACGCTGGGCTAATGCAGGTGAACTCTGAACAAATCCCAGCCGAAGACGTCACCAACCACGCCCAGCCAGCCCAAGCGACAGCTTCCGGAGCCACTCAACCGGGATCCGCCGTCGTCGGCCGTTCTGCCGGAGACGAGGAAAAGGCAGCCGCGCTGCGCCGCATGAAACGGCTGGCCCTGGCGCTGTTGATAGGCATGGCCGTTGTGTTCATGGTGGCGTTCGCTTTCCAGAAGCAGTACCCGTGGCTTGAGTATGTAAGGGCTGCCGCCGAGGGTGGCATGGTCGGCGCTTTGGCTGACTGGTTCGCGGTCACGGCACTGTTCAAGTACCCCATGGGCTTGAAGATCCCGCATACAGCCATCATTCCGCGCCGGAAGGACCAGATCGGCGAATCGCTGAGTGAGTTCGTGGAGAGCAACTTCCTGTCCCAGGAGGTTGTCCAGGACAAGTTGGCGAGCATTGATATTGCCCGCAAGGCCGGCCGGTGGCTATCCGGACCGGGAGGCGCCGAACGTGTGGCCAAGGAAGGCGGCGCGATGATCCGCGGCGCGTTCACCGTGCTGAATGACGACGACGTGCAGGCGGTAATCGAGGGCATGGTCCGCAAGCATCTGCTCACCCCGCCGTGGGGACCGCCCGTGGGGCGGATGGCGGAACGGATCTTCGCTGACGGGCATCACCACAAGTTGGTGGACCTCTTGGTTGATCGTGCCGCCGATTGGGTGGATGCGAACCATACGACGGTGAACCGGCTGGTTTCGGACCGTTCGCCGGTGTGGGTGCCCACGTTCGTGGACGGGCTGGTGAGCGACAAGGTGTACGTCGAACTCCTGAAGTTCATACGTGCGGTGCAAAATGACCAGAACCATCAAGTGCGCAAATCGATCGACGCCTACCTGACGGACCTGGCGCAGGACCTGCAGCATGATCCCGCCATGATCGAGCGCGCCGAGACCATCAAGGCCCAGATCCTTGGCGATCCTGAAGTCCGGGAACTGGCCTCGCGCACATGGGGAACAGTCAAGAATGCGCTGCTCACCGCCGTCGACGATCCCGACAGTGAGCTCAGCCAGCGGTTCAAGAGCGCCGTCCGCGACTTCGGTTCCCGGCTGGTCAACGACGACGAGCTCGCAGGCAAGGTCAACACGTGGATCGGCGATGCCGCGGGCTACCTGGTGAACACCTACCGATCGGACATCGCCGGCGTCATCTCAGACACGGTGGCCCGATGGGATGCCGAGGAAACGTCCCAGAAGATCGAGCTGCAGGTGGGCAAGGACCTTCAGTACATTCGCATCAACGGAACGGTTGTGGGTGCCCTGGCTGGCCTCGCGATCTTCACGGTGGCGCACCTGCTGTTTGGCTAGGCGGTCAGTGGCGTACGCGGGAACTCCTTTTGCGCAGTCGATTTTCTCACGAATCGCCATTTATGAAAAAATCGCGGCATTCATTTCTCACTACCCAGCATCAGTGAGAAAACCTGCCAGTGATCTTTTCAACTCAGCCCAGCAAATGAACCATCTGTCCCGGACGCGCTTGGCCCAGCAGGTCCAGATCTTCATCGCGAACAACTGCGATCACGGGGGACTTGCTCGTCGGCGGGTGTCCGGCCAGTGCAATGACGGGAAAGCCCGACGGCGGCAGCAGGACCGAGCCTGACAGCAAGGGTTGTGCCTGGGGTGCTGGAGTCGCGGCCGGCCCAGCGGTGCCCCCCACGCCAGCGACGCCCGTCACCCCAGCTGGCTCAAGTGGGCGCCCCACCAACCGGGCACCTACCCGGTCCGATTCCTGCGAGAGGATCCATGGTTCGCTGGTCAGCCGAAGCCAGGTGCCGGCGTCGTAATTTTGGGCTTGCGGACCGCGCTCCACCCGGGCGACCACCGGACGTTCGGGGTCCAGGGCCCGACGCGAGGCGTGGTTCTCAGCAGGAATATTGTGGCCGTGGGGGCGCCCGAAAGTCAGCGTGCCGCCGGCGCGAAGGGGTTCCGCCTGGGATTCGATGCCACCCTGAACGGCCAGGTAGTACCGGATCCCGAACAGCGCCGGCCCAAACTCCAACACCGCCCCAGGGCTGACGCGAACAGCCTTGTTGAAAGGCAGTTCGGCGCCGTTGAGCTTGACCACGCCTTCCGCGCCGGTGACCGCCAGGGCCGAGGCCGTGACGAACCGAAGCCGGAGACCACCCAAAAGTATCTCCAGGCCGCCCGCGGAGGTCGGGTTGCCCAGCAGCGCGTTGGCAAGGTGCAGGGAAGCCCGATCCAAAACCTGGTCAGGTGCAAGGGCCAGGGTCGAGGGGCCCGGATCAACAGCAATGGCACCCATTACAACCTCCTCAAGAACCTCGTCTGCAAGGTGCGTTCCAGCCCAAACTAGGCGAACGCATCAATCTCCACCCCTGCCTCCTCCAAGCCTGCCCGAACGGCCGCGGCCATGTTCACAGCGCCCGGAGTATCACCATGGATGCAGAGGGAATCGGCACTTACCGGGACAACCGTTCCGTCCACGGCTACCACTTCCTTCCGCGTCGCGATTCGAACAGCCTGGGCAACCACCGCGGCGGGATCGTGCAGCACGGCGCCTTCCTCGGATCGCGGGACCAGTGTGCCGTCAGGAAGGTACGCCCTGTCCACGAATGCTTCCCGGAAGACGGGGTGTCCGGATTCCTCGGCCAGCTTCAGCCATGCTGAGCCCGGCAATCCCAGCACCGGCAGCCCGGGATCGTAGGCGTGGACTGCAGCAACTACAGCCTCAGCTTGGTCGGGATCGTGGACGATCCTGTTGTACAGCGCGCCGTGCGGTTTGACGTAATCCACGGACGCTCCCACCGCATGGGCCATCCCGTCCAGGGCGCCGAGTTGATAGAGGACATCCCCGAACAGTTCGTCGAAGGTCATGTCCAGCGAACGCCTTCCAAAGCCGGCCAGGTCCCGGTACCCCACGTGCGCGCCAACGCGAACGTCGAGTTCGAACGCGGCACGGCAGCTGTCCAGCATGGTTAGGGGATCTCCTGCGTGGAAACCACAGGCCACGTTGGCGCTGCTCACGATGCGGAACATCGAGGCGTCGTCGCCCATGGTCCAGGAGCCGAACGACTCCCCCAGATCAGCGTTGAGGTCCACTGTTACCGCCTTCCAGCGTCAAATCGTTGTTGTTGGTCTCGTCGGTGGGTGCGCTTGCGAGCAGTTCGCCGGGGATCGTATCGGGCAGGGGCCCAAACGCTTCCTTGGCAGTTGCAACTACGGCGCGGCCCATCATCAGGTTGCCGGCACCACCCACCACGGCACCCACACCAAACGGCAGGGCCCGTCCGAGGAACGCAGAGCCTTGCCGCTTCAGGAGGTTCTTCAGGAACGCCCGCTGGATGGCATCCCGAATGACGCCAAAGCCGCTGCCCGGGATCTTCTTGGTGAGTGTCGTTCCCCATGCATTGGTCACGCCTTTGCCTCGTCCGAGAGACTGGCCGCTCAGGGCTCCCAGCAGCGAGGTGCCTTCCTCGCCCAGCATGATGGCCATGACCATCGTCCGTGCGCGTTCCGGATCCGTCAGCCGGATGCCGTGCAGCTCCGCCAGCGTCGACGCGTAGAGTGCTGTCGTCTCCAGAAACCCGACAGTTGCAAGGGCAGAGAGACCCAGCGAAGCTGCTGTTCCGATACCGGGCACGACGGCGGTAGCCCCCACTGCGGCTCCCCCGCCTGTGATGGCGGCCAGGTAGTCGCGCTCCAGTTTCGCGGCAAGCTGCGCGGGAGTTGCCTTTGGATGCCGGCGCTGCATTCTGCGCAGGTTTGCCAGGACAAGTGGCCGCTGGATTTCGACGGCGCGCAGCAAGACATTGTGTACGCCCGGCTTGGTGTTGCCTTGGGCGTCGAATACTGCGTTATGGGCTGTCTCTTGGGCGATTTTCACCGCCGGGTTGGGTCGCTTGGGCATCTTCACCTCTGCATGGCAGTTAGTCGTTTCGCGGAGAACTACTGCGTTCAGCCTATGCCACTGCCAGCTTTGTTTGGCCCGTTGAGAGGCCTGTTCTGCGCGTTTCCGGGCGAGGATTCAGCGCAGAGCGGACCTCTCAAGAGAGCCGACCCGGCGTAGACTTGGGTGCACTCACGGAAGCAGTCCAAGCAAGGACAGGGAGTATCCGTAATGAACGCAAACGACAAGACAGAACACATCATCCGGCACCACACCGACGCTCCTGCAGAGGGAGAAACGGAGGGCTGGGTTTCGCACGATACCGGCATCCACAGCCAGGATCCTGCCGAAGGTCCGGACATCGACGACGACGACGACGCCCCGCCGTCGGGCGCTTCATAATGTGCATGGCTTCCTGACCTTCATTGAGACAAAAAGGGACCCAGATCGCGGGAAAAGTGCGGCTTTGGCCCGCAAAGAAGGTCAGGAAGCTACCGACCCGCGCGCGTCATTTCGGGGCGGGCCCTGTGGTGCTGCGGATGACCAGGTGCGGTGTCCGCACAAGGTGCGCGGGTGGGGTCGAGCCTTCCAGCCGATCAATGGCACGGTCGACGGCGGCCCGCGCCAGGAGCGGGGCGTCCTGGCTGACGGAGGACAACTGGACGTAACTAAGGCGGGCGAACTGGCTATCGTCGTAACCCAGGACGGACACATCCTCAGGGACCCTGAGCCCAGCCGCCCGGAAGCTTTCCCAGATGCCCAGTGCGCAGCGATCGTTGAAGGCAACGACGGCGGTGGGCAGGTCATCCAGAAGCTCTCGACCAGCCCGGAGGCCGTCTTCTTCGGTGGCTCCACCGGGAATCACCCGGGATTCGAGCCCCCGGCCAGCCATCTCTGCCCGGAATGCTTCGCGCCGCTGTGGACCCGAGACAGCGTCCCCACCGTCCACGTGGGCAATTCTCTGATGCCCCAGCGAGGTGAGATATTCCAGCGCGATGCGGATACCGGCGTCGTCATCGCTGCTGACCGAGTCCAGGGATTCGCCGACGTCGTCGCGCAGCAGGCTGACCACTGGGAGCCTTGCGGCATAACCGGCTAACTCGTCCTCCCCCAGCGCTGGAGAAATCATGATCAGGGCTTCACAGCCCAGATCCAGGAGAGATTCGACGGCCCGGGATTCCGGCCGGCCGTTGGCAACGGCGCTCAGCGCGATATCGTAGCCGCGCAAAGTTGCTCCGGCGTAGGCGGCGTCGACGATTTCGGCGTGGAACGGGTGCGATGTGGAAAAGCTGACGCCCAGAAGCCTCGTCCGGCTGCTGCGCAGAAGCCGTGCACGGCTGTCGGGGCGGTAGCCGAGTTCCTTCGCCGCTTGCTGGACTTTGACGCGCGTGGCTTCAGAGGCTCCAGGGGCGTCCCGCATGACGATGGAAACAAGCGCACGGGAAACCCCGGCCGCTTCAGCCACATCCATCAACGTGGGACGTTTTCCCATCATGGCCCTCCTTTGCCCGCAGCCAGTCTATAGAACGATCTAAGACGCAAACTGCTCAAAGGAGTTTTGCCCCAGACGTGCGGCCGGCCGCGACTCAGACGACCGACCGCACTAGCCCGGTATCGCAGTGACGGCGCCCCGGGTGGGCCCCAGAACCCACCACATCCATCACTGACAACTCAGCGTTGTCCGCGGACATGCGCCGAAAAGGGCAACGGCACATTACGCGGCACAACGACTTGGGCACTGTTTATGTGCTTTGACCTGCGGAAACGTGACGCGGGCTTTTGGAATAATCTTCGGCATTCCCCGATCAGCGTTCTCTGGGCAACATTCCATCGCTGTTTTCCGGCGAGCGCTCTGGCTGTTTTCCACAGGACCTGTTTAATGACCCCATGAGCACCGTGGATCCCGTCGCCCTCAGGAAACTACGCGCCAACAAGCGCCCGGGCCCGCTTGCCGTGGTGCTGGCGCTTGCCTTCCAGTTCGTCGCTGGGTTGGCTGCCGGCTTTGGCTGGCCCCACATTGCAGCCTTCGAGTCGGAGGAGCCTCCGGTCCTGGCAATGGTGGGCGTCGTCTCCAGCATCCCCCTGATTGTCCTGAGCTCCATCGCCTGGACAGCCATCGTGATGAAGCACCGCAAACTTGGGCTCACTCTGGGCGGATCGCTGATGTGGCTTGGCGCGGCCATCGGTGTGGCGGCGGCCGCCGTCGGACTCGAATACCCGGCCATACTGACGTGGATAGGCGTCGGCTGCCTCGCCGTATGCCTGCTCCTGGCGATCCTGGGAGTGATGGCCGCGCAGAAGCGGCGGGCTGGTGCCGAACGTGAGGCCCGTGTCATGAGCACAGGAATCATGACGTCCGCGAGAGTCAGCGACAAAGGGTATCTGGCGTTCCGCGACAGCACCAAGATCCTCACCACCGTGACCTTCACCTTTCATGACTCAAGTGGCATCCAACGCTGGGTGCAGCGTCCCCTCTTGATCAACGCCGCCGACCCGGTGGTTGATGGGCAGGAGACTACGCTCTGGTACGACCCCTTGGACCCCGGCAACGACAAGAAGATTGTGGTGAAACTGGCCCAGGATATGCTTCTGCGCGCGTCGTGATCCTGCAGCCCTGAAAGTGTTGCCACAACGGCGACATTTTTCTTCTCCTCAGTGCACTTAACAGGTGTTGGAACGAGCAACTGATGCGCGGCAGGAGCCACAAATGAACATCCTCAACCAGGTATCGGCAATATCGGCCGTCCTACCGCTCGCCGATGCGCCCGACATCCACCTCCTGTTCATGGCCGGACTTGTTTTCTTTGCGGGCATTGTTGGCTTTGGCAGCGTCCTGCTCCTCCTGTTACTGACCCCGCTCATCAGGCTCGCCTTGGGGCGTCACCTTCCTCATGCCCGTGCCCGGCGGAACGATGCCGCTTAGACGGAGTACAGCAAGAGGCGGCTAGAACGATCTAGACATCTTCGGTCCGAGCATGCGAGCATTGCTTGACTAGAACGTTCTAGACGCCTGAATCGAGGAACAACAATGACGTACCTTCAGCACCCGGTCATCGAGGACCGGCCTGTCCGCATCGCTGTGATCGGCGCCGGATGGATCGGCGCATTCCACGCCGAATCCATCGCCCTGAGGAGCCCGAACGCACGGTTGGAAGCCATCGCTGATCCAGTCCTACCTGCCGTGGAAGCCCTCGCAAGCCGCCTCGGCGTCGCTAAAATCAGCACCGATGTTGCCGACGTCCTCGCCGATCCCGACGTGGACGCCGTACTTATCGCCACTCCCCTGCGGTTCCATTCCGAGCTGATCGCCGCTGCCGCCAAAGCCGGTAAGGACGTGTTCTGCGAGAAGCCCGGCGGGCGGACCATCGCCGAACTCGACTCCGCCATCGAAGCTGCGGCAAGCGCCGGCGTCGTACTTCGTTTCGGTTTCAATCGCCGCTACTCCACGGATTTCGCCGCCGCCCGGAAGCTGATCGACGACGGCGCAGTCGGAGTCCCGCAGCTGCTCCGCTCCCTGACTCGCGATCCCGGCACCGAGGCCGGCATCAGCAACCCGGAGAGGATCGCCCCCGGCACCATCTTCCTGGAAACCCTCATCCACGATTTCGACACCCTGAACTGGCTGAATCCGGGCGCAGTCCCCGTGAAGGTCCACGCAGTGGCGGATGCGTTGGTTGCCCCAGAAGCCAAGGCCGGTGGCCTCCTGGACACCGCGGTTGTCACTGTCACCTACAGCAACGGCGCCATCGCTGTAGCGGAAGCAAACTTCAACGCCCTGTACGGTTACGACGTCCGCGGCGAAGTGTTCGGCTCTGCCGGCATGGTCACCGCCGGCAGCCCACAGGCCACCAACGCCACCAGCTACACAGCCGCAGGCATCGGATCAGACACCACTCGCCTGAACATCGACCTCTTCCACGACGCCTATACGGCAGAGCTGGCCCACTTCGCGGACGACGTCGCGGCGCGGCGCGGCACAGTGAATCCACGCACGACGCCGGCAAACCCGCCCGCCGCTATCGCTGCTCCCGGTGGGGTGGATGCTCGCAACGCCTTGGCGGTTGCCTTGGCCGCTTTCAGGTCAGCCCAGACGGGGCTGCCCGTCGAGGTGTCCTCGATCGCCGACCTTCGCCCAGCCGAAACGCATTCAACGGCACAGCTTCAGGCCGCAGGGCAGGGAGCATGAGCTTCCGCTTGGCGGTCTGCGCCGAGATGGTCTACGGCGAGCTGCCGTTGATCGATCGCGTGCGCCGCATTCACGATCAAGGCTTCGAGGTGGAGCTTTGGGACACCCGCGGCCGGGACATCGCAGCCCTCGCAGCAACCGGCGCCAGGTTCTCCTCCATGAGTGGCTACTTCGGCGGCAGCGTCATTGATCCCAACACTGCGCATGAAGTCCTGGCCTCCGCCGAGAAGCTGATCCCCACTGCACTTGAGCTGGGCGTCGAACGCATGGTGGTTCACCCCGCCGCACTCGGTGAAGGCGGGCGGGCTGTCCGGCCGGTCCAGCGATCCACGGGCGAGATGTGGTTGACGGGCCTCCGCACGCTGGAACAGCTGGCTGAACTGGGCCAAAAGCACGGCATCGTGTTTGCGCTGGAAAACCTGAACACGATCCTGGACCACCCAGGCATTCCCTTGGCACGCGCCAAGGACACACTGGCGCTGGTCACGGCCGTGAACCACCCCAATATGAAGATGATGCTGGACCTCTACCACGCACAGATCGGTGAAGGGAACCTCATAGAGCTGGTTCGCTCAGCCCAGTCCTTTACGGGCGAGATCCAGGTTGCCGACGTCCCGGGTCGATTCGAACCAGGGACGGGCGAGATCAACTACCCGGCCATCGCCAAAGCACTCCGCGACGCCGGGTACACGGGCGTGATTGGCATGGAGGCCAGTGCAATCGGTGGCCAGGGGATCCAGGCGGGCGACGCAGCGTTGGCAGCCTTCCGCGCCGCGTTCACACCCAACTGAGTCGCAGCTGAGCGCGTTTTGACGGCTCTAAACGCGCTCTAATGCGACTCAGTTGGGTCAATATTTGATCGGTTCCATGCGGCCGCTGCGAAGGGAGATAACCGCAGCTTCTGCAATGGCTTGGGCTTTGAGTCCGTCTTCCAGCGACGGCATGGAATCCGATCCTCCCTCCAAGGAAGAGACGAAGGCGGCGAGGGCCGCTGCATACGTCGGCTGCACCCGTTCGAACCACCCGGGATGCAGCCCGTCGTCCAATACCGAGCCTCCGCTGTACCGGGAAACAGTACCGTTCCTGTGACGACGGGCCTCCACCATTCCGGTCGAGCCCATGATTTCGATGCGTTCGTCGTAGCCATATCCAGTCCGGCGCACAGAATCGATCTGTACCAAAGCACCTCCCGGCAGCCGCAACGTGACCGCGGAGGTGTCGACGTCGTCGTACTTCACGATGCCCGGCTCCGCCAAGGCCGAACCTGTCGCGAAAACCTCTTCCGGGTCCAGGCCGCTGAGCCACCGAGCGAGATCGAAGAAATGCACGGTCTGGTCACGCATCTGGCCGCCTGAGGTGGCGATGTAGGACAGCGGAGGCATGGAGGGACCACGCGATGTCAGCTGAATCAGCTCCACTTTGCCGATCTGGCCCGTGTCCACCACGCGCTTGAGCTCGGCGTAATCGCGATCGAAGCGGCGATTGAAGTCGACCATCACCGGAACGCCAGTCTGCTGCGCAAACGAAGCGACATCGCGGGCGTGGTCAAGGTCCAAGTCGATCGGCTTCTCGCAGAGCACTGCGATGCCGGCGGCAGCAGCGCGGCGGAGGTGCCCGGCGTGGGTGTCCGTGGAGGAGGCGATGAAGACGGCGTCAATCGCCGAAGCATCGAAGACGTCATCCAGGGCCGCGGCTACAGCAGCCCCGTGCATGCCGGCCAGGGACTGTGCACGTTGCTGGTCGACGTCGTACACGAGGCGGAAATCGATGCCGGGATGGGCGGCGAGGTTTGCGGCGTGGACCGATCCGATGAAGCCAGCCCCGATGAGCGCGAAACGGAGCTTCATCACACTACTGCTTTCTCTGTGAAGGCGGGTTTCTCCGTAAAGGCGGGCACTTTCCAAGCCGAGTCCTCCTGATGCGATGCGGCCACGGCCTCGACGAATTGGACGCCGATCAGCCCATCGATGCCGGTGGGGAAGGACAACTCACGGCCGGGAAGCGCCAAGCCGTCGCGACGCGCGCGCAGGACCTCGGCAAGGTCCGAATAGAAGTTGGCGAAAGCTTCAAGGAAGCCCTCCGGGTGGCCGAGACCGACCCGCGTGAGCCGCGTTGCGTCGTCGTGAAGGGTGCCCAGGCCGTGCGTGAGGATGGTCGTAGCCCCGTTCAGATCCTGGACTTTGAGGTGGTGCGGATCCTCGTGCTGCCACTCGAGGCTGCCTGTGTCACCGTAAAGGCGGATGCGTAGCCCGTGATTGTGGCCGGTGGCAGCCATGCTGGCCCAAACGCGCGCCGGGACACCCCCGGACATCTCCAACTCCACCGTTGCGTGGTCGAATACCCGACGTCCTGGAACCAGCGTTTTCAGGCGGCCGGAGAGGCGCTCTGCTTCCAGCCCGGTGATGTATCGAAGCAAGTGGAAGGCATGCGTGCCAAGGTCTCCAACGACGCTCGGGAACCCGGCGATGTCGGGATTCGTACGCCACATGGCCTGCTTGTGGCCAGACTCCTCCAAGGGCGTGGCCGCCCAGCCGGATGCATGCTCGACGTCGGCAAACCGGATGGTGCCCAGTTCACCATTGCGGACCATGCGGGCAGCTTGGCGAACCATCGCGTAGGCCGAGTAGCAGTGCGGAACAGCAAGAATGGCGTCGTTTTCCGCAGCGATCCGGACCAGTGCGGCTGCATTGGCTGAGTCCCTGGTCAGCGGCTTCTCGCACACCACCGAGATGCCCGCTTCGAGAAAGGTGCTGGCGATCTCGAAGTGGCTGTCGTTGGGCGTCGCCACCACCACAACGTCTACGCCATCTTCGCGCGCCGACTCTGCCGCGGCCATTTCACGGTAGTCCGCATAGTTTCGGTCCTCAGGCACCCCGAGCTCGACGGCGATCGCCCGCGAAGCGCTGATGTCCCGGCCAAAGACTCCTGCCTGCAGCTCGAAATGGTCATCCAAGCGCATGGCATAGCGATGCGTCTTGCCAATATCCGCGCCAACGCCTCCTCCGACCATTCCGGCGATCAGACGCCGCGTGTTGGGTGCACTCATGGAGATCCTCTTTGATGTTTTGGAATTTACTTGGACCGGTCCATAATGGAGTCTAAGAAGGGGCGGCGTCAAGCCCTCTAAGCTTGGAACGAACCTGACAGACCGGAACGAGAGCCCCATGCCTGATGCACCATCCCCGGCCGGCGCGCCGGGAACCAAGCCAACCATCCGCGATGTCGCAAGCGTCGCGGGTGTTTCCAAGTCCTTGGTCTCCCTCGTCTTACAGGGCTCTGCCAACGTCAGTGAGAGCCGTCGTCGTGCCGTCATGGAAGCCATGGAAAACCTGGGCTACAGGCCCAACCGCCTGGCCCAGCGACTCTCCGGGCCGCGCAGCGGAACCATCGGCGTGATGCTCAACGACATCCGGAATCCGTGGTTCGTGGAACTCCTCGAGGGACTCACGGCAGCTCTTCACTCAGCAGGCGTTTCACCCGTTCTCGCCGATTCATATACTGACCAGCGGGTGGGCCGGAGCTCGGTGGAGACACTCCTGGAGCAGCGAGTGGATGGCCTGGTGGTAGTGGGTACCACCAACGAATCTGCTGCGATTGAGAAGGCTGCGCAGAGCATCCCCGTGGTCCTCGCCGGGACGCGCGAACCGGTACTTGCCGGCGTCGACATCGTGGTCAATGATGACGACGCCGGAGCGCGCCAAGCGACGGAGCACCTCATCGCACTGGGTCACCAGCGCATTGCGCACCTTCAGGGGCCGGGCGAGGTGGGAAAGCTGCGGCGCGTCTCGTTCGAACGCAGCATGCACGACGCCGGGCTGGAACCTCTTGCGGTACCGGGCGGCGGCATGAGCGAAGAGAGCGCCTACAGCACAGCAAGCAGGTTGTTGGCCGGGCCGGAGAGGCCCACTGCGATTTTCGCGTACAACGACGTCGCGTGCATCGGCGCGCTTTCGGCTGCAGACGACCTCGGACTTTCCGTGCCCGACGACCTCTCACTGGTGGGTTACGACAACACTTACCTGGCCAAAATCCGGCACCTGTCGCTGACGTCCGTGGACAACGGCAACCTCGCCGTGGGCGTAGAGGCCGGCAAGTTCATCCTCGAGCGGCTCACAACTCCCGATCTCCCTGCGCGGCTGCACCTGGTGCCGTCCCAACTCCAGGTCCGGGGGTCGAGCGGGCAGGCTCCGGCTTAGGGCCAAGGCCGCCCGCACTCTGCCCCCGCCCCCGCTCCCGCAGCAGCAACACCCCGGCATTGGCGGCGACGATCAACCCGATCCCCACCCACTGCCCCGCGGCCAGGTCCTGGTGCAGGATCACCGCACCGATGACCGCAGCAAACACAGGGTTGATGCTCATGAGCACGCCGAACATGTTCGCCGGGACCCGTCGCAGCGCGATCAGATCGGCCACGTAAGGCAGCACGGACGCGAAGATTCCGGCCGCCACAGCGCAAAGAACAGCCAAGCCGTCCACTGGTTGACTGATGAAAACCACGACGGCGACAGGCAGGAACAGCGTCGCCGACACTCCTGTTGCGGCTGCTGTGCCCTGGATGCCCTGCACTCTTTGGCCGACGGTCCGGTTCAGGAGGATGTAGGCGGCCCAGCTGCAAGCGGCGATGAGCCCCAAACCAATCCCCACGATGTCCATGGATGCTTCGGGCCGGGTGATGGCCAGGACGCCGAACGCAGCAATCACAGCGCAGAGCGCACTGCTCTTTCGTCGCGAGCTGATCAACGCCACGGCCAGGGGTCCAAGGAACTCAAGGGTGACGGCAAGTCCAAGGCCGATCCGTTGGATAGACGCGTACAGGCCGAGATTCATGGTGCCGAACGAAACGGCGAGCAGAAGGACAGGCCACCATTGCCGCCAGCTCAATTCCCTCAGCCGGGGCCGGACGATCGGCAAGAGAACTGCAGCCGCCACGAGCTGGCGCACCGCCACTACACCTATGGGTCCCATGACTGGAAAGGCGAATGATGCCGTGGCGGCGCCAAGTTGGTTGGACAGTGCGCTGGCCAGGAGGGTCGCCGCGCCCCCGGCCTTCCGGGATGGCTTTACTCCAACTGCCCTCGTATCGATCATGGTGAAATTCTGCGCTTGGACCGTGTATCCGCTAAATGCATGGATGAGGCTATTTATGCGATGGGTGCATGAATAGGATGGGCGGTATGGACGTTGAGGTGAGGCAATTACGGTGCCTCCTGGCTGTAGTCGAGGAAGGCACATTCACCGATGCCGCCATTGATCTCGGGATGTCCCAAGCGGCCGTTTCACGCAACATCTCCGGGCTGGAACAGGTTCTCGGGGTACGGCTCCTGGAACGGACCACCCGCAGCGTTGGCCTGACTCCCTCCGGCGAGCGCGTGGTGGCCAAGGCACGGCGCGTCCTCTCACTTCTGGGCGACCTCGAAAGGGAGGCCCGGTCCGGTACCGGAAAGATCCGGATCGGCTACGCGTGGTCCGCTTTAGGCGAGCACACCATGGAGTTCCAGCGACGATGGGCGGCCGTAATCCCGGACGTGGAGCTGCTGCTACTGCACTCCAACTCCCCTACCGGCGGCCTTGCAGATGGAACCACCGACTTCGCTATCCTTCGACGCCTTCCGGATGCGCCCGGCGTCGAGCACGTCCGGATTGGCGAGGAGAAGCGGTACTGTGCCATGTCCTCGGACGATCCCCTGGCAGCGCGACGTTCCGTAACCATGGCGCAGGTGGCCCAGCGGCCGGTCGCCATGGACTTGCGGACGGGAAGCACAACTCTTGACTTGTGGGCGGCGGAGGGGCGGCCGGACATCGTACCCATTAACGATGTAGATGATTGGTTGACGACAATTGGCAGCGGGGCGGCGCGCGGCATGACTGCCGAATCCACCGCTCACCAGTATCGGCGCAGGGGCATCATCTACCGTCCGGTGCGCGATGCCCCGCCGGTGTCGGTGTACCTCGCGTGGTCCACGAAGGATCCGCCGCAGGAGCGCGAGCGGATTGCGGAGTTGCTGATGGGGCTGTACGGAAACGGCTAGCTCGCCGCGCGCATCTTCTTAAGGTGCAGGCCCCGGCAGGGAATCGCTGCGGACACCAGATCCTTGCTGTGCTCGTGCTGGGGCTCGGCGAAGAACTTGTGGGTGTCGGTGAGTTCCACCAGGCGGCCCTGGAAGAGTACAGCCACGCGTTGGCACATGTGCCGCACTACGTCCATGTCGTGGGTGATGATCATCAGCGACAATCCCCTGTCCCGGTGCAGGCGTTGCAGCAGGTCAAGAATGGTTCGCTGGGTCAGGGCGTCCAGGGCCGACGTCGCTTCGTCGCAGATGAGAACCTCGGGTTCCAACAGGAGCGCCCGGGCAATCGTGACGCGCTGCAGTTGGCCACCGGAACATTGTCCAGGGCGCCTGTCCAGCAGGCACGGTTCCAGTTCTACTTCCTTCATGGCGTCCTGAAGCCGCTGTGACCTTTCGGCGGACGAAAGCCCAGCGTGCTGGCGGAGGGGAGCCTCAAGGCTGGCGCGGAGCGTCATGCGGGGGTCGAAGGAATCGTGGGGCTCCTGGAAAACCAACTGCACAGCTGTGGGCGGGCTGCTCTCTCCTGCCGCCAGGGTGCGGGTGATGCTACCGCCGCTGATCCCTTCCAGCCCGACGATTGCCCTGGCGAGGGTGCTTTTCCCGGACCCGGATTGGCCAAGGACACCAAGGATCTCGCCCTGCTTGAGGGCTAGCGAAACCGAGTTCAATGCGGGCCGGGTGCGGCTGCTGCCAAGACCAAGACGCTTACCCAGCCCCAAGCGCTTACCAGGCCCGAAGTGTTTGATGACGTTCGTCAGGGTCAGCACGTTACGCCCCTGCGGCGTGACGTCCGTGATGCTGGTGGGCAACAGGTTTGATGCGTCCAGAAGCTTCCGCGTGTAGGCGGTATTGGGGCTGCCCAGAACGGCCTCTGTAGTGCCGGACTCCACGATCTTCCCGGCATCCATCACCAGGACCCGGTCCGCGAAGGCTGCCACAGACGCCAGGTTGTGGGTGATGTACAGGATGCCGAGCCCACGCTGCCTGCGCTCACGGTCCAGCAGTTCCAGGATCTGGCTTTCCAGCACTTTGTCCAGAGCGGAGGTGGGCTCGTCTGCCAGCAGGATTTCGGGTTGGCCTGCCAACGCCATCGCGGTCATTGCCCGCTGCGCCATTCCACCGGAAAGCTGGTGCGGGTAGGCCCGCGCACCCCATTCCGGATCTTCGAAGCCCACCTCGGCGAGCAGTTCCAGCATCTTCTGGTCTGCCAGCTTGCCACCGAGGCCAGCGTGCAGCTTAAGGGGTTCCTTCAGGTGCTTGCGGATGGTCTTGTTCGGGTTGAACATCCTCTTGGGCTGCTGGAACAACATCCCCAGCCGACCGCCGCGGATACGGTTCAATTCTGATTCCGGCGCGTTGGTCACGTCCAACGGGCCAAGTCTGATGGACCCGGACTCAATCCGCAGCGGCTCCGGCAGTAACTGCAGGACGGACTTGGCAGTCATGGTCTTTCCCGAGCCCGAGCCACCCACGAGGGCCACGAACTCTCCCGGCCGGACCGTCAGGCTGACTCCGGACAGGACCGGAGCTCCGGACAGGATCGGTGGCCCTGGCAGGACATGAGGCTGTGCGGCCGTGCTGCGGACGGTCAGGTCCTCGATGACGAGCTCAGGCATGCTGGCCCTCCTCCACGAGGACATCTACGGGGTCCGCTGCCCGGCGGGAGGCCCGCTGGCCGATCAGGGTGACGCAGAGAGCCACCAGGAAGATGGCAATTCCCGGGGCGATGATCCCCCACGGAGCCCGCTCTGCGTAAGGTTGGGCCGCTGCCACCATGGAGCCCCAGTCAGATTGCGGCGGTTGGACACCGAGCCCAAGGTAGGACAGCGCTCCGACGCTGATCAGGAGCTGCCCGAACCGCAGCGTCGCCTGTCCCAGCATCGGCGCTGCCAGGTGCGGAACGAGGTGGCGGAAAATAATGAACGACGGCGAACAGCCCACCACGCGCGCCGCTTCAACGAATCCGCGTGCAGACACGTCATAGGCAAGCGTGCGTGCAAGCCGGGCGAACGGTGTCCATCCAGTAACGGTGAGCGCCACGAGCAACGACGAGAATCCGGTACCCATCGCAGCCACGATAAACAGCGCCACCACCATCTCCGGCAAGGCGAGCAGGACATCATTGGTACGGGTGAAGAATTCGTCCAGCCAGCCCTTACGACGCGCACTCAGCACGCCGATCACCAGGCCGACGAGTCCGGTCAGCACCGTGGCCAGTGCGGCCACCACCAAAGAGAAGCGACCGCCGTCGAGCAATCTGCTGAGCGTGTCCCGCCCAAGGTGGTCCGTTCCCAGCCAGTGGCTGGCGCTGGGCGATGCAAGGCGCGCGGCCAGGTTCTGGTCGTCCGGCGGGAACGGCGTCAGCCAGGGCGCGGCCGCTACAGCGGCTATCACCAAGGCGAGAACTACGACGGCGGCCTTGTCTACCGCTGAGAGGTTACGCAAGGGCGCCACTCACCTTAGGGCTGAGAATCCGATGGAGGAAGTCCGCGAGGGTGGTGATCGCTACGGCGAGTGCAACGACGACGACAACACCGCCCTGCGCCAGGGGAATGTCGCTGTTCACCACGGCGTCGTACAAGAGCCGTCCCATGCCCGGAATCGCGAAAATGACCTCCACAATGACCGAACCTCCCAGGAGACCCGCGAACCATACGGCGAAAAGAGTGGACAGCGGAACCAGCCCGTTGGGTATGACATGCCGCATGACGGTCTGGACGTGACTGAGACCGCGGGCCCTGGCGGCTTGTATGTGCTCTGCTTCCAAAGCATCGATCATGCCGGAGCGCACTGCTGAGGTGAAGAAGCTGATGGGTCGCAGGGCGAGGGTTACCGCCGGCAGGACTATGGATGATGTGGTGTTCCAGCCAGCTGACGGCAGGAAGGACAGCTTGAGGGCGAAAACCAAGACCAGGAGCGGCGCCAGCCAGTACTCGGGTATTGCGATGAACGACTGGGTGATGGTGGTGATCAGTTTGTCGGCTTTTCCACCTTGTTTCAGTCCTGCGACGATTCCCAAGGGCAGCGACACCGCCACCGCTATGCCCAAGGCCACGATCACCAGGCTGAGGGTGATGCCAAGAGCGGGCATTACCTGGTCAACCACGGGCGTCCGGCTGATATGCGACAACCCCATGTCGCCGCTGAAGAAATCTCCGAGCCAGCGGAAATACTGGACAGGGAGTGGATCGTGGAGACCCAGGCTTTGGCCGAGGGCCTGGACAGTGGAATCGTCCACAACATCCCCGGCAACCCGGGAACGGATGATCTTGCGGACGGGATCGCCCGGGGTGACGTAGGGAATAAGGAAAACGGCGAAAGACGACAGCAGGACGGCGGCCACGAGGGTCGCCGTCCGCTTCGCAAGGAACGTGATCATGCGGGTTTGGTTCGTTGGTCCCAGCTCGCTGCTAGGAGCCGGACTTTGCGGTCTGTGCTGTCAGGACGTAACGGGACAGGGGATCCTGGACGTAGGAGAGGACGTTGCTGCGGATAGCGTCAGTTGCTTGTTCATTGACCAGCCAGAGGTTCACGGCCTGGTCATCCAGGATCTCGCCGGCCTTGGCGTAGAGCTTGTAGCGTTCCTCGGTGTTGGACGTCCGGGCCGCTTCGGCAATGGTGGAGTCGTACTCCTCGTTGCAGAAGTGGCTGAGGTTGTAGCTGCCCTTGCACGTGTAGTCCGCGGTGAGGAAGCCGATCGGATCTGCGATATCTATCAGCCTGTTCCGTTGGCTGAGGATCATGTCGTAGTTGCCGGCCAGAACGTCCGGCTCAGCTGAGGCGTATTCCTTGGCCTGGATAGTGACCGGGACACCAATGCTCTTCAGGTTGTCCTGAATCACGGTGGCGACGTCGGCGAATTCTGACCGTTCGACGATGGCAATGATCTCCAAGGGCCTGTCCGCGGTGTATCCAGCATCGGAGAGGAGCTTCTTTGCTTCCTCAACGTTCTGCTTGGGTGGGCTTGCTTTGCCTGAAGCCCACGGTTCGGAAGATGCGAACGGTCCCGCTGCCGGTAGGGCTGCGCCCTCGTAGACGCTGGCCGCCAGGGCATCTAGATCCAGTGCAGACCGCAGGGCCTTGCGGAAGTCGACGTTATCGAAGGGAGCCCGTCCATTGTTCATGTAGAGCGTCGCCGTGCGGGGCGAGTTGGCTTTGAGAACAGAAACCTCAGGGGCGTTCTTGAGCGTGGAGAGGCCGGAGGCAGGGATTGAAAGCGAGATGTCAGCTTCCCCGGTTTGGACCTGTGCCGCGCGGGTGGCGCCGTTGGTGATGAAGCGGACTTCGGCTCCAGCGAGTTGCACGTCGCCGCCCCAGTAGTTCTTGTTGCGATCCAGCGTCAAGGACTGCTTGGCTTTCTCGGACACGGGAACGAACGGCCCGGTGCAGTGACCGAAGGGGTCCACGGTGGCGCCTTGGTAAGCAGCCGGTGACAGGATGCCGGTGTTGACGCTGGCAAGCCGGAACGGAACCAGCGGGCTCTCCGCAGGTGTTGTCACGCGAACTGTCTTGGCGTCTACGGCCTGGACACCGCTGACAATGCCCGGGTTAAACGCCCGCGCAGGGACCTTGGCCTTGAGGACGGTGTTAAGGGCCGCCGCCACCGACTCGGCAGTGAGGTCGGTTCCGTCCTGGAACTTGACGCCCTGGCGAAGGGTGAAGTCCCACTCAAGGGGTGAGACCTGCTTCCATTCGGTGGCAAGGAACGGAACAACCTTGCCCTCGGCGGAGTCGTACTTGGTCAGCGTCTCCAGGCACCCGGACAGCGACAGGATGTACGCGGAGTCGGATTCCAGCGCCCAGTTGGCCACGGGCGCACGGAAGTTGTCCACCACAATGCGCTGGTTGGTATCCGCGACTTTCCCGGAGGCACCCGTCTGGGCCCCACTCAGACCACAACCCGTGAGGGCAAGGAGGGACGCAAGACCTAGGGTTGCGAATCGGCTGAGTTTGCGCAAAGGAACCGCCTGTTAAGTGTGCCCGGGGAAGCACAAGGAAATTGAAGACTATTTAGGTTAGCCTTACCTCTTTATTTCCGCGAAATGGCGTTCTTGGCGTCTGTAACAATTTGCGCTCCACCAGGAGCTTCAGAACGTTGTGGCGTCGATGACGAAGCGGTAGCGGACGTCGCTGGCGAGCACCCGTTCAAATGCTTCGTTGATCTGGTTTGCGTGGATGACTTCCACGTCTGCTCCCAGGCCGTGGGCGGCGCAGAAATCCAGCATTTCTTGTGTTTGGCGGATTCCCCCCATCCTTGAACCGCTAAGGTTGCGTCGGAATTCCACCAGCGACCAAGCGCGCTGGCTCAACGGTTTGGAGGGCAGGCCCACGAGGACCATGGTGCCGTCCAGGGCAAGCAAGGACAGGTACGCATCCACATCGATGTCCGCGGAGACGGTGTTGATGATCAGATCCAGCTGGCCCTTCAGATATTCGAAGGTGGCGGGTTCGGATGTTGCATAGTAGCTGTTGGCGCCGAGCCGGACGGCGTCCTCCTGCTTTTTGAGCGATTGGCTAAGGACGGTGACTTCGGCTCCCAAGGCCGCTGCGATCTTCACGCCCATATGGCCCAGTCCGCCCATACCTATGATGGCCACGCGCTTGCCTGGCCCGGCTTTCCAGTTACGCAGCGGCGCGTATATGGTGATTCCCGCGCACAGCAGTGGGGCCGCCTCTTGGAGGGGTATGCCGTCGGGGACTCTGAGGACGTAGTTCTCATCCACCACGATGCTTGTGCTGTAACCGCCGGCGGTGGGCAGCCCGTCACGGCCGAACGAGTTGTACGTGCTCGTGGCACCTTGCAGGCAGTACTGCTCCTCGCCTGCCCGGCAATTGACGCATTCCCTGCAGGAATCAACGAAGCAGCCCACCCCCACCCGGTCCCCCACCGCATGACGGGTGACTTTTGGACCGATGGCTTCCACCACTCCGACGATCTCGTGGCCAACCACCAGGGGGTAGTTACTGGCCCAGTCTCCGCGGGCGGCGTGGATGTCGGAGTGGCAGATTCCGGTGTATCTGACGGAAATCTGCACATCGAAGTCACCGGGATCGCGCCGCTCCACAGTGCCAGGGGTGAGGTCCGCGGTGGGAGAAGAGGCTACATAGGCCTTCACGGTAGTAGGCATGTCATCCTTCTTTCGGCAGTTGGCACGAGAACGGCTGGGGACCAGAACGTGGGGTTGGTTGGATCAGGAGGCCGGGACGAACCCAAGGGTTTTGTCCACGATGTTCTGCAGGGGTTCGCCCTGGCTGAACCGTCGCAGGTTGTCCACGAACAATTGCCCCAGATCGTCGAGATAGTCCTCGGTGTCACCGCTCATGTGGGGTGTGATGATGACGTTGTCCATGCTCCACAAAGGATGCCCCGCGGGAAGCGGCTCGGGATGGACTACGTCCAGTGCTGCACCGGCAATGGATCCGGAGGTCAGGGCTTCCACCAGCGCGTCCGTCTGAACCAGTTCCCCACGGCCCACATTGATGAGGTGTGCGGTGGATTTCATGGCGGAAATGACGTCAGCGTCCACAAGTCCCTTGGTGTCCGTGGTCAGTGGCGCCGCCAGGACGAGGTAGTCGACGTCGCCGACGATCCCGGCCAGGTCCCGGGAAGAATGGATGTGGTCGAACAGTTCATCTCCCGGACGGCTGCTTCGCCCGGCACCGCTGACCTGCAGGCCTACAGCACGGAACAGCGACGCGATTTCCCGCCCGATGGAACCAGTGCCCACCACCAAGGCACGCTGGCCTTGGATCTTACGGGTGACCCTGTGCTGCCAGCGCTGCTGCTGCTGAAGCCTGAGCGAGCCCTGCGAGTCTTTGGCTATGTCCAGGACGAAGCCCAGCGCGAATTCCGCAATGGCACGGCTCAGGACTCCACGGGAGTTCGTGTAGACCACATCGCTCTGGATGAGCTCGTCGAACAGGAGCTGGCTGACGCCCGCTGCTGTTACGTGGACCCACTTCAGCGATGACGCCGCGTCCCAGTTCTCCCGCAAGGCAGGGGAAAACGAATGCCACTGATACAGGACATCTGCACCGTCCATCGCTTCAGCCAGTCCCTCGGCCTTGGTCAGTCGGACCTCGGCCAGGGCTTCGATCTCCTCCAGCCGGGGCGGCAAAGCCTCCCGGTACAGCGCCGCGACAACAGGTCTCTTGCGCTCAGCGGAAACCGTCATGACGACGCCGGCGCTCCCGCAGACTTGGCTCCCGTGCCGTCCAGGATTGAGCCAACCACATCGATGACATCGATCGCTGCCAAAACAGCGGCAGTGAACTCCGACGTCGACGACGGGCCTCCAACGTCGCGGGTCCCGAGGCCCTCGCGCAACACTGCCTCGAAGGCCAGTTGCAGGTGTTCAGCAGCTTCCGGGTGACCCAGGTGCTGGAGCATCATTGCGCCGGACCACATCTGGCCCACCGGGTTCGCCAGTCCCTTGCCCGCGATGTCCGGAGCAGATCCGTGCACCGGCTCAAAGAGGGATGGGAAATCACCTTCGGGGTTCAGGTTCGCGCTGGGAGCCACACCGATGGAGCCGGTGACGGAGCTGCCCAAGTCCGAGAGGATGTCGCCCAGCAGGTTCGAGGCGACAATGACGTCCAGGGTCCAGGGCTTGAGAACCAGGTGCGCAGCCAAGGCGTCCACCAGTTCGCTGGTGAGCGTCACGTCAGGGTAGAGGCGGGTGGTTTCTTCCACTACCTCGTCCCAGAAAGGCATGGTGTGGATGATGCCGTTGCTCTTTGTGGCCGAGGTCAGGTGGCCCTTGCGGGAGGACGCGAGCGAGGCGGCGTAGTGCGCGGCCCGTGACACTCCCAAGCGTGTGAAGATGGTTTCCTGGACAGCGGTTTCGTGGGGCAGTCCGCGGTACATGCGTCCGCCCACCTCCGAGTATTCCCCTTCGTTGTTTTCACGCACGATGAGGATATCGATCGGTTCCTTGTTCGCCAGGGGCGACTTCACGCCGTCGAGCGTTTTTACCGGCCGCAGGTTGATGTACTGCTGGAATTCGCGGCGGATGGGAATCAACAACCCCCACAGCGATTCAGCGTCGGACACCTCCGGGGAGCCGACGGCCCCCAGGAAAATGGCGTCATGCTGCGCCAGCTGCTCCAGTCCGTCCACCGGCATCATGCGGCCGTGCTGGGCGTAGTAGTCAGATCCCCAGCCGAAGTGCGTGAACTTCAGGTTGATGGAGTGAATTTCAGCGATTCGCTCAAGGGTTTCGATGGCCGCGGGGACCACTTCCTTGCCGATGCCGTCGCCGGCGATGACCGCGATTTTGTGGGTAGTCATGATGCATTCCGTTCTGAGGTGCCCGTCAGCTGCTGCCAGCGGGTGGCGGGCTCCGCCAGTTTGATAATGGTGCTCTTGGGTTCGGTCATTTCGCGGACTGCGTGCTTGACGCCTTCACGGCCCACGCCGGACTTCTTGAACCCGCCAAAGGGCATGGAATCGATCCGGACGTCGCTTGTCTCGTTGATGACCACCGCCCCCACCTGCAGCTTGTCGGCAATTGCCAGGGCCAGGTCAATGGATTCAGTGAAGACACCGGCCTGGAGCCCGTATTCGGAGGCATTGGCCGCGTGGATGGCGTCAGAGATCTGGATGAAGGGCATGATGCTGACCACGGGGCCAAACACCTCTTCAACGATGAGGCGGGCGTCTGCCGGGACATCTGTCAGCACGGTTGGCTGGTAGAAGGCGCCGTGGCGCTGACCACCCACACGAACGGTGGCGCCCGCCGCTTTGGCTTCCTCCACCCATGCCTCCACTCGCCGGGCCTCCGCTTCTGTGATCAGCGGACCGATGTCGGTGTTGCGGTCCATCTTCGCTCCGACGCGGAGCGCGCGGGTTCCCGTGAGTACCTTTTCAAGGACTTCGTCGAACAGCGAAATGTGGACGTAAACGCGCTGGACAGACAGGCAGTTCTGGCCGGCCACGCCGAACGCCCCCGCGACAATTGCCTCAGCAGCGGTCGCCGGTTCAGCATCGGCGCAGACGATCGTAGCGTTGTTGCCGCCCAGTTCCGAAAGGATCTTCTTGGCTCCTGCGGCGGCAGCAATGCGGTCGGCCGTCGCTGGTCCACCGGTGAAGGAGATGAGGTCCACCTGGGGGTCGGTCACGATCGCCTCGGACACCCCGGGTCCGGACACGATCGCGGCAATGCGACCTGTCGGAACGCCGGCCTCCAGCAACAGCTGAACGAAAGCCAGCCCGGTCAGCGGCGTGCGGCCCGAGGGTTTAAGCACGACGCCGTTGCCTCCGATCAGCGCCGGGCCCAGCTTGTGTGCCACGAGGTTCAGCGGATCGTTGAATGGCGTGATGGCGGCGATGATGCCAACAGGCTTCCGGCTGTACCAGCCGATCTTGTTGGCTCCCGCCATGCTGTCCTCAAAGCCGAGAGTCTCCCCGACGAGTTCGCTCGAAGCTGCCGCCGAAAGCCGCAACGTCTCGATGCACCGGCGTACTTCGCGCTCGGCCTCGTTGATGGTCTTGCTGCTCTCGGCGGCGATGATCTCCGAAAACCGTACCGACTGCTCAGCCAGGAGCACTGCGGCCCGTTCCAAAGCCTCGCGGCGTTCCCGGAGAGGCCATTCATCGTCCAGGAGGTGGCGGTGAATGTGGGCAACCGCCCGGCGGACATCCTGTGGGGTTGAAGAACACACAGTGCCCAGCAGCACGCCGTCTTCAGGGTCCCGGACTTCCAGGATCCTGTCGGCGGTCTCCCAAAGGCCTTCGAGGAACGCGCCACCGGGAAGCGCCGCGACGCTTGCCCGCCTGTAGGCCGTTTCCTCAGCTGTTTTTAGGCGCGCTCCAGCGACGGTTGTTGATGAACTCATGGGAACCTTTACCTTGCCTGGCTAGCGGAATGTCTACTTGATACGGTCGATGATCTTCGCGGCTCCGCCAATGAAGGGCAGGAACCATGGCGGGCCGAAGTGGCCGGGAACCGGCGGGTTCTTCAGGTCTTCCCACACATTGGCCGACTTGTCGCCGGCCATGTAGTGGGCCATCCGCTTACCCATGTGGGCCGCCATCTGAACACCATGGCCGCTGTAGCAGAGGGAGTAGAAGAGGCCGTCATGCTGGCCGGCATGGACCATCTGGTCCATGGAGAGATCCACCAAGCCACCCCAGATGTAGTCCACCTTGGCCTTGGAGAGGTACGGGAAGAGCTCAGTCATGGCCTTGTGCAGGATTTCGGCGCTCTTGACGTCCGAATCCGGGCTGGACAAAGCGAATCGGGCCCGGCCACCAAACAGCAGCCTGTTGTCCGGCGTGATCCTGAAGTAGTACGTCAGCATCTTGCTGTCAGAGGCCTGGCGCCTGTTGGGCAGGATACGGTTCACTACCTCTTCGGACAGAGGCTCCGTGCAGATGATGAAGCTGCCCACCGGGATCACGCGACGCTGCAGCCACGGGGTGATGTTGCCCGTGTAGCCGCTGGTGGCGACCAGGACCTGCTTGGCCCGGGTAATCCCCCGGGTGGTGTGCACATCGTGCACGGTCCCCGAGACCTTGTTCAGCTCGGTGACCGATGCGTTCTCGCAGATGGCAGCGCCGTTGTCGGCTGCCACCTTCGCCAGGCCGTGCACGAACTTGCCTACGTGGAGACCCGCACCCAGCGGATCCATCATGGCCCCCTGGTAGAAGTCCGTGCCGATTTCGCTGTGGATCTCGGACTTGGGGATGACCTTCACGTGGTGATCAACCAGGTTGGCGAGCAGCTCCTGGGACTTCAGGAAGCCGTCGTAGTGGGACTTGTGGAACGCGAGGGAGAGCTTGCCGAAACGCTTGAAGTCGCAGTCGATGCCATTGTCGTGCACCAGCTTCTCGATGGTTTCGATGGCGTCGTTGTATTCGCGGAACATCTCAACCGCACGGGGAGCCCCGTAGCGCTTGACTGCCGTGCTGAAGCCAATGGCCAAACCGGTCGTAGCCATTCCCCCGTTACGGCCCGAAGCACCCCAGCCAACAGCGTGGCGTTCGAAAACGGCCACGCTGGCGCCTTGCTTGGCGAATTCAAGGGCTGCTGACAGCCCGGTAAAACCGGCACCGATAATCGCAACATCAACGTTCTCCGGGACCGGAGTGCGGCGGTAATCGCCGGAAGGCTCTGCAGTATCGAGCCAGTAGGGAACAAGTTTCACGGTATGACCTTTCGCTTGGAAGTCGGCTTAGAGACCGAGGTGCTTGTTGAGCTCGTCCAAGGACTTAACGGTGTTGAGGTCGTAGCCCTCGCCAATGGGGTCATAGCCACGGTCCAGCATCCAGAGGTTACGGAAGCCCATGTCGTGCATCGGGTGCATGTCGTACCGGGTGTGCGAGGAGACGTGCAGGAAGTCCTCCGGCTTGGCGTTCAGGGTATCGAGCATGTACTCGAAGGCCTGGTAGCGGGGCTTGTAGGCCTGGGCCTGCTCAGCGGTGAACACGGCGTGGAAGTCCGCACCGAGCTTCGGGATGCTGATATCCAGGAAACTGTCGTCCGCGTTGGACAACGCCACCAACTGGTAGTTGTCGCCCATGAGCTTCAGCGGGGCCGGCACGTCCTCGTGGGCAACCCAGCCGCGGACAGCGTCAGCGAACGCTGCGCCGGCACCTTCGGTGGGCCCAATGCCCCAGCGCTTGCACACCCGGTCAAAGGAGTCCTGAAGGATCGCCTCATACGGCTTGTAGTCACCCAGGACCTCGTCGAAGCGGTAGCCACGGAACTGCTTCTTGAACGTAGGCCACTGCTCTTCGGAGATGCGTCCATCAAGCAGCCGCCGGGTGGTGGGATCGATGTCGAAGTTGATCAGCGTGCCGTAGACATCGAAGGAGATGTACTTCGGCCGGAAGTTGGTCTCTGCCATGGGGTTTCCGTTCTTTTCGGGAGATGGAAGGGGGCTGGCCCCGCGTATGTGGAGGTATCGAAAGAGGCGAACTGAACCGCGAAATCGTGCCTGGCGGGCTGGAAGGTTCTTGCCCGATGATTCGACTCTAGGCCGCCAAATTGTAAATTGTCAACAGTTTCTGGAGTCGTAATTAGAACCATTCTCATACAGGGAGAGCGCGAAAAAAGTTTCTGTCAATTGTTGACAATCTACTGTTGAGGGGGTTGCATTGCATTAGATGACGGAGAGATCCGGATCACATTGCAACCTAGAACTTCTCCCTCCCCAGTGACCGACTCCCTCGAAGGGAAGCACCATGAAGATTCGTAACAAGGCCCAGACTGCAGCCGCAGGACTTGCCGTACTGCTCGCACTGAGCGCTTGCGGTGGAACAGCCAACAGCAGCGATTCACCGGACAGCAGCAAGACCTCAAACACTACAGACATCTCCGAGGGCGTCCAGCCTGACGAGAAGGCCGTGAGCCTCCTGCCGGCATCCTATAAGGACAAGGGCGAGCTGACCGTCGCAATGGACCTGCACTACCCGCCGACGACGTTCCTCGCCGAGGACAACTCGACGGCGATCGGCCTGAACCCGGACATCGCCCGCCTGGTAGCCAAGAAGCTGGGCCTGAAGCTGAAGTTCCAGGACACAAAGTTTGACACGATCGTCCCCGGCCTGGACGGCGGCCGCTACGACTTCACCGCCACGACGATGTCCAAGACCGATGAGCGGTTGAAGGTCCTGGACATGATCGACTACTTCAAGGCCGGCAACTCAGTGGCCGTAGCCGCGGGTAACCCGCTGAAGCTCACGAATGAGACGCTGTGCGGTAAGAACATTGCCGTTACCCAGGGCTCGACCGGCCAGCTCAAGCGCCTCCCGGCCCTTAACGAGCAGACCTGCACCTCCAAGGGACAGCCAGCGATCAACGCCGTGACGCTGCCCAACGTCCAGGAAGCCCTGACCCAACTGGCGTCCAAGCGCATCGACGGTATCTTCTACGACACAACCTCCCTCGCATGGGCCGAGAAGCAGCAGCCGAAAGCCTTCACCATCCTGACCCCCCAGGTTAACGTTGGCTCCAGCGACCTCACCGCTATCGGCGTCAAAAAGGGATCTGCCCTGACTCCCGCCCTCCAGGCCGCCATCCAGTCGGTCCTGAACAGCCCGGAGTACAAGAAGTCCCTCGCCAACTGGGGCCTTGAGTCCGGTGCCATCACGGATGCGAAACTCAACTAGGAGAGGTGCTCCCATGGTGCAAACCATCAGTAACGGAAGCAAACCGACAATGAACGGCATTGATCCGGCACTCAAGCCCCGTCTTCGTCGCAGAAGCACTTTTGAATACGTCGCCTGGGTGCTTTCCATCCTGCTTGGCGCGGGCATCCTCTTCTCGGTCTCCACCAACCCCAACTTCAAGTGGGACGTCGTGGCCAAGTACTTCACCCACGAATCGATCCTCCGCGGGCTGATGCTCACCATCTTCCTTACGGTGGCAAGCATGGCCTTGGGCACCCTCCTGGGCCTGGTCATCGCGATCATGAGGTCCTCCAGCGTCAAGCCGATTGCGGCCACGGCGGGCGCTTTCATCACCCTGTTCCGTGGTACCCCGGTCCTGGTCCAGTTGATCTTCTGGTTCAACATCTCGGCCTTGTACCCGAACCTGAGCATCGGGATCCCGTTTACCGACATCGGTACCGCGATCGACACGAATGCACTCATGGGTCCGATCACCGCAGCCTTGGTTGGCCTGACGTTGAACGAAGCCGCGTACATGGCAGAAATCATCCGCGGCGGGTTCTCCTCGGTGGGCAAGGGACAAATCGAAGCCGCGGACTCCCTGGGAATGAGCGCAGCTACCAAGATGCGCAAGATCATCATTCCCCAGGCCATGCCCTCCATCATTCCGGCCACCGGCAACCAGGTCATCGGAATGTTCAAGGAAACATCCTTGGTCAGCGTCCTGGGTGTTGCGGAACTTCTCCAGAGCGCCCAGCTCATCTACGCACGTACTTACGAGACCATCCCGCTGCTGATCGTGGCGAGCCTCTGGTACCTGGTGATGACGCTGCTGCTGAGCTACCCGCAGTCCAAGCTCGAACAGAAATACTCCCATACCTCCGCCCGGGTCCCCCGCAAGGCCAGGAAGGTTGTATTGACCGCACCGGAAGGCATCGCACGATGAGCAACGACGGCACGATCCTCGCCCGCCGAATTCGTAAGTCCTTTGGGCACAAGACCGTTCTCCACGATATCGACCTCGATATTGCCAGCGGTGAAATCTGCTGCATCATCGGACCCAGCGGCTCCGGAAAGTCCACACTGTTGCGCTGCATCAACGGCCTGGAGACCGTGGACTCCGGAATCCTGAAAGTCAACGGCGACGATTTCGGGTACTACGAGACCGACAACGCCTACCACGCGCTGCCCCCTAAGAAGCTTGCCCAGCAACGTACACGGGTAGGCATGGTCTTCCAGCAGTTCAACTTGTTCCCGAACATGACCGCCCGCGAGAATGTCATGTCCGGCCCGGTGCTCGTCAAGGGTGCCGACAAGAAGGAATCGTCCAAGCGCGCCCAGGAACTGCTCACCAGCGTGGGCCTCGGCGCTTTCGGTGACCGCTACCCGGCCGAACTTTCCGGCGGGCAGCAGCAACGCGTTGCCATCGCCCGGTCTTTGGCCATGGATCCGGAAATCATCCTGTTCGACGAACCCACCAGCGCCCTTGACCCCGAAAAGGTAGGGGAAGTCCTTGGCGTCATGCAGGACCTCGCCAAGAAGGGCATGACCATGGTGGTAGTCACCCACGAGATGGGCTTCGCCCGCGAAGTGGCCGATTCCCTGATCTTCATGGACGAGGGCTTCGTGGTGGAACGTGGAGATGCCCGGGAGATCCTGAAAAACCCCAAGGAAGCACGCACCCAGGCGTTCCTGAAGCAGGTGCTGTAAGCGATGGACGGAAAACTCGCCGTCATCGGCCTGGGCAGCATCGGAAGCATGGCACTCTGGCAGGCCTCACGACTGTCCGATTCCGTGGTCGGATTCGAGGCACACGCCCCGGGCCATGGCAGGAGTGCCGTGGGTGGCGACACCCGGCTTTTCCGGATGCTTTACAGGGGAAGGCCGGACTACTACCCCATCCTGGAACGCTCCCGGGATCTCTGGGCCGAGCTCGAAGCAGAAACGGGACAGGACATCCTCACCCGCTGTGGCGGACTCTCCATTGGCACTGTTGATGGACCGTACATTCCCAAGCTGTTGGAAACTACCCGGATCAACGGTGCGAGCCACCAGATCCTCAGCCGCGAGGAAATGGCCGAACGCTACCCGCAGCACAATCTCCGGGCTGACGATGTCGCCGTTTACGATCCCTTCGGAGGCGCACTTCGCACGGATCGGGCAGTTACCGCTGCGGTTGCAGCCGCACAGGCCAACGGGGCAACGGTCCTCAGCAATACTCCCGTCAGCAGCATCACCGAAACCAACGACGGCGTTGTCGTCACCTCGGGCGAACAGTCCTGGACTTTCGAACGGGTGATCATCGCCTCCGGTGGGTGGTCCCAGCAGCTCATGCCCGATTACCTGAAGGCGCACACGGAAACCCGCAGGATTTTCCTGAGCTGGTTCGTCGCCCGCGACGCAACCCAGTTCACCCCGGAAAAGTTCCCCATCTTCATCAGGATTTCCGGCGATCGCTCCATGTATGGGGCGCCGGCGGTGGACAGCGTCACTGTGAAAGCCACACTCGATGGCCGTGGGGCACCAACCCCGGCCGCAGACTCAGTGCCCAGGGACCTTACCGAAGCGGAGATTGCGGAAACCATTGAGACGGTGACCGAATTCTTCCCCGGCTTGGTTCCCAGCATCGTCCGGTCGGATGCCTTCCCGGATCTGTTCACCCCGGATTCGCAGCCTCTCCTGGGCTTCTTCACTGAGTCAGGGAGGATCTACTCCGCCACAGGTTTCTCCGGCGCCGGCTTCAAGATGGCTTCCGGCTACGGCCAGATTGCTGCCAACGAGGCGCTGGGCAAGGGTGGTTTTGACGGCCTGGACTTCGTCCGTCCACAGAGGTTCAAGAACTAGCAACCACAACGCGATTCGCGGGCTAACGACCCGCGAATTCGCGTATTGTTGACAATCTACAATTACTAAGAAAGTATGAAGCCATGGCAACACTTAGCCCCATCCTGAAGCAGGCCACTCCGGTGGTCGTGGACTATGCGTCCGGTAGTTGGATCCACGCCACAGACGGCAAGAAGTACCTGGATTTCACCACCGGAATCGGCGTCACCAGCACCGGACACTGCCACCCCGACGTGGTGGCCGCAGCCCGCGAACAGGTGGGCAAGATTGTCCATGCCCAGTACACCACCGTGATGCACAAGCCCCTCTTGGAACTCACGGAACTCCTGGGTGGCGTCCTGCCGCAGGGCCTGGACAGCGTCTTCTACGCAACCTCCGGCTCCGAAGCAGTGGAGGCCTCCATCCGCTTGGCCCGCATGGCAACCGGACGGCCCAACATCATCTCCTTCCAGGGTGGATTCCACGGGCGCACCGTAGCAGCAGCCTCCCTGACTACCGCGGGAACCAAGTTCCGCTCCGGGTTCTCCCCCATCATGGGCGGCGTCCACGTTGCCCCGTTCCCGCACTGGTACCGGTACGGCTGGGACGAAGCCACCGCCGTCGACTTTGCCCTGAAGGAACTCGACCACCTTCTGATGACCATCAGCGCCCCCAGCGATACCGCCGGCTTCATCATCGAACCCGTTCTGGGCGATGGCGGGTACATCCCCACCCCTGTCGCATTCCTCCAAGGCCTGCGTGAGCGCGCCGACAAGCACGGCATCGTGCTCATCCTGGACGAGGTCCAGGCGGGAGTCGGCCGCACCGGCAAGTTCTGGGGACACGACTGGGCAGGAATCAGCCCCGACGTCGTGATCACCGCCAAGGGACTTGCCAGTGGCTTCCCCATCTCCGCAATCGCCGCCTCCGCCGATTTGATGGGCAAGGCGTGGCCCGGTTCCCAGGGCGGAACCTATGGCGGAAACGCAGTCGCGGCAGCAGCCGGCGTCGCAACTTTGGGTGTGATCCGGCGGGAGAACCTCGTGGAGAACGCCTTGCTGCGCGGTGACGAACTGCGGGCAGGACTGGACAATCTGCAAACGGAATTCGCGGGAATCGGCAATGTGCGTGGCCGCGGCCTGATGCAGGGCGTCGAATTCACCGCCGCCGACAACACCCCGGACGCGGCAACCGCCCTCGCCGTCCAACAGGCCGCCATCAAGGAAGAGCTCCTGCTCCTCACGTGCGGTCCGCACGGCAACGTCATTCGCCTCATCCCCGCCCTGAATGTCAGCAGCGATGAAATTCAGCAAGGCCTGTCCAAGTTCACGCAGGCGCTCAAGACGGCCACCTCCTAGTCCCCCCTGATCACTGAAAGAGCGACCATGACCACCTCCTTTGATCCCACCACCATCCCAACGGACCTGTTCATTGACGGAACGTGGCAGAAGGCAGCCAGTGGTGCCACCTTCGCCGTTGAGAACCCTGCTACGAACGAAGTGATTGCCCACGTGGCCGATGGCGGTCCTGAAGACGCTGCCTTGGCTATTCAGGCGGCGGGTCGCGCACAGGCAGAGTGGAGCAAATCCACTCCACGTCAGCGGGCCGATATCCTTCGACGCGCTTTTGAACTGGTGATCGCCAACACGGACCGGCTCGCCGCGATCATGACCGCGGAGATGGGCAAGCCCCTCGCAGAAGCGAGGGGCGAGGTGGCCTACGGCGCCGAAATGCTCCGCTGGTTCTCCGAAGAAGCAGTCCGCATTGGCGGTGACAGTGCCTCCTCCGTTGATGGAAATACCCGTATCCTCATCACCAAGGAACCGGTGGGTCCCTCGGTCCTGGTTACTCCGTGGAACTTCCCGCTCGCCATGGGTGCCCGCAAGATCGCCCCGGCCGTTGCTGCCGGCTGCACCATGGTGTTCAAACCTGCTGAGCTGACACCGTTGACCTCGCTTGCCTTGGTCGCCCTGTTCAAGGAAGCCGGTCTTCCCGACGGCGTGCTGAATGTTGTGACAACATCCACCGCCTCCACGGTGGTTCGGACCTGGACTGACAGTGGCATTGCCCGCAAGATCAGCTTCACCGGTTCAACCGAAGTGGGCAAGGTCCTGCTGAAGCAGGCGGCCGACAACGTGATGCGCTCCTCCATGGAACTCGGCGGTAACGCCCCGTTCATCGTCCTGGCCGATGCAGACATCGAAAAGGCCGTGGACGGTGCCATGAAGGCCAAGATGCGGAACATGGGCGAGGCTTGCACGGCAGCAAACCGCTTCTTCGTCCACCGCTCCGTCGTAGAGGAATTTGGCGAGAAGTTCTCCAAAAAGATGTCAGAATTGCAGGTAGGCAACGGCGCTGTTGCTGGCACCGACGTCGGGCCCCTCATTGAGCAGAAGGGCCTGGAAAAGGTTGAAAGCCTCGTTGCAGATGCGGTCTCCAAGGGAGCACGTGTGCTGACCGGCGGAAGCCGTCCGGAAGGTCCCGGCTATTTCTACACCCCCACCGTCCTGGTGGATGTGCCCACGGACGCCGCACTGATGAGCACGGAAATCTTCGGCCCGGTCGCAGCAATCACCGCGTTCGACAGTGAGGACGAAGTTCTCCGCCTGGCCAACGATACTGAGTGGGGCCTGGTGGGGTACGTGTTCACAGAGAGCATGGACAAGGCCCTGAGGTTCTCCGCGGAACTGGAAGTCGGAATGGTCGGCCTGAACACCGGCCTGGTTTCCAACCCCGCGGCACCGTTCGGCGGCGTCAAGCAATCCGGACTCGGCCGCGAGGGCGGAAAAATTGGAATCGAAGAATTCCTGGAGTACAAGTACACCGCAATAGCGGTCTAACAGTTTCAAATTGCCGAAGCATGGAATGAGGGGATGTCAATGGCGGCACCGGAGGGAATGTTCGTATTGGAAGGCCGGCCCACGGCACAGCTGATCGCTGACCAGCTGCGTGAGCTCATTGTCCAAGGGGCCTTCCGCCCTGGGCAGCAGGTCAATGAATCCGCCTTGGCCAGCCAGCTGAGCACTTCACGGGGTCCGCTCCGCGAGGCTCTCCAGCGGCTGTGCCAGGAGGGGATCCTGGTGAGCAAGCGCAACCGGGGCGTCTTCGTGCTGGAACTTTCCACGCAGGATGTCAAGGAGATCTACGCTGTCCGTGAAGCCGTGGAGCTGGCTGCAGCCAGCACCCTTTTGGACTCGGACGCAGAGCAGGTGGCGGACACCTGCCGGGAGCTCAAGGGCATCATCCGGAACATGGCCAAGCAGGTTGCGGCCTCGGACTGGCAGGCCATTGCCCGCCTCGACATGCAATTCCACACCGCCTTTGTTTCAGGCACTGGAAACACGCGGCTGATACGCATTTATGAGACTCTCGCTGCCGAATCCAGGATGTGCATCTTGAGCCTGGAGGTGGCATACCCCCGCATTGACGTGCTTGTGCAGGAGCACCAGCAGATCCTGGACCTCCTTGAGGCCCGTGACCGTAGCGGACTTCAGCAGGCCATCAAACGCCATATGCAGAAGGCCGTGGAGGACCTCACTGCCAGCCCGGAAGTAACGGGAATTACTGCTTAGGAAAGTCTCCATACAGGAAGGGCCCGGTTCACTTGAACCGGGCCCTTCCTGTATGGAGTTAGTTTGTGGGAACGTCCGTGACAACCCACATCTTCCGCAGCGTCTCGTGGATGGTCCAGGTGCCCGTCCACCCTGCCGGAGTAACGAACAACGTTCCGGGACCGATGTCGAAGCTGGTTCCGTCTTCTTCAGTGATGGTCCCCTTGCCACTGAGGATCTGGCAGATCTCGTCGTAACCCGGGCGGGTGCTCTTGAACACGCCCGGGGTGACCTCCCAGATGCCCGTCTTGTGGTTGTCGCGGGCCCACAAACGGAACGAGACCTCAGTCTGGCCCGGCGTGCTGGTGGTTGCTTTGGGGATGTGCTCCCCCGGGTCCTGCGTTGTTGCGTCGCTCATGACAGTGGCCTTGATCATGGATTCTCCTTCTGGGGCTGCGCCCTTTTGAACGTGCCTGCCGTCTTTGGAAAGCACAGTTTCCATCCTAGCAATTGTCAACAATCGACGATAGGCTTGAAGGAGAAAATATTCACCGGACGCCCTGCCACCGATGCCAGCCCCGTCACCAAGGAGAACATTCCCCATGAAACTCATCTGGAAAAGCAGCCTGGAAAGTACTCCTGCCGCGTGCAGCGCGCAAAGCCGGAGGATATCGCTCTGGAACTCCCTGGAAGCCGGAGACGTAGTTTCCCTCAGCCTGCGCGGCTTTGAGTACCACAGGGGCACCGTGGACGATCGGACTGCGGACGGACAAACGATCTGGGTAATAGACCGCATCGGCGAACGGCGGCTTTTCCACATCGATGATGACTACGATCTGCTGGTCGCCTCCCAAGGCTGACAGCTACCAAGGCCCTAGCCCCGGCAGGCCGGCAAGAGTACCGTCGAGGTGACGATGCAGCAGGACAGCCGGGAGCCCGGGACAGGGACCGGCCGTCCCTGGTTCTTAGAGGAGCCTTTTCAGTGGCCGGATGGAATGCAGATACAGCAGCCGGACCCCTCGGCGCCGGGACTGTCACCTTGGTGGAAGGCACGTCCTTCTGCATCTCCCTGCCCAACGGGGACATTCACCCGGACCATCCCCACGGCATGTTTTTCCAGGACACCCGGGTGCTGTCATATTGGGTCCTCACTATCAACGGCCAGTCGCTGGAGCCCCTGACCGCCCAGACGAAAGAGCCCTACAGGGCAGCCTTTGCCGGCCGCGTGACACGGTCTGACGGGTATGCGGATACGCCGCTGATCGTGGAGCGCTTACGGGAAGTAGGCGTGGGAATGGTGGAGCATGTGACCATCCGCAACCATTCGATGGAACCCGTGGAATGTTTGGTCGAATTCGCAGTGGGCTCGGACTTCGCGGACGTTTTCGAAGTCAAGGAAGCGCGGGTCCAGAGGCAGTGGGAGGAGTCCCGCGAGTACCACCACAACACACTCACCATCCGCTCCCGGTGGCAGGATGTCCGGAAGTCCGTCGTCGTAAGTTCCGATGTTGCCGAGGCGACCCGCGAGGGCCTCAGGTACCGGACCACCATCCCTCCACGCGGGCACTGGAGCGCCGTGGTCACCATTGCTCCCGGAACTGAGGGAGGGGCGCCTGCGGCGCCTGTGGTGCGTCCCGCCGTCGGCGAGTTGTCACGCAGCGATCAGCGTCGCCAGGAATGGGTGGCCAAAATTCCCGTGTTGCACATGGGCAACCACTCCATCGAGAGGACGCTGCGGCGCAGTTATGACGATCTTGGCGCCCTCCGCATTGAAGACCCCACGCACCCGGACAGGGTGGTTGTGGCGGCCGGAGCGCCGTGGTTCATGACGCTGTTTGGCCGTGACTCGCTCTGGGCTTCGGAGATGGCCATGCCCGTTGATCCGTCGCTTGCCCTGGGCACACTGCAAACGCTGGCTGACCGACAGGGCAAGGTGGTGGATCCCATCAGCGAGGAAGAGCCCGGGAAGATCCTGCATGAGGTCAGGCTTGACGTCTCCAGCGGCCTGTCGCTCGGCGGCAAATCCGTTTACTACGGCAGCATCGATGCCACTCCGCTGTTCGTGGTGTTGCTGGGTTCGGTCAGCCGGTGGGGGTTCGCCAAGGACACCATTGCGGCCTTGCTGCCCAACGCGGACAGGGCCCTGGACTGGATCCGGGACTATGGCGACAGGGACGGCGATGGATTCGTCGAGTATCAGCGGCTCAATGACCGCGGACTGATCAACCAGGGTTGGAAGGACTCGTGGGACGGCATCAATTTTGCGGACGGGCGCCTCGCGGAGCCACCTATCGCCCTCTGCGAGGTTCAGGCGTACGTCTATGACGCGTACATGGCACGGGCGTGGATAGCGTACGACGCCGGTGACGCACCTTTGGCGGGGGAACTCGCCGATCGGGCGGCGGAGTTGAAAGTCCGGTTCAACGAGCAATTCTGGATGCCGGACCGCGGCTATTACGCCATTGCTTTGGACGGCAAGAAAAGGCAGGTTGACGCGTGCGCCTCCAACATGGGGCACTGCCTGTGGGTGGGGTTGGTGGACGAGGACAAGGCGCCACTGGTGGCCGAACGGCTGATGTCTCCCGCGATGTTCAGCGGCTGGGGAGTTCGTACCCTCGGAACCGACATGGGCGCCTACAACCCGGCCAGCTACCACAACGGTTCTGTGTGGCCGCACGATAACGCCGTGATTGCCGCCGGTCTTATGCGTTACGGATTCGTGGAAGAGGCCCAACGAATTTCCACAGCCTTGCTCGAAGCGGCCGACTACTCCGAGGGTCGCCTGCCGGAGCTGTTCTGTGGCTTCAGCAGGGAGCAATACAGCGAGCCCGTTCCGTACCCCACCGCGTGCTCGCCGCAGGCGTGGGCAGCCACTTCGCCCATCCAACTGGTCACCAGCCTGATGAGGTACGACGCCCATGTTTCACGTGGCGGGTTCTGGATGGATCCCCAACTGCCGGCGTCCTACGGCGACCTGCATATCACCAACGCGCCCATGGGTGGCGGACGGGTAACCATCGATATAGCGGATTCTGTTCCCACCGTGCAAGGGCTTCCGGAAGGGATGGTCTTCCATAGAGGACACCGGCCCTGGTTGACCGAACTTGTGCAGCAAGCCGGCCTCCGGAAGGAGGGCTGATTACCTACGAAGTTGCCATCAAATCGGCTGCAGGGCGGGCGGCTGTTTCGCCCATGATGCCGGCTGTTTCGCGCATGATCCAGAGAGCTGGAGTCCCGTGCAGGGCAGGCATCACCTCGCCCTTGGTAATGAGACGCGTGGCCCTCGGATCTCCCGCAACTGACCACCATCCGGTCTTTGGGCAGTGGTGCCCGGTGCGCGATGTTTCAACGAGCTCTGGAGCCAGGGTAGCGGGGCGTCGCTTCTTCATGGGAGGTCCTTCACGCAAGGGGGCTTCGGCGGATGCTTGGCCCGGGTTTCAGGTGATGAACCAAGCGTAGCAATTGTCAACAATTGACGATAGTACCTAGCGAGAGGAATTTCAGGCATGGCCGAACGAACAGTTTCGGACCTCATCGTGGAACGCCTTCAAGCGTGGGGCGTGGACAGGGTCTTCGGATACAGCGGCGACGGCATCAACGGTTTCATGGGCGCGCTCCGCAGAGCACAGGATGCGGTGGAATTCGTGCAGGCAAGGCACGAAGAAGCAGCCGCCTTCATGGCCGTGGGGCACGGAAAATACACCGGCGGCGTCGGGGTGGTGACTTCGACGCAAGGTCCTGGCGCTATCCACCTGCTCAACGGACTGTACGACGCCAAAATGGACGGCGTTCCAGTGGTGGCGATCATCGGCCAGCAAAGTACCACCGTCCTGGGCTCGGCCTACATGCAGGAAATTGACCTGCTGACAGTGTTTAAGGACGTTGCGGCACAATTTGCACAGCTCGCCAGCTCCCCGGAACAGGTTCCCATGCTCTTGGATCGCGCGTTCCGAACAGCGCTGGAGACGAAGTCCCCGTGCGTCGTGATCATCCCCCACGACATCCAGTCCGCCGAGGCACCCGATCTCGAACATGAGCACGGAATCGTTGTCACCGCCCCTGTATGGCACCCCGCACGGGTGATGCCGCGGGAGGAAGACCTGGATGCCGCCGTCGAGATCCTTTCCAAAAGTGAGCGGGTGGCGTTCCTGGTGGGCCAGGGAGCCCGCGGTGCCCGGACCGAGGTCCAGGCGCTGGCCGAAAAGCTGCAGGCCGGCATCACCACCAGCCTGCTGGGAAAGCCGCACGTCGACGAGACGCTGCCCTTCGCTGCCGGCACCATGGGTCACCTCGGCACCCCTGCCAGTGCCTACGTCCTGAACAACTGCGACACACTGCTGATCATCGGCTCCAACGATCCCTGGACGGAGTTCTACCCCGAACCTGGAACTGCCAAAGCTGTCCAGATCGACATTGATGGCCGGAAGGTTGCCAACCGTTACCCCGTGGAGGTTGGGGTTGTGGGCGATGCGGCCGCGTGCCTGGCGGAACTCACCCAGCGGCTCGATCAGCAGCCCAACCAGCCGGAAAGTGCGCGTACCCAGTGGCGTTCCGACGTCGAAACCCAGGTCCGCGCCTGGCGTCATCTCTCGGAGGAACGCGCCAACATACCGGCAGATCCCGTGAACCCGGAACTCGTGGTCCGCGAACTCAACGGCAGGCTTCCGGACAACGCACAGTTGAGTATCGACGTCGGCAGTTGCGTTTACTGGTACGCCCGCCAGCTGATCCTCCCGCCGGGAGTCCCGGCCCATCTGAGCGGCACGCTCGCCAGCATGGGCTGTGCGATTCCCTACGGTCTGGCTGCCAAGCTTGCCTACCCGGACCGGCCCCTGGTGGCACTCGCCGGGGATGGAGGGATGCAGATGCTGGGCATCGCGGAGCTGATCACCGTGGCGCATCGGTGGCGCAACTGGGCCGATCCCCGGTTCGTGGTGTGCGTTTTCAACAACCGCGACCTTGCTGAGGTCTCCTGGGAGCAGCGTGAAAATGAGGCTGAACCGCGGTTCAATGCCAGCCAGGAGATCCCGGACTTTCCTTACGCCGCCTATGCGGAGCTGCTGGGCCTGGCCGGAATACGCGTGGAGGACCCGGCCAAGCTCGGCGACGCGTGGGATTACGCGTTCTCGCTGGACCGCCCTGCAGTCCTGGAGGTCCTGACAGACCCGGACATCCCGCTGCTTCCGCCCTTCCCTGCCGGGGAAAAGAAGCTCGAAGACATGCGGTCCGCGTTGGCAGAAGAAGGCGCCGACGGCGAGCGGGCCCGGAAGCTACTGGACAGCTATGCGGAGGCGGAGGTCAAATGAACATCCAGCAGTGGTGGACGCAGTTGAGTCCCATGACCCGTGAATGGTTGATAAATAACAACGGCGCCGCCGTGCCCCCGGAAATCGTTGCCGAGATCGCGGGGGCCGGCGGACCACAACCGGCTGATTCATGGTGGGTCGCCGAGGAGGACGGTCCGGGACTGCAGATGCCGGACGAAGCCATCGATTGGATCGAGGCCATCGCCAACGGAGAAACGCCCGAACAGTCCTGACCTGTGCTTAGAGGTTCTCCACCAAAGAGACGTCGCGGACGGCGCCCTTGTCCGCCGACAGTGCCATGGCGGCGTAGGCACGCAGCGCGGGAGACACCTGGCGGTCGCGGTTCTTCGGCTTGTAACCGCCGTTGACTTCGAGTTTTTCACGGCGTTCGGCAAGGATCTCGTCCGAGACCTGCAGCTGGAGGGAGCGCTGCGTGATGTCGATGCTGATGATGTCGCCATTCTCCACCAAAGCGATGGCGCCGCCGGAGGCAGCCTCCGGCGAGATGTGCCCGATCGACAGGCCGGAGGTGCCGCCGGAGAAGCGGCCGTCCGTGATGAGGGCGCATTTCTTGCCCAGGCCACGACCCTTGAGGAACGACGTCGGGTAGAGCATTTCCTGCATGCCCGGGCCGCCCCTGGGACCTTCGTAGCGGATGACCACAACGTCGCCTTCCTTGATGGTCTTGTTCAGGATCATTTCCACGGCGTCGTCCTGTGACTCGCACACAACTGCCGGGCCTTCGAAGGTCCAGATGGACTCGTCCACGCCTGCGGTCTTCACCACGGCACCGTCCACTGCTACGTTGCCGCGCAGCACAGCCAGGCCGCCGTCCTTGGAGTAGGCGTGCTCCACCGAACGGATGCAGCCGCCCTCCGCATCGGTGTCCAGGGAGGTCCACTGGTTCGACTGCGAGAAAGCTGTGGAGGAGCGGACACCACCGGGAGCGGCGTGCCATAGTGCCTGCGCCTCCTCGGTGGCCTTGCCGCCGCGGATGTCCCAGTCGTCCAGCCAGCCGTCCAGGTCATCAGAGTGCACGGAGTGGACGTTCTTGTGCAGGAGGCCGCCGCGGTTCAGCTCACCCAGGAGTGCGGGGATGCCACCGGCGCGGTGTACGTCCTCCATGTAATAGGTCTTGTCTCCGGCGACGTTCGGGGCCACCTTGGCCAGGCAGGGCACTTGGCGGGACTTGGCGTCCATCTCTTCCAAGCCATAGTCCACCCCCGCCTCCTGGGCCGCGGCCAGCAGGTGCAGGATCGTGTTGGTGGAGCCGCCCATGGAGATGTCCAGGGCCATGGCGTTGTCAAAGGCCTCGGCGGTGGCGATGGAGCGCGGCAGTACGGAGTGGTCGTCGCCGTCGTAATAGCGCTTCACGAGTTCGACGATTGTGGTGCCGGCCTTCTCGTACAGCGCCTTGCGGGCGGTGTGGGTTGCAAGGACGGAGCCGTTGCCGGGCAGGGCCAGGCCGATGGCCTCGGCGAGGCAGTTCATGGAGTTGGCGGTAAACATGCCCGAGCAGGAACCGCAGGTGGGGCAGGCGTTCTCTTCGATGAGGTTGATGTCTTCATCGGAGATGGATTCGTCCACGGCGTCGGCAATCGCGTTCACCAGGTCCAGGGAGCGCACGGACCCGTCTGTCAGCGTCACGCGGCCGGCCTCCATGGGACCGCCGGAAACGAACACCACGGGGATGTTCAGGCGCAGGGCCGCCATGAGCATGCCCGGGGTGATCTTGTCGCAGTTGGAGATGCAGACCAGTGCGTCGGCGCAGTGGGCGTTGACCATGTACTCAACGGAGTCCGCGATCAGGTCGCGGGACGGCAGGGAGTAGAGCATGCCGGAGTGACCCATGGCGATGCCGTCATCCACGGCGATGGTGTTGAATTCGCGCGGCACTGCGCCGGCGGCGAGGATCGCGTCAGAGACGATCCGGCCCACAGGAGCAAGGTGGGTGTGGCCGGGAACGAACTCGGTGAAACTGTTGGCGACGGCGATGATCGGCTTACCGATGTCCGTGTTGGCGACGCCGGAGGCGCGCAGCAGTGCGCGGGCGCCGGCCATGTTGCGGCCGTGAGTGACTGTTCTGGAGCGAAGTGCAGGCATGTGTACCATCCTGCTGTTGTTCTACGGCGGGTGGAAGACGGTGCTGCTACTAGTAGTGAAAGTACCAGAGTAATAGTGTTGGGTCCGTGAAAGATGAGAGACGCAAGGAACTGGGACTCTTCCTCAGGACCCGCCGAAACCAAGCCCTGCGTTCTGACTATGGACTTCCTCCAGTGGGGCGGAGCCGGGAGCGGGGCCTCCGCCGGGAAGAGATCGCGTTCCTGTCCGGAGTCAGCGTCACTTGGTACACCTGGCTTGAGCAAGGCCGGGATATCAGCCCTTCCCGGCAGGTGCTCGAGGCCGTAGCCCGCACGCTGCATCTATCCGACACCGGGCTCAGCTACGTTCTGTCGTTAGGCGGCTATTCGTCCGCCATGCCAAAGGGGCCCGTTGCAGCTGATGCTCCCCCGCACGTACAACGGCTACTGGAGGCCTTGGATCCCAACCCTGCCTATGCACTTTCGCCGGACTGGGGAGTTGCTGGCTGGAACAAGGCCTACGAGGCCCTGTACCCGAACATAGGGACGTTCGACGCCTCGGACAGGAACCTGTTGTGGCTCGTCTTCACGGATCCCTACGTCCGCGATCTGCTCCCGGATTGGGACGTGACCAGCAAGCGGTTCCTTGCCGAGTTCAGGGCCGAAACGGGTCAGCGCCTTGGCGATCCTGATGTTGAGTTCCAAGTTGAACGGCTCAAGCAAGCCAGCCCGGAGTTCCAGGAAAGCTGGGACCGCTACGACATCCTGGGCTTCGAGTCCCGTGAACGTCTCTTCCATCATCCGGCGGTGGGTGTGCTGCAGATGGAGCACCACCAGGTCTCGCCGTCGGATAGGCCGGATCTCCATATCGTGGTCTACACACCGGCGCTTGGGAGCAACGCAGGCGAGCAGATGCAGCGGCTGATGGGGAAGGGAAACTAGCGACTATGTTGCTTGGCAACACTGGCGCTTCGTCGATGTTGCAACACGCGTTGCTACCTATTAAGTGTGTCTAATAATCAGAACGTGACGCAGAATCCACTAAATATTTGCCGCTTTATGAGCATCTCACTAATCGGCATACCGCGTCACAGAAGCTGTTAATTAATAAACTCATCTAGGTATTGACAATAATCACACAAACCCTTGAGACTAATCCCACGACCGGCATCTCCGGCTCGAGGACAGCGAGGGGACGCTTGCCTCAATCCAAGCTCCACATCCTCATCAGTAATAATTCATGGCGATCTTTCTCTGGAAGACGTGTGCGGAAATGTGATGCGCTAACAGGTCATTGATCAATCCGGCACTCCATAGAACACATCCCGCATGGATAACCCATGAGAGGCAATTATGACTACACCACTGAAAAGGTCCTTTATAGCAGTTGTTATCACGGCACTCTTGGCCATCGCGCCGGCGACCAGCGCCCATGCGGCGACACCAATCTTCGGGCATCGATACCAAAACGGTGTTGGAAGTATCGGCGCATGGTTAAACTACGGATCGGGCGTTGGCAACTGGGAATGGGCTATTTCAAGTGCGACGAATAATTGGATGTATCCAGGATGGAATAATCCGGTCTACATCCACTTCGTCACCAGCAACCTTGGTTCCACCCTCGATTTCCACCAAAATAACGACGCGTACTTCGGCGGCGGAATGATCACGTTGGCACGGACAAGCTTCTTCTCCAGCACCGGAGGAACCGTCAACCCTTCTTCATCGAACTGGACGTATGCAGAAGTGCACATAAACAACAATGTCTACGCTTCATCGAGTACGTCGAATGAGGCAGCCATTGGGACAACCGTTCATGAGATAGGCCACGCCTTCGGGCTTGCCCATTACAACGGCAACCCTTTCAGCATTATGTGCCAGACGGCGTATGGAAGAACTGTACAAAGAGTTGCAGCTATTGATAACGACGCTGTCAACAGCCTGTACTAGGAAAGCCAGGATCCTCCGCAATGGCAGGTTCGGCAATAACTGATGCTTCGGATTCTGCTAGTTGTCATCCACAGTCAAAGGGGAAGAACTACCTAATGAACAAGTTAAGACTATCGTTGGCGTCTGCTGGGCTAGCGTTAATGATCGGCCTCACGTCTTGCGCATCCGAAGTACCGAAGCGCGAGCAAGAACTAAATCAGCAGTCTGGAGTGACTGCATCGATAAAACCGAATGATGCATATGCCAATATCCCGCTTGACCAAATTCAGGAGGCGGGGTCGGACATTGATTTCCTCTGGGATCCACGGGATCCATTTTACGGATATAATAAATATCCGATCGTAGCGCGAGTTTATATCGAATCCATCGATGGCGGGCGCACATTCAGTCCTGTCTCAAACCAAAGCGTCTTCCCGCAGACTGTTGGCAAGATGACGATTCGCGAAGTTTATAAAGGTGACCTCAAGCCAGGTGCTCAGGTAACATATTCCCGAGTCGGCGGAACCGTAACCTACGATGATTACTGGAGCAGCCTCAATCAGGCGCAAAAGGACAAGATACTCGGCTTGAATCACGGCGAGAAGCCAAGCGACACGAAGTATGTTCAAGCAAAGATCACGGACGACATCGATGTTGAGGTGGGCAAAGAATACATTGCGCTCCTCCTACCGCAGTCTTCCAGTGATGGAAAACTGCACGAATATTTCATAACCGGATACCAGTACGGTCTCAGAGAAGCTAAAGGTTCCGGTAACGCTACAACGGTCCTCAACAACGAGATGCATACGTGGGAGAGTCTCGGCAGCTTCGTAAAGTTGCCCTAGCTTTCAGTTGAATCAGACGCGGGCCGCAACGCCCGCGTCTGGAAGACTCCACTGGCAGCTTTTCCATCACCCGGCAGTGGGCGTGCTGCAACTGGAGCACCACCAGGTCTCGCCGTCAGATAGGCCCGATCTCCACATCGTGGTCTACACACCGGCGCTTGGGAGCAAACAGGCGAGCAGATGCAGCGGCTGATGGGCAGTGGCCAGTAGCAAAGGCACTGGCCAGAAGCTACGCCCCAGACCAGGCTGTTTCATCCGGAGTAGCCAGCGTCAGCACGGCCTCCTCCACGGTTTCATGGTCCTCCAGCTCACGCTCGATCCGGCGCAAGGCAACTGCTACTTGGTGTTCCGGGTGGTCACCCTGCAGGTCGACGGCGGCCACGACGTAAAGCTTGCGCGGGCCGACAAACTCCACGTGGAGGTAGGTGAGCCGGGCAATGTCCCTGTGTTCGAGCACACGCCGGGCAATGGAACGTTCAATGTCCGGCGTTACACCTTGGCCCACCAGGAAGCGCCGGTTGCGGTCGATCAGCACAACGGCAACAACCGCCAGCAGAACACCGACGACGATCGAGCCCACGGCGTCCGGCACAGCCGAACCCGTGATCTGGTGCAGGAACACGCCGGCAAATGCAACCACCAAGCCGATCAGTGCAGCAGCATCCTCTGCGAACACGGCGCGCAAGGTGGGATCAGAGCTGATCAGGACCTGCTTCAGGGTGTTCCGTTCCAGCTGTTGGGCCATCTTCCTGGTCTGGCGGAAGGCCTGGACAAAGGAGACTCCTTCCAGGACAAAGGCCACGGCCAGCACCACGTATGCCACCAGGAAGTCCGAAGCCGGCTCTGGCGTGATGATCTGCTGGATGCCATGCATTATGGACACCACTGCGCCAGCGGTGAAGAGTCCGAAAGCGGCAAACATGGACCAGACATACGCTTCCCGGCCATAACCCATCGGATGGCTGTCGTCCCTAGGGCGCCGGGAGCGCCGTTCCGCTACGAAGAGGAATACCTGGTTGCCGGTGTCCGCCCAGGAATGCGCGGCTTCGGCGGTCATGGAAGCAGATCCGGTGATGATGGCAGCCAGCGATTTGGCCGCCGCAACGAGGGCGTTCGCCGCAAACGCAATGGCAACGGTCAGCAGTGTGGAGCCGGGTTTATCGCGCTTCTCGGATGCCGCCATAGAGATACCGTACCCAACTGGAGGCCCGTCAAGCGGCACTTCAGACACGCCAAGCCGCGCAACTCCCCGCGTAACAAGTTGCCCCACTCTGTGAGCCATGCCATATTCATTCCATGATCAGCCTGTTGGACAGCTGGACTGCTGGACAAACCAAAGTCGTAAGGGTCGGTGCCGCCGAGGCAGTGCTTGCCACCCTGAGGGCTGCCATTGAAGACGGCAGCCTTCCAGTAGGTTCGCGCCTGGATTCGGAAGCCACGTTGGCGCAGCAGTTCGGCGTCAGCAGGACCATGGTGCGCGAGGCCCTGAAGTCTTCAAATGCCTTGGGCCTGACCGTAACCCGGACGGGCAAGGGCACTTTCGTCATCGCCGACAAAGTTGGCCAGGACCTGAAACTGGGCAAGTACTCGGCACGCGAACTCCTGCAGGCACGGCCTCACATTGAAGTGCCGGCCGCCAGCTTGGCCGCGGAACACCGCAGCCAGCAGGATGTCGAATCACTGCGGGAAATCCTGCTGGCCATGGATAAAGAAGACGATCTGGAACAGTGGGTCATCCTCAATTCCGAGTTCCACGCGATCATCGCCCGCAGCAGTGGCAATGGCGTCTTCGCATCGATGCTTTCCGATATCGATGAGGCCATGGCCAATCAGTCCAGCACCTTGAACCAGGTAGTGGACCGGAGGAAGGAATCCGGACTTGAGCACGCGGCCATTTTCGAAGCCATCGAAAACGGCTCGGCTGAGGATGCCGGGATCGCCATGATGCGGCACCTTCATGGCGTAGAAGGATCGCTTGGGGCTGTCCTACCGGTTTCGGCGCCCTAAAGCCCGCGATCGGACAACACAGCCCACCACACCATTCGGATGGATTCAACGACGAATCCGCCCCGTCTCATTGCGCCCCACTGGGTGCCCAACCATAGGAAATGATGACAAAAAAGTCGACCGCTTGGACACGGCCATGACAACGACTTCCATCAAAGCCCCAACCCGAACCACCAGCAAGACCCGAACCCAACTCACCAGAAGCCAAATCCTCAACTACCTTGCTCGCAATGGCGCAAGCAAAGTATCAGACATCACCCACGGCGTCACAGCCTGCAAAGATACCGTCAAGGCCCGCCTCTCCGAACTGGAGGAAGAAGGATCCATCCGGGCCAACGTTCCTGCCGATATCCGCGGAAGAACCACGCCGTACTACTCGCTCACCACAGCCGGCCTTCCGCCGGAGACGCCAAAAACAGTCATCACGGTGCACATCAAACACGCTGCTGACGGCCGGTTGACGCTGGCATTCGACGACTACCCGGGGCTCACCGCTACAGCCCGGAGCTTCATCGATATACCGGCCGCTGCCCGCAACGCCGCGTCACGTTACACCGGCCACCCTGAGGACAGCTTCGCAGTCCACATCCGCTTCTGAAACAACGACGGCGGTACGCGCCTTCCGCGAGGTACGTGTCATGGGTGCGTACCGCCGTCGTGCATCATCTCCGGCGCCGTTCCGCCCCAGTTGACACATCAAAGCCATGGCATTGCGCCGTGGGAGAGCGCAATATGGGGGAATGAACGCCTCCAGCGCCGATGGCCCGGCGCAGGGTGGTCCCGCCGCATTCGGGACCAGCCTGCACCCGTGGAGCCGCTACGTGGCGATGGGCGATTCTTTCACCGAAGGGGTAGGCGATCCGGAGCCGGGCAGCCCCGGCGGACTGCGGGGCTGGGCTGACAGGGTTGCGGAAGAACTGAGCGCCGGCCACGAGGACTTCGCCTATGCCAACCTGGCAGTGCGAGGACTGTTGCTCCACCAGATCCTGACGGGGCAAGTAGGCCCGGCCCTTGACCTGCGGCCGGATCTCATCACGCTCAATGCCGGGGGAAATGACCTGCTGTTCCACAGGAGCGATCCCGACAAACTCGCACTGGAACTCGATGCCGGCGTGAAGGTTCTGGCCGCCACCGGCGCAACAATCCTGCTGTTCGCGGGCCCGGACTGGGGTGCGACGCCGGTGCTCGGACATACCCGTGGCAAGGTAGCCATCTTCAACGAAAACATGCGCATCATCGCTGCCCGCCATGACGCCGTGATCGCAGACCTCTGGTCGCTGCGCCAGCTCACCAACCCTCAGATGTGGGATCGGGACCGGTTGCATTTCTCCCCACTAGGCCAGCACACCATCGCCATGATGGTGCTGGATACCCTCAATGTCCCGCATACCTTGGAGCCGATGATCCCCAAGGCCCTGCCTCCACGCAGCTGGCGGGAGGCGAGGGCGGACGACATCGTCTGGGCACGGGAACACCTGGTTCCCTGGGTTCTTCAACGTCTCACGCAAAGGCTGGCGGATGACAACCGGCACCCCAAGCGGCCGGATCCCGGGCCTGTTTTTGGCGCCGAAATGCCGCCGGGCACGTACGTGGGAACGGTTCCGCACAGTGAAACAGAACCCCTCGGAAACTAGCCCGTCGGCTGGGCCTCGGCTTGCGCGCGAATGCTCCAGGCGGACCAGTCCAAGGGGTGAACCGAGGGGCGTCCGAGCAAATATCCCTGGGCGGCAGTCACTTTTAACGCCGTGACTTCCTTGAGTTCCGCGGGAGTTTCGATGCCCTCCGCAACCACCGCAGCTCCAACTTCCCGGGCGAGCTCGACCACGGCCTTGGCCCGGATCCGTTGTCCCTCGCTGCCTTCGATGCCTTCAATGAGATGGCGATCAAGTTTGATGATGTCCGGGCTCAGCTCGCTCAAAAGGTCCATGGAAACGAAACCTGCCCCGGAAGCGCTGACAGCAACACGCAAGCCGAGCGAGCGCAGCTGGCCGAGTCCGTCGTCGCGCGTTTGGCCTTCCAAGGCTTCCAGGCTGCCGGTTAGTTCAACGATGATCCGGTCCGGGGCCAGCGACGCAGCAGCAAGCAGGTTCCGCACCCTCGGGTCACGGGACGTCGCCGGAGTGAGGTTCAAGGCAACATACATGTCGTGGGGGACGTCTTTGGCCGCAGTCAGCGCGCAGTGAAGGGCGGCGATCTCCAGTTCAGTCCCCAATCCTGCTTCCGCCGCCTCGCGGAACCAGACATCCGCACCCGCGCCGTCCGCCCCGACAAACCGGGTCAGTGCCTCGACGCCCACTACGTTTCCGTCAGGCAGGGCGTGGACCGGCTGGAAGGCCGTCAACAAAAGCTTGTCCGCGAGGATTGCCTGGATGTCTTCCCGAACCTCTTGGCTGACGGGAACAGTCACGGTGCGCGCTGCGTCAGAGGACTCAAGGTGGACACTGGAAACCTCTTTCAGAAGCGGCACCGCAGGCTCTGAGGCAGGGCTCTTCCGGGTTTCAAGCAGGTGCTCCAGCAAGGCGCCCTCGGGATCCTCTGGACGAGCTTCGACGAGCCGGCGAAGTTTGTTCCTGGCCCCTTCACTCTTGGGATCAGAATCAGCGAGGATGTCATCGATGATGTCCATCACCTGTTCGCGCATGGTCATGTCCTGGGCAAAGGTGGACGCCTCAACGCCCTCCGCTGATGGGTGGTCAGCACCGCCGCCCGGTGGAAAAGAGCCCGCTTCTTGAGCCATTGAATATTCCTTCATGAGTATCCCCCGCTGGCTAAGCCAGACATGACCTGACCCGGAAAAGCATGGGCCCTGCCACGAATCTTACAGAGAATTTCCCCGTTCCAGTTAGGGGCCTGAGGCAGTATAGGAAAACCGTGTCGTGTGGCAGCCAGCACTGGGATGCTAGAGGTGTGATGTCGATTTCCACGGAATCCCGGACCGCGCTCACCTGGAAGCTTTTGCCAGCGGGGCTGCTCTCCCTGTCCGGGGTGCCGCTTTTCGCCCTGGGCAATGATTTTCTTGGTTACGCATTCCTCGCGGCGAGCATTGTTACCGCTGCGTTTATCGACCGCGGCTTGATGCGCCACCTCGCGTTGGTAGCAGCCGGAATGGTCACCATCAGCTTGGTACCCCTGAACGCGGATCTCAGCATCGAACACATGGCACTCATGGGTGGCGCCTTGGCTTTGGCCGTGCTGGTTCCGTGGATTGTTTCCCGCTACCTGTACGACGAAAAGATCATCAAATTTCCGGTCAACACGGGCCGACCATGGCCGCTCGCCGCGAAACTATACCTGGTGGGCGTTGTAGCGCTTGGGTACTTCATCCTGCCGGCTTACCTGATCCGGACCGGCGTCTACCACAATTGGCCGGACGCCTCCGATCCGAGCATCTTCTGGCGCCTCTTCCTCGGAGTGAACTCAGTGGGTATTTGGGACGAGCTGTTCTTCATCTGCACCACGTTCACGCTGTTGCGCCAACACTTCCCCGACCGGCTCGCCAACCTCCTGCAAGCCGTGGTCTTCTCGTCCTTCCTGTGGGAGATCGGCTACCAGGCCTGGGGTCCCCTGCTGACCTTCCCGTTCGCGCTGCTGCAGGGCTATACGTTCAAGCTGACGAAGTCCTTCACATACGTTGTGTCAGTTCATCTGCTCTTCGATTTCGTGCTGTTCCTGGCGTTGGTCCATGCCCACAACCGTGACTGGTTGCCTATCTTCCTATACTGAACGAGGCGCCCTGAAGCCGCTCGTGAACCATGACTGGAGCAGCTCCGAAAAGGAATGCCTAAGAACTACTTTTCGGTATGCCTAACTTTCGGTTATCCTCGAAACAGACTTCCGCGATGACGAGGATACGACAATGGCCGCCCCCACCCTTCAAAGACGACCAGCGCCAGCAAAGGTATGGTCGCGCCTGCTCCTGCTCGGCCCTGCATTCGTGGCGGCGATCGCCTATGTCGACCCCGGCAATGTGGCCGCAAATCTGACAGCCGGAGCAAACTACGGATACTTGCTGGTGTGGGTGCTGGTTGCAGCCAACGCCATGGCAGTCCTTGTGCAGTACCAATCAGCGAAACTCGGCCTGGCAACCGGCCTGAGCCTTCCGGAGATTCTCGGCAAGCGGCTTGGAACCAAGCGCCGGCGCCTCTACTGGGCGCAGGCCGAGATCGTTGCCGGCGCCACGGACATGGCAGAGGTGATTGGCGGTGCGGTTGCCCTCAACCTCTTGTTCGGGCTTCCACTACTGGCTGGCGGCCTCATCGTCGGCCTCGCTTCAATGATGCTGTTGGCGCTGCAATCCCGCCGCGGACAGCGCTCCTTTGAGTACGCGATCCTGGTATTACTGGGAATCATCGCAGTAGGTTTTGTGTCCGGCTTGTTCGTCAACCCACCGGACGCCGGAAGCGCACTGGGCGGTTTGCTGCCCCGCTTTGAGGGCACGGATACGGTTCTGTTGGCAGCAAGTATGCTCGGCGCCACCGTGATGCCACACGCCATCTATCTACACTCGGCCTTGGCGAGGGACCGGCACGGCTTCTCCGAGAACCCGGCTGTGCGGACACGGCTGATCCGCGCTACCCGCTTTGACGTTGCGGGCGCCCTTTTGCTTGCTGGCGTGGTGAACATTTCGATGCTCTTGCTGGCTGCATCCAGCCTGAGGGGCATTGAGGGAACGGATACGATTGCCGGTGCCCACGCGGCCGTCACCTCTGCACTTGGCCCGGCAATCGGCATCATCTTCGCGATTGGCTTGCTGGCTTCCGGCCTCGCGTCGACGTCGGTGGGCTGCTATGCGGGTGCGACCATCATGGGCGGCCTGCTCAAGGTACGCATCCCCTTGCTGACCCGTCGTGTAATCACCCTGATTCCAGCATTGATCATCCTGGGAGCAGGTGTTGAGCCCACGCTGGCACTGGTGTTGAGCCAAGTGCTGCTCAGCTTCGGAATTCCGTTCGCGCTGATCCCACTCATCAGACTCACGGGCAAGCGCGAGGTCATGGGTATCCATGTGGACTCCAAGCCCTTGAAGGTAGCGGGCTGGACCAGTGCCACCTTGATCGTTGGCCTGAACATAGTGCTCATTACGCTGACGATCAGCGGGCAGTCCTAAGGCACTGCCCAGACCCATGTGCCGCGCTGCCGCGCTTACAGGGCGCCCAGCAACTCTCTGACCTGGTGGATATAAGCCTGGGATAGCCTAACTTCACATGCTAAGCTTCTAGCTAGCTTATCTAGCAATGTTGAAGTTAAGGCGCCAAGGGAAGGCGTGTGGTGAACGCGACAGAAATGGTCGTCCTTCTCGACGACGCCGGCAGGCCCATCGGCGAAGCCCCCAAGGCGGGGGTTCACACCCAAGACACCCCGCTGCATCTGGCATTTTCCTGCTACATACTCAACGGTCTCGGGGAGCTCCTCCTAACACGTCGCTCCCCCGAGAAGAAGACATGGCCAGGTGTCTGGAGCAACAGCTTTTGCGGGCATCCAGCTCCCGGCGAGGACCCTGAGGATGCGGTTCTCCGGCGCGCCCGCTTCGAATTGGGAGCGGACGTCGGGCGGATCGAACTAGTCCTCCCCGGCTTCCGTTACCGCGCTGTGGACTCTTCAGGCATCGTCGAGAATGAGATTTGTCCGGTCTATGTGGCCCGGATCCTTGGACCGCTCAGGCCAAATCCATTCGAAGTCGCCGACTACGCATGGATGATGCCGGGACTCGTTGCAGAAGCCCTGGAGAGGACTCCTGCTGTCTTCAGCCCATGGCTGGCACTGCAATTTCCACAGCTCACCGAGGTTCAAGCCCTGGGGCTCGGAGCACAAGCTTGACTGTCACATCCTGCGCCAGGCACGTCCAGTGCCAAACGCGCCGGAATGATCTCCTCGCGGCAGCCTGAGGTCATGACGGGCTAAGTCCCGCGTCCTTTTCGTCAACTGGGTCTTCGTCGATCGTGTCCAAAGCCTCGCGCATGTTTTGCAGGAAGTTCATCACCACGCGCGCTTCTTCTGGGCCCAGGGCGCTGGCAACGTCCAAAATCCGGCGATGCATTCCGCCCAGCGTGTGCCGGACTTCCTGATCCGAACCGGCAGTAGGCCGCAGAATCAAGGCCCGACGATCCGTGGGATGCGGTTCCCGCCGAATGTGGCCGGAATCCACTAAACGATCGATCAGCGTAGTCATTGACGCCGACGTTATGCCCAAGCGATCGCCCAGGTCCTTGGGCTTCATCACCTTGCCCGCGGCTTCCGCTTCGAAAAGGTACCGCAAGGCCAAGAGGTCCTTTTCACCCATACCCATGGCCGAGCGGGTCCTTCGACGCATGGCCTGTTCCGAGACACGATAATCCCGGAGGGCATTGAGGACGTCAACGGCAAGGGCTTTCTGTCCAGGGTCCCTGCCGTACCAATAGCCCTTAGCGTGGCCGTTTGCGTCCATCCCATGATCCTTCGATAAGCGTGAAGCTTGTTTCCCTAGTATCTGATCCTAATTCACGGTGCTGGGTGACCACAGGGAGGCATGGGTTGCACGCCGCACACGAGCCATCCGAGGTTTTCCACATAGGCAGGTTGGCCCGTCCCTAACGCTTCTGCCGGCTGGAAGAGTAGGGGTATGGAGCGGAACCGAGAGAGCCAAGCAGCTATGTCGGTTTCCGCTGTGCCCGTTTCTGAGCCTTTGACCGCTGGCTCTAAGGGCTCGGGCTCCCGTGGGTTCGATGTTGGGGCGTTGCTTGCCGGAGTCGGCTCTTTCCGGGTTGGCGCAGGCAGCAGCGAGTTGATCGATCAGATTCGCGGGCTGGAGGACGTGAAGTCAGCGATCACGGCCCTGCAGGCCAAGATCGCTGTGGCGTTTGATCTTGGGCAGCGCCGTGAACAAGCCACCGCCGGTGTGCCAGCCTCGGAGCAGGGCCAGGGTGTTGGGGCGCAGATCGCCCTGGCCCGGCGTGAATCACCCAACAAAGGCTCCCGGCTCCTCGGACTCGCCAAGGCCCTGGTCTCGGAAATGCCCCGCACCATGGCAGCCCTGGAAACCGGACAACTGAACGAATGGCGGGCCACCCTCCTCGTAAAGGAAACCGCCTGCCTCAGTGCTGAGGACCGGGCCGCCGTGGATGAGGAACTCGCCCCCGACACCGGAACCTTCGACGGCGCCGGAGACAAAACCATCATCGCCGCCGCCCGAGCCGCAGCCTACCGGCGCGATCCGCGCTCCGTCACCCAGCGTGCCGCCCATGCCGCGTCCGAACGGCACGTCAGCCTCCGCCCGGCCCCGGACGCCATGACCATCCTCACCGCGTTGCTCCCCGTTGCCCAAGGCGTCGCCGCCTACGCCGCGCTCACACGGCACGCCGATTCGGCCCGCTCCGGCGGGGACACCCGGAACCGCGGACAGGTCATGGCCGACACCCTCGTCGAACGCCTCACCGGCACACCCGGCGGGATCACGGGCGTCAACCTCAACCTCGTGATGACCGACCGGACCCTCTTCCAAGGCAACAGCGAACCAGCACGCCTCCAAGGCTACGGAATAGTCCCCGCCGGGTGGGCCAGAACCCTCATCACCGGAGGACAAGCTGGGCAAGAAGCGAAAGCGGGCGTCGACGGGCAAGCTGACGTGAGCCCGGACTTCAACGTCTTGCTCCGCCGGCTCTACACCGCACCCGCCAGTGGTGAACTGCTGGCCATGGACTCCAGAGCGCGGCTCTTCCCACCCGGGATGAGACGCTTCATCGAAACCCGGGACGACACCTGCCGCACCCCCTACTGCGATGCGCCCATCCGCCACACCGACCACGTCATTCCCTGGCACAACGGCGGCACCACCAGCCTTGCCAACGGCGCCGGGCTCTGCGAAGCCTGCAACCACACCAAAGAAAACCCCGGCTGGAACACAAAAACAATCCCCGGCGGGCGTCACCAACTGGAAATCAACACACCCACCGGACACGCCTACCAATCCAAAGCCCCACCCCTGCCCGGCCACACTCGCTCTCCAGCAACTTCACCGTCGCCGTCTTCACCGGCACCGTCTTCACCGTTGCAGGCAGAGGCGCCGGCAACAGCGTCATGGTCACCAACTTCGCCTGCTACCCACTTTTCCATGGCTGGGATGCTGCTGGAGAACGTCTTGCTGCACCGCACCAGTTCGAACTGATATCAGGGCGGATGCGGCACGAGGGCTACGCCGAACAAGCTTCCTTTAATGCCTGGACCGACTCAGCCGGGACGTCGTCGCCAGCCTCAGCAATCTGGTTCAGCGGGGTCGTGATTTCGGCGGGAACACCGGCCGTGCGGGCAGCAGTGACCAGCCCACCGAGTACCTGCTTGTCCTCAACACTCACCAATCCGTCCTGGACCACAGCACAAATTTGTTTGTTGACTTCCTCGGCAGCAGCAGTGGCCACCTTTGAGGCTGCTTCGCTGGCCGCATTCCCGGCGGCTTCCTCCACGGAGCCGCAGCCGGCGAGGAGGAGAAACAGGGGGACGGCGGACAATGTTGCAAGGCGGCGATTCATGCGTTCCAGCCTAACAACCCCAACCGGAGGCTTAGAGTTCCGTCAGCCGGTACACAGATACGTGGCTGTGTGAATCGGCGGTGAATTCGCTGCGGTCCCAATCCGCCCATCGGGACTCAAGCTCAAACCCGGCTATCCGCGCCATGAGGTCCAGCTCGCTCGGCCATATGTATCGGTGTGGTGTCCGGTCGATGCGTGCGGCCCGTCCGTCGGACAGTTCCGGACCGAATCGCACATGGTGCGAAATGACATGCTGCTGGAGCACGTCATAACTGTCCACCAGGATGTACCCGGGCTCGCTTACTTCCACTGTTCCCCCGTGTCCTGGTGGGAGCGAGCGAAGCTGCGGCACCCAGAGCTCAATGACGAACCTTCCGCCAGGCGCAAGATGGCTGGCCGCATTCTGGAAGCAGCGGATCTGCTCGTCCTGGGTCAGCAGATTGGCAATGGTGTTGAACACCAGGTAGGCAAGCGAGAAGTTGGTGCCCACCCGTGCCAGGGTCATATCGCCCTGAACCACTGGAATCCGGTCCTCGCCCACTTTCTCCCGTAATCGGGCGATCATCGCGTGGGACAGTTCGATGCCGCTGACCCGGACGCCCGCCTCCGAGAGGGGGATGGCCACCCTGCCCGTACCAATGGCGAACTCGACCGCGGGACCGTCTCCTGCTAGTTCCGAGAGGACCTCCACCGTGGGGCCAAGCACCTCAGGGGAGAACATTCCTTCCCCTGGGGTGTCGTACTGGGTGGCGGCTTCCTCGTCCCAGAGCCGTTGCTGGTTGATCATCCTGCCACTATTGCAGATCACGTAATCATTGACATGACATAACTCACATTCTGTAAGCTTGATTGAAAGTCACGCAGCCGGCTTCCCTCGATCTATTCGGGAGGTCCGCATGGCCCCCAACTCCCTCAAATCCGAGATCCTCCTCGCACATGGAGGCGTATCTTCCGCGGCTGCTGTCGCTCGAAGAAGAGCAGCAGGACACCATGTCGCGACCAACAAACCCGACGCCCTCCTCGGGGCGATAGCCGTACGGCAGCTGTTTCATCGGTGGCCTTTGGTTCCATCCCGCGAGCTTGAGCGCATCCGCCACGTCCTCATCCATTGCGATCAGCTGGGCTCTGCTGATACCCATCACTTGTCCCAGCCGGCACAAGCGCTCCTGGAGCTCATCAACAACGAGTTGGATCGGCGTCGTTCACTTAGTGATCAGCATGCGACCGACACACAGGCGGCCGATACAGATCCGGCAGAGGCAATGCAGCGGGGCGCCGCTTAGTGGCGGGGCATTTCGAAGTCGTTGACGCCACTGGCGGCGACTGCAGGGTCCGCCTCGTCGATGATGACGGGATCGAACTCGCGCTCACCGTCACCTATAGGGACAAAGGCGCAGCAGCCAAGGCCATTTACACGCTGAGGGAGATCGCAGCGAGTGGCCTCATTGAGGACCACACGTCGACGTTTCCCTCGCCACACTGAGACGCATTAGCGGTTGTTCCCACGGCGGGGAACAACCGCTAATGCTGCAACCAGTCCAAAGAGCCGTGCCGGTCTACGCCCGAACTATCGGTCTATGCCCGAACGATCGGCAATCCTGCCGTCGGGAAGACGCTGGGAAAGATCGACGGCGGCGGGACGGGTACCGTATCCAGCGGCACCGTGATGGTCTCCGCGGTGACGGTGACGTCGTGATCCCGAACCCGAACCAGCAGTGGTTCATCGCTGTAACCCGAACCTGTAACGAGCGCCAGCGCGATGGATCCCTGAACGAGTTCCACAGACAGCAAACGACCACGGACCTTGAGCCGGAAGTAGAGGCCTTCCCACTCCACGGGCAGCCGCGGATCGAAGCGCAGTACCTCGCCCTGATCACGCATTCCGGCGAAACCGCAGACCAACGAGCTCCAAATTCCGCCGGTGGAGGCGATGTGGACGCCATCGATCGTATTGCCGTGTGAGTTGTCCAAATCAATGAACAACGCTTCGGTGAAGTGCTTCAGCGCAACGTCGCCATACCCAACTTCGGCAGCCATGATGCCCTGCACGCAGGCGGACAGGGTGGAGTCGCCGGTGGTGATGGGATCGTAGAAGTCGAAGGCACGCTGCTTTTCCTCGGCTGAGAAGTCCTGCCACTGGAGGAACATAGCCAGCACGGTATCGGCCTGCTTGAGGACTTGGTGCCGGTAGATCACCAAAGGGTGGAAGTTCAGCAGGAGAGGGTACTTGGACTTGGGCGTATTCCAATCCCACGGCTCCAAGGTCATGAAGTCGTTGTCCTGGCTAAAGACCTCCAGGTGGGGATCGTAGGGCAGGGACATGCGCTCAGCAGCTTGGCGCCACACCAAACGTTCCGTGTCAGCGATGCCTTCGTGTTCCAAGGCAGCCGCGGCACGGAGGTTAAACCGGGCCATGACGTTGGTGTAGAGGTTGTCGTTGACCACGGCCGTGTATTCATCCGGCCCGGTGACGCCGTGAATGTGGAAGAGGCCATCCTTGCCGAAGAAGCCCAGGGAGACCCACATGCGTGCCGTCTCAATCAGCAGGTCGGCACCAATGTGGGAACGGAAGCTGGCGTCGCCGCTGGCCCACTCGTATCGGTTGGCCGCAAACGCGATGGCCGCTGCGATGTGGAACTGGGCTGTTCCGGCCGCGTAGTAGGCACTGGCTTCCAACCCATTGATGGTGCGCCATGGGAACAGGGCTCCGTCCACGCTGAGCTCCTTGGCGCGTACACGCGCGTCCGGAAGCATGGCGTGCCGTGATTCGAGCACTTTCCGGGCGCCGTCGGGGTTGGTGTACGTCAGATACGGGAGGAGGTAGACCTCTTGGTCCCAGAAGTAGTGGCCCTCATACCCGGAACCACTGACGCCCTTAGCCGGAATTCCGGCGACACCGGCGCGGGCTGTTGCCTGCGCAAGCTGGAAGAGGGCCCACCGCACGGCTTGCTGGAGTTCGGGCTGCCCGCCGATGGCCACATCCGCGGTGGTCCAGTACTGGCTGTAGTGGGCCTGGCTCTGCGCGAGGATTTCGGAGAACGCTACCAGGTTTGCCTCGGCGTCCGCCGCCAGGCTCTCGCCGCCGTCGTCATCGTCCGTCAGGGTGCGCCCGGCCACGACGTAGCTGACCGTTTTCTCCAGACGGAACGCTTCGCCGCTGTTGATGGCCAGGACATAGCGGACGGATGATTCGTCCTCTGCCACGACAGTCTCGAAGGGCTGGCCTTCGGCGGAGATCCAGTGATCCACGGCCATGGCGATGCGCTGGCGGGATTCGGAGGTCTCCCATGCCAGGCGCAAGGAGCCATCTGCGCCCTGGAGGTGCAGCGGCAGCAGGACACGGCCGGCGTGACGACCGGATCGACGGGGATCGTGGACGGAGTGGTCCTCCACAGGCTGGTCCTGGCGGTTTACGACGCCGGAAACGATGTCCGCGGACACGTCGCGGTCAGCGCTCACAGACAGTTCCAGGCCAAGACATCCGCGCGAATCGAACCCGACAGCGCGGCGCTCCACCGTGGTGACCGTAGCGCCGGAGCGGCAAGCCCACGTGGTGGTTTCCTCATAGACGCCTGTGGAGAAGTCCACACTCCGGTGGTAGTCCAGCACCGTGGATTCGGCCAGGCTCAGAGCCTCGCCATCGATTGATACCGTGAAGTTATTGGCGTCCGGGACGTACACAATCCGCTGGCCGGTACGCGCAAAGCCGTAGGCATTCTCGGCGTGCTTGATGTCCCAGATCTCGTGGAAGCCGTTGATGAACGTGCCGGGAAGTTCGCCGTCGCCACGCGTGGAATGGGCGCCACGGACGCCAAGGTGGCCGTTGCCAAGGGCGAACAGCGTTTCCAGGGTTCCCTCGTCACCGGGGACGTGGATACTTTCCACGAGCTTCCAAGGCTCGCAGGGAAAGCGCAGCCGATCAGAGCTGATGAGTGCCATGGGCTAAAGAGGTCCTTCGAAAAGTAGGGTCAGAGAAGATCGTTGAGGTCGTCGACCACCAGCGTGGCGCCGGCGTCGAGCAGTGTTTGGCGGCCAGCGCCGCGGTCCACGCCGATGACGGCCTGGAAGTTGCCGGCACTGCCGGCCTGCACGCCGGAAACGGCGTCTTCCACCACGATGCATTCCTGGGTGGGGACGTCCAGCAGGGACGCCGCGTAAGTGAACGTGGCCGGATCCGGCTTGCCGGGAAGTCCGACGGCGGCGGCTACCTGGCCATCGACGACCACCGTGAAGTGGTGATCGAGTCCGGCTGCCTTCAGTACGGCGGGTGCGTTCCGTGAGGAGGACACGACGGCGACCTTGAGTCCCAGCTCGAGCGCGGCGTTGATGAACTTGACCGAGCCGGGGAAGGGATCGACACCGCGGGTGTCCACGATCTCGTTGAAGATTGCGTTCTTGCGGTTTCCCAGGCCCTGCACGGTTTCGTTCGTGGGGGCGTCGTCCAGGGGCCCTTCCGGCAGCGTGATGCCGCGCGAGGTCAGGAAGTCCCGGACGCCGTCGAAGCGTGGCTTGCCGTCGATGTGATCGAAGTAGTCGCTTTCCTGGTATCCCTGCGGGTGCCCGGCATCGGCGAGGTAGGCGTCGAACAGCTCCTGCCAGGCCTGCTCGTGCACCACGGCAGTGGGCGTCAGCACGCCGTCGAGGTCGAACAAGAGCGCCGAAGCGCCAGTCCAGGCATTACGAAGATCAGTCATGTGCATAGTTCCGTTCAGCGCTTGTGGCGCGTGGTTTTGCGTTCGATGAGCTTGGTATCGAGCAGGTGATTGGAGGGTGGGTTGGGGGGATCTGTATTCAAAAGTCGTTCGCACAGCAGGTTCGCCGCGAAGGCACCCTGGTCGGCAACGGGTTGCGCCACAGTGCTCAGTCCAAGGAACCAGCTCATGGGGTGGTCATCGATTCCGATCACGGAAACGTTTTTGGGCACGGACAGGCCATGCTCCCGCAAGGCCATCAGCGCGCCGAACGCTGCTTCATCACAATGGGCGAACACTGCAGTGGGCCGTGCGCCGCGGGTGATGAGTTCGGTCATTGCCCGGCGGCCGTCGTCGATGCTTGGCCCAGCAGCCACCACAAGGTCCGGGTGGACGGTGAGGTGGTGTTCATCCAGTGCACGCCTGAAGCCGTGGAACCGTGGGGTCTCAGTCGCAACGGAGTGTTCATTGCTCGAGAGAACGGCCAAGTCCCAATGGCCCAGCCCCAGCAGGTGTTGGGTGGCCTGCCAAGCTGCGTGCTCGTCATCGATACCAACATTGTCCCACGGAACATTCCGCATGCCCACGCTGGCGACTGGCAGCCCGGAAGCTTCCAAGGCTTCCACTTCCTCCGGGTCGAGGTCAACATTGAGCAGCAGCAGCCCGTCCACCCTTTGCGCCAACCGTTCAAGATCGCCGAATACTTGCTTCCGGACGCTGGTCTTGTTGCGAAGGCTGATCAGGACGGTGTCATAGCCGCTGTCGCCGAAGACCTCTTCTGCGGCTTCCACGGCCTGCGCGAAGAACCAGGCTGTTGCGGTGGGGGCGATGATGGCCACGGAACCCGTGCTGCCACCGGCCAGTCTTGATGCTGCTGCCGAGGCCTTGTAGCCCAGCTTGTTTGCGGCTTCCGCCACTTGCCGTTGGGCCTTTTCGGAAACGTTGGGGAGATTCCTCAGAGCCCTGGACACCGTACAAATGGACAATCCGGAGAGGACTGCAACGTCCTGGATTGTCACCCTGTGAGCCCTAACCATGCAACACGGCCTCAACCCTTTCCATACTCGATGACACGTTGGGAGAACGGCACTGCGCCCCGGGGGAACTCCCACATTGGGGCGGCCGCAAGCCAAAAGTGTAAGCGCTTACAATTTTGTCATTCAATAGTGTGTGGCCGAATGCGAATTTGTGACGCGAATCTCACGCAAAGGTTGATTCTCAGGGGCTGATGCCGTCTAATCCCCAGCCTGCTCCAGCGCGTCAGTGCCCGTTCAACACCGTCAGCGCCCTTTCAAGACCGTCAGTTCCCGTTCAAGACGTAGTACCGGAGGAACGCGCTGACATCCACAAGCTCCGGAGGCTCGATCCTGTGCCCCATTCCCGGATAGGTGCGCGCCGTCAGGGCTACGTTCGCTTCCAGCCACTCTTCGGTGTGGGCGATCGCGTCTTCATTGATCACCGGGTCTGCCTTGTCCCGGCCCCAAAAGAAGGGCGGAGGTGAATCAAAGGATTCGCTGAGCGCCAGGAGGTCGTTGTCCAGGACAAAGCCGGACAACCCAACAGTTGCCTTGAAAGCGTGGGGCCGCAGCCGCAGGAGCGTGCTGGCCATGGCCATTCCCTGCGAGTAGCCGAGCAGGCTGACGCTGCTGTGGTTCTCCTTCACGGTGTTGATCCAGTTGAAAACGGAGTTGGTGGAAGTGATGACATCGGCGAAGTCGTTCGTCAGGAAGTAGTCCAGGAGGAACCAACCGTAGTGGTCGCCGATTTCCTTCGGGCCGCGAAGGGCCGCACAGGTGAATTCCGCGGGAAGAGACGGAAACAGGTCCACCATGCGCTGCTCGCTGGTGCCGTAGCCATGCATCATCACCAACAACGGGGTGCCCCCGCGCTGGTTTTCGGGCTTCGACCAGACCACTGAATCCATGGGACGAGCCTAGTAGACTGGCCCCATGACACCGCAGGAACTGGCCAACCTGGCCCATCTGCGGCGCGCCCGCGATTTCATCGATCGTGAGTACGCGCGGCCTTTGGATGTGCCCACCATGGCAGCCGGCGCCCTCATGTCCCCCGCGCATTTCTCCCGCCAGTTCAAGGCCGCGTACGGTGAATCGCCCTACAACTACCTCATGACCCGGCGTATCGAACGGGCCATGGCCCTGCTGCGGGCGGGAACCAGCGTTACTGATGCTTGCATGGAGGTGGGCTGTACATCCCTGGGTTCCTTCAGTTCCCGCTTCACGGAGATCGTCGGCGTGACGCCCAGCGAATACCGCTCACGCGAGCACCATGCCGTAAAGGCGATGCCCACCTGCATCGCGAAGCAGCAAACGCGCCCTGAAAGGAACGGCAATAAGAACCTGAGCAGGATTGAAGAAGCGCCCGCCTCACAGCTGCAATAGCGTGTGAGACATGAACATTTCATTGAAGTACGCACACGTCACCGTCAACGATGTCGATGAGTCGCTCGCCTTCTACCGCGACGCCCTCGGCCTGGAAGTCCGGAACGACGTCGGCTCGGACGGCCAGCGCTGGGTTACCCTCGGCAGCGATGCCCAGCCGGACCTGGAGCTCGTTCTGTCCCCTCCGCACGCCGGCCGCTCGCAGGCTGATGGCGACGCTATCCAGGAGCTGCTCACCAAGGGCGTCATGCCCATGCTCGTCTTCAACACGGACGATCTCGACGCCACGTTTGAAAAGCTGCGGGCCTCGGGCGCCGAAGTCCTCCAGGAGCCGATTGTTCAGCCGTGGGGTCCGCGCGACTGCGCCTTCCGCGATCCGTCCGGGAACATGATCCGCATCAACCAGGGCTAACGCCCAAGCATCAGTACGACGACGGCAGGTCACCCGCGCACTTACAAGGGGCGCCTGCCGCCGTCGTGCTTTCCGCAATACGCAGTCCAGAGTTAGTGGCTCAACAGCCCAGCGCTTGAGCGTTCACCGTACTCATGCGTCGATGCGATGGCAGCAGAAACTACATCGGAGAGCCTAAGCCGCCGGTTGTAAGCCTGACGTTGAAGACGTTCACCCGTGCCGCGACGCAGGATCTTCGCCACACCGGATCGTGCGAGTGCCAGGTCCCCGGATTTAGTCAACGCCCCGCGCACGTGCCGCAACAATGCCCCCGCCACATCGGCGGCAGGATAGGGCCGGTGGTCCAACGGGTGAATCAGTTGATCGTTGATGCCAAAGCGGCTGGACCGCCAGTTGGCCATGCGCAACAGGCTGGTCAAAGCGTCCGACGGCGGCTCCCCCTTCCGCCATTGTGTCGCCGCAGTCTCCACCAAAGCCCGGGCAATCACCGCGATGGTGAGGGCGTCTTCGGCGTACAGGCAGACGTCCGCGATGCGGAGCTCAACCGTGGGATGTCCTCTGGAAAGACGGGCATCGAAGTAGATCATGCCCTCATCCAAGGGGACGCCCGTGCCCAGGAGGTTCGCGAGCACTTCACGGTACCCTTCTGCCGAACCGAAGACATCCATGGGCCCGGCCGTGGGCCATCTGTTCCAAATCTGGGTCCGGTAACTGGCGAAGCCTGTATCGGAGCCCATCCAAAACGGGGAATTCGCGCTCAATGCAAGGAGAACCGGCAGCCACTGGCGCATCCTGTCCAGGACGCCCGCACCTTCATCCGGCGATTCGATCGCCACGTGGACATGGAATCCGCACGTGAGCTGCTCGCGCGAAATGAGGCCGAACTCGGTTCCCATGGTTGCGTAGCGCTGGTTGCCCAAGGTGGGGGTCGCGTGGAACTCGGGGGGCGTAGCCAAAGCGGCCACCCGGGCCCCCAAGGTCCGTGCAGCCGAGTCGGCCAACGCCCGCCCAAGGCGGATCTCGTCGCGAAGCTCCCCCGCCGTCCGGCACGGCCGGGAATTGACCTCAATCTGTTCCTGTTTGAACTCGGATTTGAGGGATTCACCGGCGTCCGGATAGCTTGCCGTGTTCATGTGGGGTTGGGCAGCTATGTCAAGAATGCCCGCGGCAAACGGAAGCGGCATCCCGTCAACGGGATCTGCGATCAGCAACTCTTCCTCGACGCCAAACGTGCGCATAGCCACCCCTCCCCGCAGTAATGAAATTAGAGGCTGCGGTTAGCCGACGTGGCGCGGAACCTCCATCTGGAAACCGCAGCGGCAATGGAGCACCTGCGTTTGCAGGTAGACCTCGAACAGGCTCGGGCCGCCCAGGTCGTCAGTGCTCCTGGGTGGCTCGATGATGCTCTCGGAGGGGCGTCCCAACGTCATGGGCTCGCCGCAATGCGTGCAGCTGAACCATAGGCCGGCTGCGGACGTAGACAGGAATTCGGTTTGGATCTCCGGTACTAGTTCGGCCAGGGGCACGGGGTGGGCGTAAAACGTATCGCACTCACTGCAGGTGTAGCTGACTTCAACGATTTCGGACTGGTTCGGTTCTGCTTCTACAACGGTCTCAACAAAAATGTACGAATCAGTATCGCAAACTGTGCACCAAGGCCGTGTGGCGGTGTCAAAAGTTGCGGGTTTCGCCCCAACCATGGGTTTAGGGGCGGGAATTGGGGATCCAAGCGTCATTGCCATTCTCCTTTATGCACGTATCCACCGCGAGGTGGGTTCCGACAACATATTGAATCGCGTCGGGAGAAGCTGATTGCTCCTCGAGGAGGCCTGCATGGATGCACGCGGCGAGCCGGCCGATTGTGGCCACAGCTTAAGGTGCAGTTCTTGTACCATCTTGGATGGTTTCAGGTCATGAGGCTCCAAGGGCTATCTGCTTAACCCACCTATGAATGTAGTTCATTAGTGGCGGGCGTCACAAGTGTGCAAGGTCCGGTGTGGGTCCGGACCCACTCCTCCTAGGGCTCAAAGTGGGCCACGGGAGCTTCGTCCGCCACAGCCTTGATGAGCTGTTCAGCCACGTCCCTGAGTTTTTGGTTGCGACCGTTGGAAGCCTTGGTGAGGATCCTGAACGCCTCATCCTGGCTACAGCGGTTTTGGCCCATGATGATGCCGCAGGCCAAGTCAATCACTGTCCTGGACTGCATTGCTGCCTGAAGGTCATCAGCATGCTGCTGCTTGATGCCAATCCTCACGGCCAACCTCAGGGAACGCTCGGCCTGGCTGGCGTACAACTCACAATTCCGGATTGTCTCGTCGTCGTAGACATTGGCCTTCGGGGCAAAGAAGTTCAGGGCTGCCGTTGCCCCCTCATCCAACTCCAACGGGACACAGAGTGCCGAAAGGTGCCCACGTTCGGCGATAACAGTGCAGTACTCGGACCACCTTTCCTCGGTGGAAGTATCGGGCACATGCACTGTGGTGTGGCTACGCATGGCCTCCAGGCACGGGCCGTCACCGTAAGCTTGCTGAACTTCATCGATCAGCCTCGCTTCATGGGTACTTCCGGCCACGGTTGCAGTGCGGCGTCGCCTGCTCAAAGTGATGCCGCACAGGACGTCCAGGCCTACGGCTTCGGAAACGGAGGCCGCGGAGAAGACGGCAAGATCATGCAGGAATCCCGCTACATCATCGCTGTCTATCACCAAGTCCTGGAGTTGTTCAGGCACCGAAACATCGTCAAGCGATGGGACAGTATCCGGCGGCGCTGGGACATCGTCCGGCACCGCAAAATCAACGTGCATTTCGTCCATGATTCAGTTTACGATCGTCCGGAGCCAACTCGTCACTCCCGGAAGAACAAGCTCCAGAATCCTTGCATCTGCCGTGCACCTATGTGCACAATCTAGCTAGAGTCCGCTTTGCCGGACAGGCTTTACAGCTCATGCAGACGGGCACCCCGCATTAACAATGCAGAGGTAAATCCCATGTCGGCCCAGCCCGAGTCCAGAGTTCCCGACGAAGCCCACCAACCAGACGAACCCCTGTGGTGTACACGCTGCAATACTGACCAACATTTGGTGGTGGATTCGATCCAATCGCACTATCCTCCCTCCCCCAACACGGTAGATGTGGCCTACGAATGCCACGCCTGCAATTACTCCTACGACCAGACCGCCACGGTACAAAGGGTGGCCGTCGTCCTGAACCGCCCCGGGGTTTCCCAGGGAATACTGCAGTTCGGGGGCCAGTACTTGCATTGTGGGGAACCCATGAGGACCAGTAGTTGCGAGCTACGGCGGATCCAGGCCCCGCTTGTCCTGAAACCTGGGGGCCAACTACGCATGTACGAGGTCATCATCAATACCCGCATCCTCGGCTGCCCCTGTGGCTTCCGCATGGAAATCCCGGACTAGATCAAGTGATCACGCGCCATGAGCAACGAAACCAGTTTTGCCAGAGGTAGAGGAACAGGAAGGGAAAACATGCAGACCGATTCAAAGAAGGACGAGTCTCCAGTTACGGGGACTGATCGCAGGCCGGCTGGAAAGCACAAGCTTCCGGATCCACCGGACCCGGACAATCTTCCGATCGACTACACGGCCTCCGGGTGGGACACCAGCAGGTACTCCCCAAGCGTCAGGCGCGAACTTCATCGGCGCGCCACCCACCTACGGGGCGCTTGACCTTGAGTGACTTCCCGCCGGACCGTTCGCATCCCGATCCCACCAGGGAGCCGGGGCCCACACCCGAACCGGTTCCCCTGCCGGAGCCAGGGCCGCCCCCGGTACCGGACCCGACGCCGGGGCCAACAGTGCCGTCTCCACCGGCGCGGCCAGATACTGGACAACCGCCTCTTTAGAAGGTTTCCAACCCCATAGACCGGATCCCGGCAAATCCCCCAGTCAGGATCCGAAGGAAGGGCATGTCGCACTACAGGGAGTGTGGCATGCCCTTTGGCGTGCCCTGAAAGCCACGTACCCGCCGAGCAGCCCAGCCGAACAGCCCACCAAATGCGATCTTTGTTTATGTTGGTTTCTATTGACTTACCAACACAAACAAAGATAGAGTCAAGCAATTCCACATCGTTGTGACAGCAGTCACCTGATGCGGCTGCACTGATAAATGGCTTTACCGCAATGGAGGGTAAGTGTTCGCTGAAGAGCGCCAACAACTGATCTCCGCACTCGTCGCCGAGCGCGGACGGGTGAGCGTCACTGACCTCGCCGACCGTTTCAGCATCACCACTGAGACCATCCGCCGTGATCTCGCAGCTCTCGAAGTTTCGGGGAGCCTGCGCCGCGTTCATGGTGGGGCCGTCCCTTCGGACCGCTTGAGCACCCGCGAGGAAAGCATCCTGGAGCGTGCCATCCAGCGCCAGTCCGAGAAACACCGCATCGCAGCTGCCGCACTCGCCCTGATTCCGGAACTCACCACGGGGAGCATCCTGCTGGACGCCGGCTCCACAACCGAGACCCTCGCAGACCTGCTCGCCCAGCGGACACCCGCAGGCAACGGCAACGAAGAGCTCGTGGTCATCACCCACGCCATTCCCATCGCGGGCAAGCTCTCCTCCACAGCCGGCATTGCCCTCCAAATCCTGGGTGGCCGGGTCCGCGGGCTGACCCAAGCCGCCGTCGGACAGTCCACGGTGGAGGCCGCCTACAAGCTTCGTCCGGACATCGCCTTCGTCGGCGCAAACGGCATCCACTCCGTCTTCGGGCTGAGCACGCCCGATCCTGAAGAAGCCGCGGTAAAAGCCGCCTTCGTCAAGTCAGCCCGCCGCGTTGTGGCATTGGCCGATTCTTCCAAGCTGGACGCCGAGACATTGGTCCAGTTCGCCACCCTGAAGGATGTTGACACTTTGATTACAGACAGTGAACCCTCCGCTGAACTCAGCGCAGCGCTGGCCGAAGCCGGCGTCGACGTGGTGATCGCATGATCGTCACACTGACCGCCAATCCAAGCCTGGACCGCACGGTCGAACTTCCGGCACCGCTGGCCCGCGGCGAGGTACAGCGTGCTGTCGCCGTCCACCAGGAGTCGGGCGGAAAGGGCGTCAACGTTTCCCGTGCCCTGGTGGCTTCCGGCCTCGAAACACTCGCCGTGCTTCCGGGCGCTGACTCGGATCCGGTACTTTCCGGACTGCACGACGCCGGCGTGCCCTTCGCTGCCCTACCTATCGGCCAAGCGCTACGCAGCAACGTCACCCTCACCGAACCGGATGGCGTCACCACCAAGATCAACGAACCCGGCCCGGAGCTGAGCGACGAACAGCAGGAAGCCCTGATCGGGCTGCTGCTGGAGCGCTCCCGTGGCGCCAGCTGGGTGGTTCTCGCAGGCTCGCTCCCACCAGGAGTGCCCGCGGATTTCTACGCCACAATCGCTCGTCGGCTCCGGTCGAACACTGATGGAACTGCCATCCCCGGCATCGCCATCGACTCTTCCGGGGCTCCGCTTGCGGCAGCTTTGAAAGGCGATGCCGCAGGAAAACCCGACCTCCTCAAGCCCAACGCGGAAGAGCTCGCAGAGCTCGCTGCCGCTGCCGGTTTCACCATCGTCTCAACCGCTGACGAACTGGAAGCAGACCCGGCAAAAGCCGCCCAAGCTGCTGCCGCCGTCGTCGAAAGCGGTGTGGGCGCCGTTCTGGCAACACTCGGATCCAAGGGCGCAATCCTGGTGACGGCTGATGGGGCGTGGCTTGCCACCCATCCCCCCATCCAAGCCGTCAGCACGGTGGGCGCCGGGGATTCTGCACTGGCCGGCTACTTGCTGGCTGCTACCCAAGGCGGTTCCGCCCAGGACTGCCTTCGTCAGGCCGTGGCACATGGTGCCGCTGCTGCTTCGCTGCCGGGCTCCACTGTCCCTGCAGTCCACCAGACAACCCCCAACGCCGTAACCATCACGGCCCTCCAGAAGGACTAACAGTGACCCAGCTGATCACACCCCAATTGGTCATCCTCGACCAGAACCTGGGCGACTCCCCTGCCGACGTCATCCGCGTCCTGGCCGGCAAAGTCGCCGCCGCTGGCCGTGCTTCCGAGGTTGAAGGGCTCTTCACGGATGCCTTCGCCCGCGAGCAGAAGACCGCTACCGGCGTCCCCGGCGGCATAGCGATTCCGCACTGCCGCTCAGCCGCAGTCACCGAGCCCGCCCTGGCCATGGCCCGCCTGTCCCACAAGGTGGACTTCGGCGCCAAGGACGGCCCGGCGGACCTCATCTTCTTCATTGCCGCGCCGGACGGTGCTGACCAGGAGCACCTGAAGCTGCTCTCCAAGCTGGCCCGCTCCCTCATCAAGAAGGACTTCACGGCAGCGCTGCGTGCCGCAGCCACTGAGCAGGACATCGTGGACCTCGTGGATGGGGCCTTGGCGGACAAGCCGGCTGCTCCGGCCACCGAACCTGCCGCGGCACCCGCTGCTGCTGGGGCCACTGCCGGATCAACCACGACGGCGGCTGCCGCACCCAAGCGCATCGTCGCCGTGACCGCCTGCCCAACCGGCATCGCCCACACGTACATGGCGGCTGACTCGCTGGTTGCCGCGGCCCAGGAAATGGGCGTGGACCTCCAGGTTGAGACGCAGGGTTCCTCCGGCGCCAAGCCGCTGGATCCGGCCATCATTGCCGCTGCTGACGCAGTGATTTTCGCTGTCGACGTGGACGTCCGTGGCAAGGAGCGCTTCGCCGGAAAGCCGGTCATCAACGCTCCGGTCAAGCGCGGCATTGACGAACCCACCAAGATGGTCCAGGAAGCGTTGGCTGCTGCGGACGACCCGCACGCCCGCCGCGTCCCGCACTTCGGTGCCGAAGAGCAGGCAGAGCGTGCTGCTGAGGAAAAGGGCGAGCACATCGGCCAGAAGCTGAAGCGCGCACTCCTCACGGGTGTTTCGTACATGATCCCGTTCGTAGCGGGTGGCGGCCTGCTGATTGCCATCGGCTTCCTGCTTGGCGGCTACGACATCACCGGCTTCGCTGACAAGATGCTGGTTGAAAACAGCATCTTCAACCTGCCCACCGAATTCCCGAACAACGCATGGGGTCCGCTGGGCGCGTACATCGGTGCTGTGCTGTTCAAGATCGGCGCACTGTCCCTCGGATTCCTGGTTCCCGCGCTGGCCGGCTACATCGCTTACGCCATCGCTGACCGTCCCGGCATTGCCCCCGGTTTTGTTGCCGGCGCTGTATCCGGGTTCATGGGCGCTGGCTTCCTTGGGGCCATTGTTGGTGGTCTGCTGGCCGGCTACATCGCCTTCCAGATCGGCAAGCTCGATGTTCCCCGCTGGCTGCGTGGCCTGATGCCTGTTGTCATCATCCCGCTGCTCGCCTCCCTGGTGGCCTCCGGCCTCATGTTCCTGATCCTCGGCGCGCCGATCGTGGCACTGACCAAGGCACTCAACACTGGCCTTTCGGGCCTGACCGGCGCTGGCGCCATCCTCCTCGGTGTCATCCTTGGCCTCATGATGTGCTTCGACCTCGGTGGCCCTGTCAACAAGGTTGCCTATTCGTTCGCTGTTGCCGGCCTCGGCACGGCAACTGTGGCAAACCAGGCACCGTGGCAGATCATGGCTGCAGTGATGGCAGCAGGCATGGTTCCGCCGCTCGCCATGGCCTTGGCTACTGTGCTGGACAAGAAGCTGTTCTCCTTGGCTGAACGTGAAAACGGAAAGGCCGCCTGGCTTCTGGGTGCATCGTTCATCTCCGAGGGCGCCATCCCGTTCGCAGCTGCTGACCCGCTCCGCGTCATCCCTGCCAGCATGGTGGGCGGTGCCGTAACCGGTGCACTGTCCATGGCATTTGCGGTCACGTCCAAGGCTCCGCATGGTGGCATCTTCGTGTTCTTCGCAATCGACAACTTCCTGTTGTTCTTCCTGTCGATCGCTGTCGGTGTGGTCATCACCGCCCTCCTGGTGATTGCCCTCAAGCGCTGGGCTGTCCGCAAGCCGGTTGAGGCCGAGGCAGTTCCCGTCCCGGCAGGCGTGTAAGCGCCGCCCGATACCCCGTCAGCCCAACAGCACCCAAGCAATCAGAGGATCAGATACATGCAGACCTTCTCAGGCGTAGGCGTAGCTCCCGGGCGCGTCCTGGCACCGGTAAAGCAAATGCCGAAACCGGTCCAGGAACCGCACGCGAACGTCAACATTCCTGCCGACGTCACGGTTGAATCGCAGGGGCAGCGCATCAAGGACGCTGCCAAGGCGGTTCAGGCGGAACTGAGGGCCCGCGCGGCTACGGCCAGCGGAGAAGGCAAGGAAGTCCTGGAAGCAACGGCTTTGATGGCCGCCGACCCCATGCTGGTGAAATCGGCCATCAAGCTGTTGTCTCCCGAGGCTCCAGGCGGTGCACGGACTGCTGAACGTGCAATCTGGGAAGCTGGCGGAACGGTGGCTGAGACGCTCAAGGGCCTTGGCGGGTACATGGCCGAGCGCGTGGCGGACGTCCTCGATGTCCGGGCACGCATCGTGTCTGAGCTTCGGGGCCTGCCGGCACCGGGAATCCCGGCTTCCGATGTCCCTTTCATCCTGGCGGCCGAGGACCTGGCGCCTGCTGATACTGCCACGCTGGACCCATCCAAGGTAGTCGCGCTGATTACCTCCAGCGGCGGACCGCAGTCCCACACAGCCATCCTTGCCCGTGCGCTCGGCTTGCCCGCCGTTGTCGCGGCCCTGGGCGTGGACGAGATCGCGGACGGCACCGAGGTTTATGTTGACGGCGCCGCAGGCACCATCACAGTTGAGCCCGGTGAAGACCTGCGATTGGCTGCCAAGGCATGGGCCACCCAGGCTTCCACGCTGGCCGCCTTCAGCGGGAACAACACCATGGCGGACGGTTTCCGGGTGCCCTTGTTGGCAAACGTCGGCACTGGTGCGGACGCGGTCAAAGCGGCCGACGCCGGTGCCGAAGGCGTTGGACTTCTGCGCACGGAATTCTGCTTCCTGGACCGCGACGACGAACCCACTGTGGAGGAACAGATCGCCGCCTACGGCGCGGTCTTCGCAGCCTTCCCGGGTAAAAAAGTCGTGGTCCGGACCCTGGACGCCGGCGCTGACAAGCCGCTGCCGTTCCTCACCAATGCCGACGAACCGAACCCTGCGCTCGGTGTCCGCGGATACCGCACGGACCTCACCTCCCCCGGCGTCCTCGAACGGCAGCTCGAGGCTATCGCCGCCGCCGAAGCAGCCAACAACGCCGAGGTCTGGGTCATGGCACCCATGATCTCGACGGCGGACGAGGCCGCGCGGTTCGCCACACTTTGCGCCGCCGCCGGGCTCAAGACCCCTGGTGTCATGGTGGAAGTGCCGTCGGCAGCACTGACTGCAGCCACAGTTTTGCGCGAAGTCAGTTTCGCGTCTCTGGGCACCAACGACCTCACCCAGTACGCCATGGCAGCGGACCGTCAGCTTGGGCCGCTCGCCACCCTGAACGATCCGTGGCAGCCTGCAGTCCTGCAGTTGGTCAAGCTAACGGCCGACGGCGCCGCGCAGGTCAGCGGCGAAAGCGGCACGGCCAAGCCGGTTGGCGTCTGCGGTGAGGCAGCAGCGGACCCGGCCCTCGCCGTCGTACTCGTTGGACTTGGCGTTGCGACGCTGTCAATGAGTGCCCGGGCGCTTGCCGCCGTCGCCACCGTACTTGCCACGGTGACTGTTGCCCAGGCGCAACAGCTCGCGGCGACCGCCCTGGCAGCCCCCAACTCAGCCGCGGCACGCAGCGCCGTCCGGGCCCAGCTTCCCATCCTGAACGAGCTCGGCCTCTAGACTTCCCCACAACCATCCACATCTAAGGAGCACCAATGCCTGAACGTACCGCCACCATCGCAAGCCGCGTCGGCCTCCACGCCCGCCCGGCAGCCATCTTCGCTGAAGCCGCAGGAGACCTTGACCTCGAGGTCACGATCGCCCGCGAAGGCGAGCCGGCCGATGACGCCATGGACGCAGCAAGCATCCTGTCCCTCATGAGCCTGGGCGCTTCCCACGGCGACGTCGTAGTGCTGCGCGCCGAAGGCGAAGGCGCAGAAGCAGCCCTGGACAGCCTGGTGAAGATCCTCGAAACGGACCACGACGCCGAGTAAGACCGCGAAACCGCTCAGCGACACGGAAAAGGCCTGAAGACACCCGGATTTGGGTGGCCTCAGGCCTTTTCTGTGTCTTGGACCTCTGTGTCGTGGACCGGAATGCTCGTCTAGCCGACGACCCGGCTCATCAGGTCAATGAAGTTGCCGCCGAGCGCGGCCAGCACGGTGTTGTCATCAACCCCGCGGATGACCAGTTCCCGGGTGACGTTGGGAAGGCCCTCGTAGGTTTTGATGCCCTCGGCGTAGGGGTACCACGGCGGTCTGTGCAGACAGCCCGGGCCTTCCCATTTCATCCGCTTGACGTATAGCGTGCCGTCGTACTGGATATTGAGATATCCGTGTTCATCGATGTATGCGGAGTCATAGACACTCCGTCTGCCCTTGGGAAAGTCCGTGCAGACGCCTACGCCTCCAGCGCCGAAGATTTCCAGAGTATGCATGAGATGGTCAACCATGTTGGCCACCGTGGGCTGGTATTCATCGTTGATTTCCAGGGGCATCGTGCTCATCATGCCGCCCTTGCTGGCAACCACTTGCATAGTCTCGTCCGTGGCATTTCTGCGGTTTCCGAACACGGAGTAGCAGTTGTTGTGGGAGAAGTATGGCGGTGCGGTTGAAGCCTGTGCAGCAGTCAGTTGGGTCCGCTTTCCGCCGTGGGAGAGATCGACCAACATGCCCACCCGGTTCATCTCAGAAATCATGTCGCGACCGATGCTGCTGATCCCGGAGTTTTCCGGCTCAGCGCAGCCGTCGCCCAGGAAGTTGCGCTTGTTGTATGTGATCGCCGATGAGACTACCCCCATGTCTTTGAAGAGTTCTACATTGCCGGGATCATCCCCAAATGGCTTGGCGTTCTGGAAAAGGTAGTAAACGCCGATTCGGCTATCCTCCTTGGCTTGCCGGATGTCGTCGGCGCATGTGACCTTCACGAGGTCCCTCGAGTGCTTGCGGATATTGCGGTTCCAGAAAGTGATCTGGTCCATGGCCGCCCGCTGATCGTGTTCCTCCGCTGAGAGGGTCATGCCCACGCAGTCCACTCCCCCACGGCGCAGGAGGGCGATGGAATCATCCAAGGATCCATCTCCACCCGGAGGAATCGCGCCGCAGGTATCCACCACCGTTGCCTTGGAGTGGAGTTCCAGGGCGTGCTGATCTTCGTCCCTGCTCACCTCCCGGGAGAGGTAGGGGTGATCAAGCTGCGTCTGTGTCATTCTCGTCTCCTTGGAATTCTGTGCCGGAGGTTTCTTCGATCATTTCCAGGAGTTCCGTGTCGTTTGCGAGCAGCCCAGCCCGCACGAGCGCGGCTTGCCAAGCCCTGAACTCCCCCGGAACTGCTTGCGGCTTCTTTGCCCAGAACCCGATGCGCTGGAACTGTTCAACCGTGCCCTTCAGCTCCCCGAACGGAATGGCAGCAAACCATTCGCGTGCTGCTGCAGCCACATCGGCGGAGCTTTGCACTGCCAGCCATGCCTGGGCTTCCTCCAAAGCAGCGCGGAAGGCATCGAGTTCAGCGCCATGATCTTGCGCCCACACCCGGGTGCAGCAGTAGACAGACCATGGGACGGGACCTAGCCCATTGGCCAGGGGGACCGCTTCACGCAAACGGGGGTCCTGGGCTTCCTGACCGCCGGCCAGGAGGAAGTCTCCCGGTCCGCTGAGGAACTCCTCCACCACAGCTTCAGGTTGGTAGCCAACCAGAAGCCTGACGTCTCCCAAGGGGATGCCGCGCTGGTGCAGGACCTCCAGGAAGGCGACCCATGATGTAGGGACAAAACTTGGGGCCACGAGCACAACCCTGCCACGCAGTTCCTGCCAGTCGAAAGAATCCGGGCTTCCACCAATCACGGCGTCAGCGGCCCGTTGAAAGAGGAAATGCCGGGTCTGGGTGTTGCTCACTGCAGCAATCACGCTGGGTGTCGTCCTGTTGAGCCGGTCTGCAAAAACGACGCTTCCCAGGACAAGCTCGGCTTCGCCGCGGATCACTGAATCGGTGATAGTGCCATGTCCGGGCTGCTTCTCGATCACCTCAACGTTGATCCCCTGGCCGGCAAAGTAGCCGCGGGAGATTCCCACGTAGTGGGGTAGGTAGGCAAGGTTCCGGGCGGCAGCGATGCGTATGGTGCCGCCCGGAACGGGCGTCAGCGTTTCAGCCATGGAAGACGGGCCTCGCCTCGTTGGCCTCTTCGAGCGTCTGGTCCTTGGTTTCAACACCAGCCCACGCCAGGACGGCCGTTATGGCGAACATGATTGCCATGGTGGTGAAGACCCCCGGAAGGCCGCCTTTATCGAAGATAAGAGCAATCAACGGCGGCATGACGATGATGCCCAGGCCACCGGTGCCCTTGACGAAGGAGACTCCGAACCCGCGCACCCTGGTGGGGAACAGTTCCGGGGCCCAGGACCACAACGTGGTGGTTAGCAGGAGTGTGAAGAATTGGAACAGGGAGCCGAACACCAGAATCAGCGGGTCCGTGTTCGCCAGCAGACCGAATCCCAGGCCAACCAGGCAGCCAAGCACGGCACCAGTGACCATTACCGTGCGACGCTTGAATCGATACGTGATGGTTGCCGCACATAGGGCACCGAGGAGGCTGCCAATTTGCATGATCAGCGTGTACAGCAGGCTTTGGCCAAGAGTTGAACCGCGGGCGACAAGGAAGGTTGGCATCAGGGTCAGAAGTGACATCTGGGCGGCCACAACCATGAAGTACGCGCCACTGGCCGTTGCAGTCCGGCGGCGCAGGCCGCTGGTGAAGATCTCGCCCAAACGAATCTTCTCGGGGCGGACAATGCGGTTACCGTCTGTGGCTTGGAGGTCTTCTTCACGGATATGGATTTCATCGTCAGGGACCTTGCCCGCTGCCAACGCGGTCAGGCTTCGATTTGCGCCGGCAATGTCGCCGCGCGTGAGGAGAAAGCGCGGTGATTCCGGCATGTTGCGCCGAATCACCAAAACAAGAAGGACCGGCAGGATCAGAAGGCCGAACAGCCAACGCCATGCAACCTGCGGCCCACCAAAGAAGTTTCCCAGGGCTACAAGGACCAGGGCGGCGTAAGCGGGGGCAACGACGTTGCCAAGCCCACCGGAACCAACATTGAGGGCGGCTACCGCTTGGGCGCGGTATTTGGTGGGCATGATTTCGCAGATCAGCGCAATTCCCACTGCCAGCTCGCCGCCAAGGCCGATACCCACTATCAATCGCGACCCCATGAGAACTTCGTAGTTTGGGGCCAGCGCGCAGAGTACGCCGCCCACTGAGTAAACGACGAGATTCGCTACGAGGGCGAACTTCCGGCCCTTGATATCCGAGAGCATCCCGCCCAGGTACGCCCCGATCGTAAGTCCGATGAAGGTCATGGAGCTGATCAAGGCAAATTCGGCTTTGGAGATGCCGAAGGTCGCAATAATCTGCGGGCCAGCCAGGCCAAGTGAGTTGGACTCGAGGATGTCGAAGAACATACCGGCGACAACCAGCAGGATTGTTGTCCAGTGGGTCCGTGTCAGCGGAATCTTGTCGACCGATTCGGAGAGCTTCAACAGCATGGAATTAAGTCTGGGGCTGCCGCCCTTTATGTCTAGTGAACTCATTTTTTGCCTCCTGAGATGGGCTGAGTGCTTCCGGAAACAGCGGCTGCACCATTGCCTGCCACTTTGTTTTTTGTGAAGCCGGAGCCTGAGCCCCTCCGGGCTTCAGTGTGATCCGTGCCACCAAATCTACTTCATCATCAATGATGATGCAATAACTTTTTTCCTCTTGGGTCTACCGCTCCCGGACGGCTACCGGGACATGGCGGAAAGGGACAAACCGCCGTCCAGGACGACCATCTCACCCACGGCATAACTTGCCTCAGGGCCGGCAAGCCAAAGGTAGACGCCAGTTATTTCTTCTATGCGCGCAGGCCGACCCAGCGCTCCGCTGTAGATGCCGGCGTCCGCTGTCTCGCTGAGGAACCTTGTCTGAACATCCCCCGGGCACACACCGTTGACAAGGATTCCCGAAGGTGCGAGCTCCATGGCCATTGACTTCACCAGCCCCATAAGTCCCCACTTGGCGGCTGCATAGACGGCATAGCCGGGCTCGGCCGTCAGGCCTGCCACTGAGGATGTGGCGATGATTCTTCCAGGAACCCCATCCCTGAGCATGCGGGCCGCCCCGCAACGCATCGTATTGAAGGCCCCTTTGAGGTTGTTGTCCATCAGCCAATCCCAGGTTTTATCCGAGGTGTCCAGTGCGGACTGTTTGGGCAGAGACACGCCGGCGTTGGCTATGACGACGTCGAACGCGTGCTCTGCGTCAGCAAAGAAGTCCTCCGTAGCCCTGGCGTCGGTCACGTCGAGTTCAACGGCCGTGGCATTGGGGATGCCTATTGCCGTCCGCTCAGCTTCGGGCCCGTCCTTGTCGAGCAGGGTGACATGGGCACCTGCGCCCGCGAAGCGCTCGGCAATCCCGCGCCCGATCCCCCGGGCTGCTCCCGTGATGGCAATCCGCTTGCCAGTGTGCGGCGATTCTCCGCTCATTTCAGGGCTCCTACCCGGTACCGCAGTCCTGCCATGCCGCTTGGTCCCAGATCAGCCACCCGACCGGGCACAGCGGGGTGTTCTCTGAAGTCCTGACCTTCCAGCGTGCAGATCAAGGAGATCACGGCAGTCATCGCTGGCGTAGGAGCACCTGACCGTTGGCCGAGTACTTCCAGGGGAACGAGGCCGCACGGAACGTCCTCTGTGACGAAGCGCCGTTGGAAGGTTGGACCAACCCGGGGCGGTAACATTTCCCGTGCGTTGGGTCCGTAGGCCCGCGACGAGAAGTCGTTCCTGCTTACGCCGTGCCGGCCCATGCCAAGGGCTCTCATGACAGCGAGTCGTTCAGCGTCGAGCACGTTACGCAATGCTTCCAGCGCCGGTGCACCGAAGTCGCCCAAGTGGAACGCCCCCTGGGGTGGGATCAATCCGTGCGCCTCTTGAGAGGCTATGACCGCGTTCAGAACAGCTGCGGGTACATGGGCGACGGGGTTCGGGTTGTTCAGGGACGAGGCCACGTGGTGCCTGGCCAGCGTTGCCGCAGGAAGCCATGGCGTCAGCAAGGACATGCCTTTGATGGCGGCAAGCTCAGTCGCCCCAGAGACTTCGAACCAGCTCTTCACTGCGGAAATATGTACCGAACCGTCACCAGGGGCGTACGACAGGTGGGGCGTCGTGTTCATCGCAACGACGCAGTCTTTGCCACCTGAGAACCCTGCTTCGGTAAGCGCCTTCGCAAATGCGGATGCCCCGTTGGCGTAACCCGTGACGAGTACACAAAGTTGGCCTTCGTGCAGCACGCTGGCAAGACGTTGAGCCACAGCCAGATGTCGGTCCGCGGTAGTCGCAATGAAGATCAGTCCGCATTCCGCGAGGCTGTCGTAGCCTTCAGACAACTCTGGAAGAGCAAATACGGCGTCTCCCAAATGACCGCTCATCGTGAGCGTTCCTGAGCGGCGAAGCCTGTCCAACAAATGATGATTCTGGTCAACCATAGCCCGTACCGCCCCGCCCTGCTGCGTCACGTGCGCGGCAAGGGCAAGCCCCGTGCTTCCGCAGCCGATGATCCCTACCGGTGTCATGGGCGGCCGCCGCCGGGTCGGACCAGCTGACCGAACCCGGGCTGGCCGAGCACCTTGCCGTCCTTGGCGACGATCCGTCCGCGGACATACGTGGCAACCACAGCTCCGCGCATCAGGCGTCCCGCCCACAGTTTCGCCGCTTCATGACTCACTGAGTGCTGTCTGCCCGGGTCGATCACGCCGCTTCGGTCCATGTCCACCAGAATGAAGTCCGCATCAGCGCCCTCACGTACTTCGCCTTTGGACACGAGACCGAAGACCTGCGATGCGCGCAGGGAGATTGCCCGCGTGAGCTGGGGCAACGTCAGTTTCCCTTGGTTGACCGCGGTCAACAATGCGGGCACGACGGACTCCAGCCCATGGACTCCGGATGGTGCGCTCCAGATGTCATCCCAGCCTTTGTCCTTGTCCACGGTGGTGTAAGGGGCATGGTCCGTACCGATGTAGTCGATCGTGCCGTCGGCGATGCCTGCCCACAACGCCACAACATCAGCCTCCTCACGTAGGGGCGGATTGATCTTGGCATAGGGGCCCAGATGTTCGCTGGCAGACAATGTGTGGAACAGGTGATGGGGGCACGCCTCGGCCGTTACCACCTGCCCTTTGGCCTTTGCCCGACGGACGCGCTCCACTGCGGCTCCGGTGCTGATGTGGGCAATTGAAAGCCGGGCGCCGGCGGCGCCCGCTAACAGGATGGCCCGGGCCACTGCTTCCTCCTCGGCCAGGGGCGGCCTTGACTCTGCATGTGCGCGCAGGTCTTTGCGTCCGTTTGTTTTCATTTGCGCCGCAAGGCATCCGCAGATGGAGTCGCTTTCAGCGTGAACGACGGCGACACGCCCTGTTGACGCGATGGCTTTCATGGCGGCAAGAAACGATGCGTCGTCCGGAAGTGCCCGCGAATCGAAACCGGGATCCGCTCCCGGCGCCGGAGCGTTCATGAACGACTTGAATGCCACCGCGCCGGCCGCGGCCTGTTCCACGATCCGCCCGGTGTTGCTGTAACCGGCGCCACCATATAGTCCATAATCGACGATGGCCTTGGGCGCAACGACGTCGTTCTTGTAGTGCCAGCTCGCAGCATCCGCAACCGCAGGAATCCCCGATGGCATCTCAAGCACGGTGGTAACCCCACCCACAGCGGCGGCTGCAGTCCCGGTGCTGAATGTTTCGCGGTGGGGGTGACCTGGGTCCCGGAGGTGGACATGAGTATCAATCATCCCAGCCATGACCATCAGGCCGCTCGCGTCCACAGTCTCAGCTCCGGAGAGTTCGGCCGCAGCTTCGGCGGCCGTGTCGCGGCCCAATCGTTCACGGAGGGCCACGATCTTTCCGTCCCGAACCAGAAGGTCGGCGTCGATAATTCGCTCGGGAAGGACCACCCGCCCACCAGCAACGACCAGCCCGTTTCGTGACGCGCCCATTAGTGTTCGGCCATCATGATCACGGCACCCTTGGACTGTGTGTAGCCAAGTAGGGCCTCGTAGCTCTTCGACGTCCCGTATCCGGACTGTTTCCGCCCACTGAACGGCAGTTCCACCCCGTTGGAGAAGGTGTTGACCATCACTTGGCCGCAATGCAGGTCCCGGATCATCCTGTGGGCGCGGCCAACGTCAGCGGTCCATACACCTGCCACCAGTCCATAGTCGGTTCCATTGGCAAGTTCCACTGCTTCGTCAGTGCTATCGAAGCTGGTCACCGTAAGTACCGGTCCGAAGATTTCCTGTTGGGCAATCGAGGCGGTCGGGCTCACGCCGTCAAAGATTGTGGGAAGGATGAAGTTCCCTCCGGCCAAGGCCTCATCATCCGGCACGCCGCCGCCGACCAGGAGTTCGCCTTCTCGTCGGCCCAAGGCAATGTAATCGAGTACCCTCGCTTGCTGTTTGCGCGAAATCACCGGGCCTAAGCCGGGATTCGCCAGTCCCGGGCCGAGGGTGGTTCTCTGGAAGATACGCACGAGCCGGTCGACGAATTCATCATGGACGCTGTCATGGACCAGGAGGCGGGAACCGGCCGAGCACGTCTGGCCGGCGTTCTGCAGGATCGAAGCGGCCACGGTCGAAGCAGCAGCGTCCATGTCTGCGTCCGCGAAGACGATGTTGGGCGATTTTCCGCCCAGCTCCAGGTCTGCCGGGACGAGGTTGGCTGCTGTGGCCTGCCCGATCTTCACGCCCACCGGCACGGAGCCGGTAAAGGAGAGCTTGCCCAAGCCGGGGTGCGCTGCCAACGCGGCTCCCGCTTCTGCCCCGATACCGGGGACAACATTGAGGACGCCGTCCGGCAGGCCAGCTTGAGACATGATTTCGGCTAGGCGCAGCGTGGACAGCGGCGCTTCCTCTGCCGGTTTAAGCACGCAGCAGTTTCCCGCCGCCAGGGAAGGCGCAAGCGTTCGGGTTGCCAGGCCCAATGGGTAGTTCCAGGGAGTGATGTGCCCGGTGACACCGTAAGGTTCCCGGACCGAGAAGGTCATGCGGTCCGTCGCGGCGGGAATGATGCTGCCGAAGACAGCCTCCACCATATTGGAGTAGTACTCGAAGAAGCGCGCGGCAAAGTTGACGTCCACCACGGCCTGCCGCAATGGTTTGCCCGTATCCTCGCTCTCTATTCGGGCCAGTTCGTCCCCATTCGCCACGATGGCCGACGAAATACTGCGCAGGATCCGGGCGCGTTCAGCCGCCGTTGTCCGCTTCCACCCGCCGTCGAAAGCCCTGCGTGCTGCGCTTACCGCCTGGTCCACTTCATCGGGGCCACAGGCCGCCACGTGGGCCAGTTCCAGACCTGTCGCCGGATCCAGAACAGCGAAGGAATCCTTGGCGTCAACAGGTTTTCCATTGATGTGCGCAGTACGGCGCTGAGTTCCGAGTATCTGATGCGTCATTGTTCTCCTCCTGCGTTTGCTGATGCTTGAAGTCGTTCCCCCGCTGCCGGCCGTTCCCGGATCCAATGCCTGGCGATCGCCTCACGGGTGCTGAACAGCACATCCCCGGCGCCCAGCGCATATTCGACAAAGTCGCGCATTCCCGCCATGCGGCCGGCCTGTCCGGTGTGGCGGGGGTGGATGCCGATCGACATCATCTTTGGGAAACCCCGGTGTCCTTCGCGCCTAAGCTCGTCCAGGCCGCGGCGGCATGTTTCCCAAAAATCGAATGGACTTGTGAACCCCATGGGCTGGACGAGCCGGCCTTCCGTATAGGTCAAGGTGTACGGGACCACCAAGTGCTCGCGGGCTCCGACCTCTGTAAAATACGGAAGGTCATCGTTATAGGCATCCGAGTCATAGATGAACCCACCTTCTTCGACAAGCAGGCGACGCGTGTACAGGCTTGGCCCCGTCCGCGAACGCCAACCAACCGGCCGGCGTCCGCAGGTCTGCTCTATTGATTCAACTGCCAGCTTGATCCGCTCCCTCTCCTGGTCCTGCGTCAGTTCCGCGGGGTCAGTCCAGCGCCAGCCATGTGCACAGATGTCGTGTCCCCGTTCGGCCACCCATTGGCAGACCTCCGGGTTCTTTTCCAAAGCAACGGCTGGAGCGAAGAGCGTAGCCGGAAGACTGTACTCATCAAGCAGATCGGCAATCCGCCAGATCCCGGCCCGACTGCCATATTCGTAAATGGACTCGACGGCGAGGTCCCGGTGTCCTGGCCTGGGTTCACGCCCCGGCCCGAGGCTCTCGCCCCGGGCATCACCCTCGAGGATGTTCCGCTCAGCGCCTTCCTCGTAGGCGATGCAGAAATTCACCACGGCGGCTGCGTTTTGCGGCCAGGATACTTGGGGCTTATGTCTGCCATAGCCGATGAAGTCCCGCACAGGCCCCAGATCACTCTGAGAACTTTTCATTGAATCCACCCACACTTCGAACCGAGGTTCCTCGACAGCATTAGTACTTCATCACCAATGATGAAGTACTAATGCGCAGCAGTCAACAGCTGCTTCCTGAGCAGTGCCTGCTCCGGGAGCTGTGGGAAGATGGCTTCCATGCAGACGCGCGAACCCTTACGCCACGGGAAAGGAGGCCGCTGGTGACATCACCGAACCTTGAGATGGAAATCCTGGCACTCACCCTGATCCGGGAGTCAGAACGCCCCGTAGGCTCGTCCCGTTTGGCAGAGGCTTTCAATGAGTCCGGCATCCATGTGGCAGAGGCAACGGCCGGCCGCTTCCTGCGCTCACTTGATCAACAGGGCCTCACCCTCATCCCGCGCCCGAAGCAAGGGCGGGTGGTTACGGAACTAGGCCAGCAGCGACTTGAAGAACTCAGGGCAGCCCTGCGCGCCCAGGAAAACGGAGCAAATCTGGTCCGGGCCGCCAGCACTACCGACCTAAATGAACTCCTGGACATTCTGGTGGTCCGCCGCGCGGTCGAATCCGAAGGCGCGCGACTGGCCGCGGAAAACGCCTCAGATGAGGAGCTCGAAGAGATCACCCGCCAGGCCACCAGCCATAGCGACGCAGTAGCGGCCGGGGCAACCCCCAACAGGGATTCCTCCACCCTGTTTCATCGCACAGTTGCCGCCGCAACACACAACAGAATCCTCGAGTCCATGGCACATCTCCTTATCGAACCGGCCAATCCGAATCTGACCAGCGTTCTGGAAGAAGTGTCCCTAAACTCCCAGGTTGTCTCCGAACAGGCCCATGACCACGCGCAGCTGGCCGCTGCTTTGGCCCGGCGGGATGCTGAGACTGCGGGGCAACTGATGCACCAGCACGTCGGCCACTTGATCGATGCCGTAAGGGTCTACCTAGGAGATAGTGCTAAACAAACCGGCGGGGGCACGCGGCCCAGCTAGCTCTGCTTCCCAATGAGGAAAGCGGCAATCGAGGCCTCAGTCGGATTCACGTCCTGCAATTCCCCGGACAGATAGGCCTCTACGATCCTGGGATCCACGTAGGAGGTACGCGCCACGGTGGGGGTGTTGCCCAGCAGGTGGGCAGCGTCCTTCATGGCCTTCACCAAAGCCTGGGGCCGCGTCATGGTGCCTTCGGACTTCAATAAGGACAGGGCTGCCGCCGAGGTCCCCTTCCAGGTGCGGAAATCCTTGGAAGTGTAGGCCGCTCCGGCAATTCCGCGCAGGTACTCGTTGATCATGGCAGCATCCGCCGAAACCCATGAACCATCGGATCGGTAGGCCAGCAACCGTTCTTTGCCGGGCCGGCGCGCCAGCGGCTCCAGGAAAGCTGCCAGCGCGGGATCCTGGATGGAGATGTCCCACCACTGCCCGCTCTTGCCAGGGAACTTCAGGCCGACGGCGTTGTCCTTGATTCGGGCGTGTCGGCACCTGAGCGTGGTGAGTCCATAGGAGCCGTTCTGACGCATGTAGCTTTCAGAGCCCACGCGGAGAGCGCCGAGATCCATGAGACGCACGGCTGCGGCCAGGGTCTGCTGCCGGGGAGACGAGGTGTCTTTCAAGTGCAGCGTGACAGTCCTGCGCACGGCAGGGAGCACCGAGCCCAATTCCGCGGCCCGCTGGAACTTCTCGGTGTCTTTACGTTCGCGCCATCGGGGGTGGTAGATGTATTGGCTTCGACCCGCCGCGTCCACCCCCCGTGGCCTGGATGTGCCCATTGCTGTCGGGACTGATCCACACCTCGGTCCACGCAGGCGGGATCGCCAGCGCAATAATGCGCTGGCGATCCTCTTGGCTTACCAGGCTCCCGTCGGGATACCTGTAACTGAACCCTTTACCGGCCCTGCGGCGTTCAATGCCGGGCTTGGAAAGGTCACTTCGCCGAAGCCTTGGCATTTTCAATCCGAGGATCGCGTCTGCTGTGGCCCCGGTTAAGCTTCGTCGGGATCGGTGACAGCGGTTCCCGCGCTCATGATTTCGGCGTTGATCATCCACACCAGCTGCTCCAGCCGGGCGATGAATTCGTGCAGGAGGTCCGCCGTGGTGGGGTCTTCTTCGTCCACCTCGTCATGGACGTCACGCATGGTCTGGACGGTGCGCTCCACTCGGTCCGTAATCAGCTTGACGGCGTTCTTAGTGTTGACCAGCCCGCCCGGGAATTCTTCAAGGCGCGTACCCGCCGAGATGGTCCCGCTCCGGCCATCGGGCAGGGCGTGAAGGGCCCTCATCCGCTCGGCCGTGTCATCCGCATATTTGCGGGTGGCGGCCACGAGTTCGTCCAGCTGGAGGTGGAGGTCCCGGAAGTTCGGACCGACGATGTTCCAGTGCGCCTGCTTGCCTTGGAGCTGTAGCTCGATCAGGTCTGTCAGGACGATTTGAAGGTTGTCTGCAAGCTGCTGTGACGCTTTCATGTTTTCCTCTCCTTGGACGGCCGGTGCAAGCGAAAAACCCTGGTGTCGAATTCCTTCGATGTGGGTCAATCATCAAGTGGCGACTTCAATAACTCTTTCATAAGGTTGCTTAGTAGTACAATGAGAAGTGTTGCTGTTCACATCTGGCGAACTTCGCCCCTCAGGGCGGACCGGAAGTGATAGCGATAAAAGGCACTCGGAGGCGGTGGAACGCTCCCAAGTACCCGTGGAAGTAAATCGAGGTAAATAGGAATGCATAGTCAGGAATCCAAAAGATTCTTTGCGGATTCCCCCAGAAAGGAATGTGCTGACCATGAACACGCTTCTGATCATTGCTGGTGTAGTTGCAATTGTCCTTCTCTTGGTGGGCGGCTTCTCGTCGGCCCTGAACTGGCTGCTGTGGGTAGGCGTCGTCCTCCTCGTCATCGCAGCTATCGGCTGGCTGCTCAGCTTCATGTCGGGCCGCAGGGGACATACGGTATAGGGCACGCACCGCGACAATGACCCGCACCGGCCAAGTACTGTGGTCGGCCTGCCGATGAATACCGCGGAACGTGAGGACTGCCCCACTGCAGTGGAACTGCAGCCAGGGGCAGTCCTCCGGCGCATCCGGGACCCGATACCTGCTCCCGGATACCCGCCCCCGAACAGTCGCTTTAGCCGCCGTGCTTCAGCCGCCCGTACTGGGAGGGGGCGCCGCGTCGGGATCCCGCGGAGTGGGGAATTCGTCCGGTGATTCCGGAACGGGAGAAGTATCCGGGTCTTCCGGAGTTGGGCTGCCTTCAGGTGGTGCCCCCGGTCCGGGAGGCGTTCCCGGCGATGGCCGTTCCGGTGTTTCACGCTCCGATCCCTGTCCTGGCATTTCCTGCTCAGGAGTTGGCGTGCCGTAGCCGCCGGCAGCGTCTTCCGGGTCAACGCGGTGTTCGTCCTGACTCATTTCTTCCTCCTTGGAAATCCTTTGAGGCCTTCGAAAATTGTTCGAGGAATGCTGACAGTTCGACCGTAGTCCGGTGTAGTGTCAGCGTCCACCAATAGCTATCTGGAGGTGTACGAATGGTAGAGCCGGAGCAGGTTCCCAGGATCGGCAGGAACGAATCCGTTGAAGAACGGATGGACCGCAACTGGATGGAGCTCATCCAGGAACTGCGGGTGCTCCAGACCGGTGTCCAGATCCTGGGCGGCTTCCTGCTGACCCTGCCTTTCCAGGCGCGCTTTGAGCACCTGGACGACTGGCAACGCGGCCTCTACCTCTTCAATGTCATGGCAGCGGCCCTGACAACTGCTTTGATCCTGCTTCCGGTCAGCGTGCACCGCCGCCTTTTCCGCCGGGGCCTCAAAGCCACTCTCGTCTCCAGCGCCGATGCCATCACCAAATGGGCATTGGCCGGCGTAGCCATCCTGATTGTAGGTTCGGCCACCCTGGTCTTCGATGTCACCGCCGGCCGAACAGCAGCGATGGTTGCCGGTAGCTTCATCATCATGGTCCTGCTGGTACTCGTTGTGGGGATGCCGCTCTGGCTGCACCGGCGGGCCCTGCAAAACGGAAACGGCAAGAGCGGAAATGCACCCTGAGCAAAAAGGCACGTCATCAATACGCGAAAGGAAACGCATCATGCCTGGAAAGAAGAATTCGAGCCTGAAGGACCCGAAGCTATATGAAGAACTCCGCGACGAAGGCGCTTCCAAGGAAAAAGCGGCCCGTGTTTCAAATGCTGCGGCCAAGCAGGGGCGCAAGGAAGTAGGACGCAAGGGAGGCAAGTCCGGCGACTACGACGATTGGACTGTGGACAAACTGAAGTCCCGCGCCAAGGAACTCGGAATCAAGGGCTACTCCGGCAAGAAGAAGTCCGAGATCATTTCAATGCTGCGCAACCACTAAAGGTTTCGGAACCACTATCGAATAAAACAGAGCCCGACGCCGGGTCACGCCTTTTTCTTGGCCCGCGCCTTTGGCTTGCTGGTAGTTTTGCTGGCGGCAGCGTCGTCGTCGGCCGCTTTTTCCTTGCCGCGTTTCTTGTCCAGGCTCCGCTTCAGCGCCTCCATGAGATCGATGACGTCGCCGCCTTCCCCTTCGCTCTCCGTGACACCGAACGTGGCTTCCGTGTCCAGTGCCTCGCCCTTTTCCAGCTTGGCCTCGATCAACGTGCGGAGCTGCACCTGGTAGTCGTCGGTGTATTCTTCGGGGTCGAAATCGTGGGCCATGGAATCCACCAGCGCGGAGGACATTTCGAGTTCCTTATCCGAGATGTTGATGTCCGTTTCGAGGGAGGGGAACTTGGCCTCGCGGACTTCGTCGCCCCAGAGAAGGGCTTGCAGAAGGAGTACGTCCCCGCGTACTCGCAGGGCCCCGAGCCGCGTCTTCTGCCTCAGCGCGTACTGGACAATTGCAATCCTGTCCGTGTCCTCAAGTGTCTGCCGCAGCAACATATAGGCCTTGGGGGATTTGGAATCCGGCTCCAGGAAATAGCTGCGCTCGTACATGATCGGGTCCAGTTGCTCGGCAGGGATGAATTCCACTACCTCAATTTCGCGGCTGTTCTCTTCCGGCAAGGACTTCAATTCAGCCGCCGTGAGAACCACTGTGCGGCCTTCCTCTTCGTAGGCCTTGTCGATATCTTCGTAAGCAACAACTTCGCTGCAAATTTCACATTTCCGCTGGTACCGGATGCGTCCGCCGTCCTTATTGTGGACTTGGTGAAGGCCAATATCGTGGTCCTCCGTGGCGCTGTAAAGCTTCACTGGTACGTTGACCAGACCGAACGCGATAGATCCCTTCCATATGGCCCTCATGCACCCAGTCAACAGCACAAGACAGCAGAGGAGAAGAGGTGGCAGGCAAGCAACAGGAGCGGGTGAACGTGGAAGGCCACGAGCTGACCCTCACCAACCTGGGCAAGATCATCTACCCCGAGACCGGAACCACCAAGGCCGAGGTCCTGGAGTACTACGCCGCAGTGGCGCCTTTCCTCATTCCTGCCGCCGCCAACAGGCCCGTCACCCGCAAGCGCTGGGTCAACGGGGTGGGCACCGCCGAGCACCCGGGACAGGTGTTCTTTCAGAAGAACCTTGAAGACTCCGCGCCCAAGTGGATCCCCCGCACCGCCATCCAGCACTCGGACCACACCAACGTCTACCCCATGGTCAACAACCTCGCCACGCTCACATGGATGGCACAGATCGCGTCGCTGGAGATCCACGTCCCCCAATGGCAGGTTGACGCTGAAGGTAATCCGCTCCGGCCTGACCGCTTCGTCCTGGATCTTGACCCCGGTCCCGGCGCAGGCCTGCCTGAGTGCGTTGAAGTGGCCAAACTTGCCCGCTCCATCCTGCAGGACATGGGAATGGAACCAGTGCCGGTGACCAGCGGCAGCAAAGGAATCCACCTCTACACCGGGCTGGAGGGCACGCTGAAGTCCGAGCAGGTCTCGGCCTTCGCCCATGAGCTGGCACGTGCCCTTGAGTCCGACCATCCCGATCTGGTGGTCAGCGACATGAAGAAGTCCCTCCGCAACGGCAAAGTGCTGGTGGACTGGAGCCAGAACAGCGGCAACAAGACCACGATCGTCCCTTATTCGCTCCGGGGGAAAGCCCACCCTACGGTCGCGGCACCGCGCACGTGGCGCGAACTCTCCTCAAGCACCCTGGACCACCTTGATTACACGGCCGTGATGAAGCGGGTCAAGACCGGCAAGGACCACTTCGCCCCTATCTCCTCACGGCACCTACCGCCGCACGGAGAGTATACGGATGACGACGAGGGCGCAGGAACCGGCGGCGGTTCAGGCACCCGCGAGCGCGTGGTGACTGCAGAGAACCGTCTCGCCAAATATGTGGGGATGCGCGATCCGGAGAAGACCCCGGAGCCGTTCCCGGCGTCGTCGGCTGCTTTTGCCTCCTCGTCGCCCGGAAGCTCCTCCTCAGACCAGCCCAAGCCGGGCGACCCTGCACCGCCCGGCGGGATCTTCGTCATTCAGGAGCACCACGCCCGGCGCTACCACCTGGATCTGCGGTTGGAGCACAACGGCGTCCTTGCGTCCTGGGCTTTGCCGCGTGGTGTCCCGGAGACGCCCGACCGGAACAACCTTGCCGTACATACGGAAGACCATCCGATGGAGTACGCAGACTTCGCTGGCGTCATTCCCAAAGGTGAGTACGGAGCAGGGACCATGACCATTTGGGACCGTGGCGAGTACACGTGCGAGAAATGGCGGGACGGCAAGGAAGTGATCGCAACGCTGACGGGCCAGCCGGGAGGTGGGCTGCACGGGACCAAACGTTTGGCGCTGATCAATACCGGTGACCGTTGGCTGATCCACTTAATGAAGGAGCAGCCGGGCGGACGGCTCCGCAAGGGCCCTTCCGAGAAGGTCGCACCCCCCGCAGCATCGAAGCCAGCCGCTCCCCAGCCAATGCCCAATTACGCCCCGATGCTTGCCACGTCCGGCACGGTGGACGACCTTCGCGGCGACGACTGGCTGTACGAACTGAAGTGGGACGGAATCCGGGCCATCATCACCGGCACTGAAGGCAAGATCCGTCTGATGAGCCGCAACGGCAACGATCTCACCGCCACCTATCCCGAACTAACAGACCGGTCCTGCTGGCCCGACGGCGATTTCGTGGCCGACGGTGAAATCGTGGCGCTTGGCAAGGGCTCACGGCCTGATTTTGGCCGCCTGCAACTCCGGATGAACCTGGTTAAAACCGCAGACATCGAACGGGCCCGGGCTTCCGTCCCGGTGCAGCTGATGCTGTTCGACCTTCTGTACGACGGCGGCACGGATCTGAGCGGCCTGCCTTTCCGTGAGCGTCGGGAGCGGCTTTCGGCGTTTGCCGGGCGCTTGCGCTCTGGCTGCCCGCTTCACCTTTCGGCCGTGTTGGACCACGACGTCGAAGACCTCATGGCAAGCGCAGGTGAGCTCGGCTTGGAAGGAGTGATGGCGAAGAAAGCAGATAGCCGTTACGTGATCGGCCGGCGTAGCCGCTCGTGGATCAAACTCAAGCTGGAGCTGAGCCAGGAAGTGGTCGTGGGCGGCTGGCGTCCCGGCGCCGGGGCCCGGAACGGGACCTTTGGCTCGTTACTGTTGGGCATTCCGGAGGGCGGGAAGCTGCACTACGTGGGCCGGGTGGGCACCGGGTTCAAGGAGTGGCAGCTGAGGGATGTCATGGAGAAGCTGGGGCCCCGCGTGGTTGCTGATTCTCCGTTCGCCGATATCCCGCGCGAGGACGCAGCAGGTGCCCGCTGGGTGGATCCGGAACTGGTAGCAGAAGTGACCTTCGGAGAATGGACGGGCCCAGGCAGACTACGGCATCCCGTGTGGCGTGGGTGGCGTCCGGACAAATCCCCGGAAGACGTAAGCCAGCCCAACTGACTGGCATTAGTGGTTGTTCTCAGCGCTCATAACAACCACAAGTGCTAGTCAGTTGGGCTGCCTACGTGGGTCGGCTCGGGTGGCAGCGACTAGGACGAGTGCGGCATCTGCGGGCGGCTGGTCCGGTGGATCGCCGTCACTGCAGCGCCCTGGCCCATCCGTCCGAGGGCTTGGCCGCGGTCCTTCGTGTGCCGGCGTTTACCGCTACCGTCGGGCCAGTGCTGTTCCTGGTCCAAACCCAGAGATACGTCAATGGTTGCCGGTTCAGGCATGGGAGCCATGTCCATGGCCTCCACCAAGTGGCTGGCAACCTCGGGATCGATATTTTCGGCTGGATTCGTTGCAGTCATGGTTCTTCCTTTCCCTATGAAACGAAGGAATTTCAATACTAGGCGCGCCGAAGATGGTTGTCTGCAGGACTTACCTATGCCCAGGAATCACCAGCGGACCTTCTTCTCCGTCTTGGCCTGCTTGCCGCTGGCGGACGTGGGCTTATGGCCCTTGCCCGTGCTTTGCCAGCCAGCGGGAGCGCCGCCGCCGGACTTACTGGCGAGCATCGCTTTCTGGGCATCGGTCAGTTTGGACTTGATGCCGCCGGTGGCAGGCTTTGGGCTTCCCGACGCAGCAGCGTCATTTCCCGAGTCAGCGGGCTCCGGGGTGTTGTTTTCGGAAGGATTGGCAGTCATAAAAGTGGACTCCTCTTAGATGTGAGTCCTGAAGAAGCACCAAAACCATGGCGTTGCGGTTCGAAAAAAATTGCGTCGACAACGGGAACGGCATGGAGGCAGGGCCTCAACAGGCGTGGATTTTTGTCAGGTGAAACTCGGCTGTGCCGCTAAGGGCGGAGGCCGGTCTACTCAAAAATCAGTGTTCCCATGCGTCATACCCTAACCAAGAATCGGCGCTTTTGTGAACCCCTCGGCTAGCATGGCACCCGTGACCTGGAGAATGTCCGTCGCCACCACCCTCCGCGATGCTGGATGCGTTTTCGCTGAGGACGAAGCGCAACTCCTCATTAATGCCGCCACGAGTCCAGACCATCTGGACTACATGGTGGATCAGCGCGTCAAGGGAATGCCCTTGGAACACATCCTCGGCTGGGTGGACTTCTGCGGGAGCCGCATGGTTGTTGGACCCGGCGTCTTCGTTCCACGGCGTCGCACGGAGTTCCTGGTGCGCCAGGCGGCGAAAATCGCACGGTCCGGTGCCGTCGTCGTCGATCTTTGCTGTGGTTCTGGGGCGATCGGTGCGGCACTCAGCGATCTTCTGGGGAGCTGCGAGCTATACGCCGCGGACATTGATCCGGCCGCGGTGAGCTGCGCCCGCAAGAACGTAGAGCCCCGTGGCGGGCGCGTTTTCGAAGGCGATCTATACGACGCCCTCCCCCTTGAACTTCGGGGACGCATGGACGTTGTGCTCGCCAATGCGCCTTACGTGCCTACGGGTTCCATCGGCATGATGCCGCCTGAGGCGCGCTTGCATGAACCAATGGTGGCGCTCGACGGCGGTACTGACGGTTTGGATGTCCAGCGCCGGGTTGCAGAGCACGCGGCTGAGTGGTTGTCGCCGGGCGGTTGCCTCCTGATTGAAACCTCGGAAGACCAGGCGCCAGAAACCGCCAGGATCATGGACCAATCCGGACTGCGTGCACAGGTGGTGACAGACGACGATCTGGACGCAACCATCGTGCTGGGTATCGTCCAGACAGGACGGCAAGAAGAGGCCCGGGATCAGTCAGCTTTTGACCCCAAAAACGCCCCGTTTCATGGGCTCAGCTAAACAATTTGGTAACAACGTGCCCGGCGGGGCAAAAACTTCGCCGATTCCGCGCCATTGCAGGGCAAGACCGGGCAAAAAGATGTAAGACAACTAGGCAAATTGCCCCCTGAAACACCCCATAAATCGGATCTCAACTGGGGTTTGAGGGGGAAACCGCGTAAAATTGAACACCTGCCCGGAGCGGGGCAGCCAGAAGTCGCAAGCAAATGACCTCCCTAGGAGAAGCCCAAATGCCCATAGACCAAAGCAACACCGTCTCTCCGCCAGGCGCAAGGAACGCCACTGGAAACCTGGTTTCGGCCGCTACAACGGCCGCTGCCAACACTGTAAAGAACCCCAAGAAAACGAAGCTCCGCAGCAAGCGCCGGTTGAAAGAATCCGACGTCAATGTTGTGGACCAGCCGATGCTGAAGAAAGCACTCGGCGGCACGATCGTCGGCAACACCATGGAATGGTACGACGTCGGCGTGTTCGGCTACCTCATCACCACCATGGGCCCCGTCTTCCTCCCGGAAGCGGACAAGTCCGTCCAGACACTCTTCCTTCTCGGCACCTTCGCCGCCACCTTTATCGCCCGCCCGCTTGGCGGCGTCGTCTTCGGTTGGCTCGGCGACAAGGTGGGCCGCCAGAAGGTGCTCGCAGCAACACTGATGCTGATGGCGGCAAGCACGTTCGCCGTCGGACTCTTGCCTGGCTACGCGCAGATCGGCATCTGGGCCGCCGCGCTGCTGGTGATCCTCAAGCTCGTCCAGGGCTTCTCCACCGGTGGTGAGTACGCCGGTGCTACAACCTTCGTGAGCGAATATGCCCCGGACAAGCGCCGCGGCTTCTTCGCCAGCTTCCTGGATATGGGCAGCTACATCGGCTTCGCCCTCGGCGCCGCACTGGTTTCGGTCCTGCAGCTCACGCTCGGACAGGCAGCCATGGAGGAATGGGGCTGGAGGCTTCCGTTCCTGATCGCCGGTCCGCTGGGCCTGATCGCCGTGTATTTCCGTAGCAAGATCGAGGAATCCCCGCAGTTCCAGGCCACCCTGGACGCCCAGGAAGCCATCGCGAAGGACGCCGCGGCACAGGATGCCAACGTCGCCAAGGGCCCGGTTGGCATTATCAAGGCCTACTGGCGCCAGATTGTGCTGGCCATGATCCTCGCCGCCGCAGCCAACACGGTCGGCTACGCGTTGACCTCCTACATGCCTACGTACCTTACGGATTCAAAGGGCTACGACCCCGTTCATGGCACCCTGCTGACCATCCCGGTCCTGGTAATCATGGCCCTGTGTATTCCGCTCACGGGCAAGTTGTCCGACCGTATCGGGCGCCGTCCCGTGCTGTGGATCGGCGCCGGCAGCACCATCGCGTTCTCCGTTCCTGCCTTCATGCTGATCGGCATCGGCGACATCTGGTCTACGCTGGCAGGGCTTGCCCTGATCGCGTTCCCCGTGACGTTCTACATTGCCAACCTGGCCTCGGCACTCCCGGCACTGTTCCCGACGTCCAGCCGCTACGGCGGAATGGGCATCGCCTACAACTTCTCGGTGGCCATCTTCGGAGGAACCACTCCGTTCATCGTGCAGGGCCTCATTGAAGGAACCGGCGATGACATGATGCCGGCCTACTACCTGATGGGAACGTCCATCGTGGGTGCGATCGCAATCTACTTCCTGCGCGAATCCGCCCAGCGTCCCCTGCCCGGTTCCATGCCCAGCGTGGACACTGCCGCCGAGGCCCGCGAACTCGTTGCCACCCAGGACACCAACCCGCTCATCAACCTGGACGAAATGCCGTTCGACGGCCAGCCCATTGATGATGAAGTGTTTGGCCGGCGTGACAAGGACCTGACCCCAGCCTAGGGATCACGTGCCTGCAACTTCTGCGCAGCGATTCAGATAGTTCGCGGCAACCCGCCGCCCACCGTAGCCACCAATACCAAGGCGCTCTCCTTGGGATTGGTGGCTACGGCTGTTAAAGCTCGACGGCGGCACTCGCCCGAGCGGCAGCCCTCGCCTAAACCGACAGCAAACCCCTGACCGCCTCGCCAATAATCCGCGCGCCCTCGGGGAATCCGCCGGGATTGGGACCCGCATAGTTGAGCCTGATGTACGGGCCTTCAGGTTCCGCCGGGAACCACTCTGTTCCAGCGGCAATGAGAACCCCGGCCGCTTCGCAATCCTTGGTGAGCTGATCGACGTCGAACCCGTCCGGCATCCGCAGCCACAGGTTCAAACCACCCTTGGGCAGGTGGCTAAGGTGCGCCTCTGGAACGTGTTCGCGCAGGCTGGTGACCAACAAGTCGCGGCGCGACTGCAACTGATGGCCGAGGCCGCGAAGGTGTGTTTGCCAGCCGGGCTGAGTGACGACGTCGAGCGCTGCAGCCTGGAGCAGGCCGCTGACGTACATCGACTCCGCAGCCTGCGCACCCATGATCCGTTCCCGTGCGGGACCGCGGGCGATAATCGCTGCCACGCGGATGGACGGCGAGACGCTTTTGGTCAGGGAGCGGATGTACACCACGTGGCCGGAATCGTCCTTGGCGGCGAGCGGAACGGACTGCGCGGTGATACCGAAATCATGGGCCCAGTCGTCCTCCACAAGGAACGCTCCGTGCTGACGGACAATCCGAAGGACCTCCTCGCCCCGTTCGGGAGACCATTGGGCACCCGTGGGGTTGGCAAAGTTGGGCTGGGCGTAGAACATCCGGGCCATGGATTCCTCAAAAGCCCTCGCCAGCTCGTCAGGATCCGGCCCGTCAGGGCCGGACGGCACCGGAATGACGCGAACACCGGCCTGGCCGGCGGCCAGCAGCGCACCCCAGTAGCTGGGCGACTCCACCAGCAGTGGCCGCCCATGCCCCACCAGGCCGCGAAAGATCGAGCTTAGTCCGCTCTGGCTCCCGGGAAGTACGACGACGTCGCTCGGCTGGGGCGGCGTGACGCCAACCGGCGTCGAGGTGCTGAGCTCGTGCGCGAACCAGGATTGCAGTTCGGGAAGGCCCTGGGCCGGTGGCCGCGACAGCGCAGCGTCGCCGCGGGCAGCCCTGGTAAGCGCGGCCCGGACGAGCCGCTCCGGCAGGAGTTCGCGGTCCGGATAGCCGGAGTGGAAGGCGATGACATCGTTCGAAGCGCTGCGCATAGCGCCAGAGTTCAGCAGGCGCGGTGTTTGGGCGGCTCGGAGTGCAGCTGTTTGCCAGCCGTAATCGGACGGTCTGGCGGTGCGGTATGCCCGGACGAAGGTGCCGACGCCGGGGCGGCTTTCTATCAGGCCTTGGGCAGTGAGGGTTCTCAAGGCCTTCTGCACCGTTACAGGGCTTGCCTGGTATTCGGCCACGAGTTGGCGGGTGGATGGCAGTTTGGCTCCCGGCGCGGCCCCTGCGATCCATTCTTTTAGTCGCGAGACAATCCGGGAACTGCTATCGTTATTCATGAGTCACAATAGTAGCGCTACTACACTTTCGCGGCCAGTGGTATCCAGACGGACGTCGACAGGCGTCTGGTGGGGCCTTCTTGGCGTTGTCGCATTCTCGTTCACGGTTCCCTTCACCCGGGTGGCCGTTGAAGGCTTATCTCCCCTGTTCATCGGGGCAGGCAGGGCCGTGGTTGCGGCCGTTCTTGCAGCACTGGCCTTGGGCTTGACCCGCCAACGTTTCCCGAAGGGCACCCAATGGCTTCGACTGGCTGTGGTGGCCGGTGGCATCGTTGCGGGTTTCCCCTTGCTGACAACGTTCGCGCTGACGTCCACCACCGCAAGCCATGGAGCCATCGTCATCGCGCTACTGCCTGCGGCCACGGCAACGGTAGCGGTGATCCGGGGCCGTGAACGTCCGCGGCTCCTGTTCTGGGTCCTGACTGCCATAGGTGTTATTGCGGCTCTGGTTTTCGCGTTGGTTCAGTCCGGCGGTTTCGGTCAGCTTCATTGGGCTGACCTCCTGCTCCTCGGCGCCGTGATTGCGGCAGCCATAGGCTATGCGGAAGGAGGTCTGCTGGCGCGGGAACTCGGCCCCTGGCAGACAATCTCGTGGGCGCTGGTGGTTGCCTCCCCCGCGATGCTGCTGCTGACACTGCTTTCACTGGGTTCGGGTGCGCCCTCGGCTACACCGGTTCAGTGGTTGTCCTTCGCTTACCTGGGCATTGTGAGCATGTTCCTCGGATTCTTCGCCTGGTACCACGGCCTGGCGATCGGCCCCATGGCGCAAGTCAGCCAGATCCAACTGGTCCAACCGGTCATGACCATCGCGTGGGCAAGCCTCCTCTTGGGAGAATCGATGACGTGGACCACCGCGTTTGGCGGACTCGCCGTGATCCTCTGCGCAGGTGCCGCTGTCCGTGTAAGGCTCAACCCGCCGTCGAGTCCTGACGCTGCCATGCCAAGGCCCTGATCTCGTAGACTCGGCCCATGCCTGACACAACTGTGGGTTCCATCCATCACCTTGAGATCTGGGTGCCGCACCTTGAACGAGCCCGGGAGGAGTGGGGCTGGCTCTTGGGCGAGCTTGGTTACAAACCCTTCCAGGACTGGCCCACGGGGTGCAGTTGGAAGCTCAATGGCACGTACGTGGTGGTGGAAGGCACCGATGCCATCACCGGAACGGCCCACCGGCGCACGGATCCCGGGCTAAATCATGTGGCCTTCCATGCCGGCACCCGGGAAAATGTGGACCGGATTCGCGCGCTCGGTGCCGACGCCGGTTGGTACGAGATGTTCGAGTCGAAGTACCCGCACGCGGGCGGTCCGGACCACTACGCCGCGTATTTGATCAACACTGACAGCTACGAAGTTGAGCTGGTGGCTGAGTAGCTACCTCGGCGGAACCACTGGACGCCACATGGCGACCCGAGGCCAACGCGTCAGCCCCAACTCAGCTTCGTGCTCCATGAGCTTGGCCAGCTCCGGGCCCCAGCTGCCGGCGTCGAGCGTTTGAAACCCCAGGCGCCGGTAGTACGGCGCGTTCCACGGCACGTCGCGGAACGTGCTCAGCGTCTGGCGCTGCATGCCATGCCCCCTGGCCCACACCCGTGCAGCATGCAGCAGTTCGCGGCCGAGTCCTTGGTGTGCTTGATCCGGGTGCACGGTTACCTGTTCCACGTGCGCGTTGCCATCAACAATGTCCGTCAATAGATACGCCAAGGGGTAGTCCAACCCATCGACCCACACCCAGGCACGCCCGGCAGTCACGTAGGCGTTCATCTCGTCCAAGGAGAAGGGTTCGTCATCCGCGATCTGATCCATGCCCAGGCCCCGGAAGGCTTCCCCCGCTGCCCGCTCAATGTCCTGCAAACGCGGCAGATCGTCTGGTCGAGCTAGCCGGATCACCGTTTATCCAGTGCGGGAGGTGCCTGTCCGACGAGGAATCCATTGCGGGTTTCGATCAAGTCCTGCAGGTATCTGGCCAGAACCAGCTTCTCCAGCAGGCGGCCCAGCGCGCCGAACGGCGCAGCGAATTCCACGGTGTCCACCATCAGCGTCCCGCTGCCGTCCTGCCGGAACTCGTGCGTATGGCGGAGGTACTTGAAAGGGCCGCGCACCTGCTCGTCAGTGAACGACGCCGGTGCCTCCATACGCGTGATGCGGCTGGTCATGCGGAAACGGACTCCGAGGTGCCACGCCTGCCAGGTGACTTGCTCGCCTTCCGAAATCAGACCTGTGGTGACGCCGTCTATCGCCTTTTCCCTGCTTTTGGTCATCGACCCCACGTGCGCGTCGATGTTTCGGGACAGGTCGAACAGCTCCTGCGGTGACATGGCGGAGCGGGTTCGGCAGACGAAAGCAACGGGCATACCTTGATCTTCCCAGACTCTGCCGGGCAGCGCTCCAGTGTTGCCGTTACCTTCCCACGAGGCCCATGTGTTGATCGTTGTAGCGGTTGCCCTGCACCCCGATCCGGCTCGCCACGGCATCCAGATCGGCAACCTCATCAGCGGAGAGTGCAACGTTGGTCGCGGCAGTATTCTCTTCTAGTCGCTCCCGACGTCGCGTGCCCGGGATCGGGACAATCCATGGCTGCTGCGCGAGAAGCCAAGCCAGCGCGATCTGACCAGGTGTTGCTCCTTTCGAGGCGGCAAGTTCGGCCACATGATCCACCAGTGCTTGGTTGGCCGCGCGGTTTTCTGCGGTGAATCGAGGGATAGTGCCGCGGACGTCACCCGATGAAAATTGGGTGGACGGATCCACGGTGCCCGTGAGGAACCCCTTGCCGAGTGGGCTGAACGGGACAAAGCCAATGCCGAGTTCCGAGAGCGTTGGCAGCACCTCCGGTTCCGGATCCCGTGTCCACAACGAATACTCACTCTGGACGGCGGTCACGGGAAAGACTGCGTGGGCTGCACGAATTGTGGCGGCGAAGGCCTCGGACAGGCCGAAGTGGCGTACTTTGCCCTCTTGGACCAGCTCACCCACAGCTCCCGCGACGTCCTCGATGGGCACCTTTGGATCAACGCGGTGCTGATAAAAAAGGTCCAGGGCCTCCACCCCAAGCCTGCGGAGCGACTCGTCCGCCACCCGTTTGATCCGTTCAGGAGAACTGTCCAACCCAACGGACTTGCCGTCTTCGATGCGCCAGCCGAATTTCGTGGCAATGACCACCTGGTCCTTGATAGGAGCAAGCGCCTCGCCGACGAGTTCCTCGTTGACGAACGGCCCGTAAACCTCAGCCGTGTCAAAGAAGTTGATACCAAGGTCCACCGCTTCACGAAGTACCTTGATCATCGCCGTCCGGTCCCCCGGGTTGGGTCCGTAGCTTTGGGACATACCCATGCAGCCAAGACCGATGGCCGAGACCTTCAAACCTTGCCCAAGTGTCCGTGTGTGCATGATGCGCCTCCCTTTGATCCAAGTAACTCGCTTGATCCAGTCAACAACCTTCTCGACTCATATGGGAGGTACTGACGTAAGGGGTACTGCCAGTGCCTTACTACGGGTTGTGACCCGGCTTATGGCGGCCCACCCGCTGCTCCTGATAATTTTCGATACAGATAGCTCGCCCACAAGCCCTGAATGATTGGTGGTGTTTTTCCTGCCCGCATTCATGGCGCACGCCCGGGAGCTCCATAAACTTGGGCCGGCGAACAACGATCGTCTCTCCGCCGTTCGGGTGGCCCTCAGTGTCGCAGTTCCGGGGCTGGTCCTGATTCTCGTAGGCCGTCCGGACCTGATGATGTATGCGGTGTTCGGCGCGCTCACTGGAATGTACGGACGCAATGAAACCCACCAACTCCGGCTCAAACATCAAGCCCAGGCCGCGCTGGTTCTGGTTGGCGGACTCTCCATTGGCACGTTTCTTTCCGTCAACCACATCCACTCTTGGTGGCTGGTGTTGGTGGCAACGCTCTTTGCCGGTGCGGGTTCCTTATATGCCGACTCCGTGCGCCTTAAACCGATCGGGCCGTTCTTCGGCATCCTCGCCCTGGGGGCATGCGCGTCGGTCCACACCAGCGTTCCGTTCCTGACGGCGGTGCTGATCGGCACTGCTTCAGCGGCGTTTTCGATTCTGGTCGGATTCGCTGGCTGGCTTCGGCACCGAAAGTGGGAGCCGGGCGCTGCCCGCGATGTCCCTGTCCTCCGCGGACCCTTACGGCAATCTGCCCTTGTTCATGCGGCCCGCTACACTCTCGCTGTCGGTGCTGCCGGCGTGTGCGGAGTTCTGAGCGGGAGCGGCCACCCGCATTGGGCCATGGCCGCAGCCGCCGTGCCGTTGGCAGGCGCGGACCTCCCGAGCCGCGTCCACCGAGGCATCCACCGCATCGTGGGGACGTTCCTGGGGTTGGCGGTAGTCGCCGTCGTACTTTTCCCAACTCCGTTGTCACCGCTGCAGTATTTCCCCGGCCAAACGGCCATAGTCCTGGCCATTGTGGTGGTCCTTTGCCAGTTCCCCACTGAGCTGTTCATGGCGCGGCACTACGGCTGGGCCATGGTGTTCTTCACGCCCGTGGTCCTGCTGATCGCCCAACTGGCATCGCCCATGGATCCGGGCGTACTGGTGATGGAGCGCGCGGTTGAGACGTTCGTTGGAGCGGTGATTGGAATCGCGGTAGCGGTGTTGGTCAGGGCACCTGGCGTTGCGGTTCCTAAGGCTGCAGAGGCCGGCGCGGCGGGCCGGAAGTAAACTTCGCCGGCAAGATACGCGCAAAGAAGCTCACCACTTTGTATCGACGCGTCGGGATGGAAACAGCCTTGCCCTCGGCGTTGTCCTCCAGCCCTTCCCGCACCACGCGCTCGGCGCCGAGCCACAGGAATCGCGGCGCCACGGACTTATCCATGCCCATGCGGTCGTGGAATTCGGTGTGCGTAAAGCCAGGGCACACCGCTGTGACCTGCACGCCCGACTTCCCATATGCAATGTTCGCCCAGCGGCTGAACGTCACCTGCCAGGCTTTGGCCGCCGAGTAGGTGCCCCTGTTGGCGAAGGCTGCGACGCTGGCAACGTTGATGATCCGGCCTTTTCCGCGAGCCAGCATGACTTCAAGCGCCGCATGGCACAGCTCCATCGGTGTCTGCACGTGGAGGCGTAGATGCCGCTTTTCTTCCTCCAACTCGTTCTGCTCGAACGACTTCAGCAGTCCGATCCCGGCGTTGTTCACCACGACGTCCACAGGTCGCGCAGCGTCCCGCAAGCGCTCGGCCACCAAGGAAACCCCGACGTCGGTGGTCAGATCGGCGGACAGAACCTCCGCCGAGATACTGAAGTCGCGTTCGAACTCCTCGGCCTTTTCCTTGAGGCGTTCTTCATCGCGGGCTACCAGGACGAGGTGGTGTCCGGCTTCGGCGAGCTGGCGCGCGAATTCCGCACCGAGCCCAGCCGTGGCGCCGGTGACCAGGGCGGTGAGTTCATTGGCTCGAGTCGTCATGCGCCTAGACTATGCGCTGAACGCTCCCGGCGCCCTGTCTTTTCGTCAGAGGGTCGAGTGCTCTTCGTCTGAGGATCGCCTGCGTGGCTTGGTGGCAATGATGGCCAGCGCTATCGAGCCGGTGATGCCAAGGATCCACCAAGGGAATCCGGGGTCCGTTGTGGTGGACGGCAGAGTACGGGGTCCATCAGCGCTGGTGGGTGCGGTGGTTCGTTCGCCGCGAACCAGGAGTCGGTGGCTGTTGATGCCTTTGGGTGTGCAGGTAATGAGCGTCAGGTAATCCTTGCCCTCGACTTTGCGCAAGGCCTCGGTTTGGTCGGGCAGTACCGTGAGGATCTGGTCGACCTTGTAGTAGATGGTTTCATCAAGCACGTTGATGCTGAAGACGTCGCCTTCATGAACTTTGTCCAGGTCGTCGAAAAGAGTGGCGTTGACGAATCCTGAGTGGGCACTCAAGACACTATGAGTACCTTTGCCGCCCACTGGCAGCGCGGACCCGAAGAGGTGGCCGGCGCCTTTGGAGAGGGTGTCCTCGTCCGTGCCATGGAAGATGGGCAAATCTGCGTGGATGGAGGGAATGCTGATGCGGCCCATCATTCCTCCAGGCCCGACGGCCAGCATCTTCTTGTACGCCTCAGAGCCGGCACCGATGGTGGTTTGCTCGCCTGCTTCATTCAAGGAGTACGGGTCCCGGAGGGGTCCTGAAGGCAGTTCATCATTGAACTCCCGTGCCTGGTCCAGGAGCGACTTCTTCGCGGAGGGGTTCATGGTCTGGACAGAATCCACGTAGCCGCTGATCTCGGTGGCATGGATTCGGTCCGAGAACCAGGCTGCGGCCGTGGGATAAAGCAGGATTCCGACGCCAATGACCGCCACCAACACGATCAGGAGCCGTTGCCGGTTCCAGGGTCCGGTCAGATGCCGGAGTCGACGGGTGCGGGTTGGTGCCTGTGTCATCAAAATCCTGTAGCTGGGTGAGTCGGTTGGAAGACGGCAGTTATGAAGAGTGCAGCAGCTAATAGGACTGCAAAGTGGGAATGCAAGTGGGGAAGAGCGCGTGGTTGGCGTTCTTCCCCACTTGGGGTCACTGCGGGGGCCGCGGGTAGCGGCCCCTGCGGTGTTGTTTACCAGCTGTGGTGCTGTTGCTGGTGTTGGTGTTAGTTGTTGCTGGTGCGGCGGTTGCGGACGAACATCAAGGCTGCACCGACGACGAGGAGGGCACCGGCTGCGTAGAGAATGCCGGTTCCGACGCCACCGGTCAGCGGCAGCTGGAAGCCGCTGTTGGAGGGGATGTTCTTCACTTCAAGGTCGATACCGACCGTGGTGGTGGTGCCGTTGATCAGGAAGGACACCGGCTCGGCGAGCAGTTCGTAGCCTGCCGGGGCGGTGGTCTCTACCAGGTAGTACGTGCGGTAGTCCGGGGTTCCGGGTGCCACGGCGGCGCCGTTGGCCCAGTCCGAGTAGCGCAGGCCCGAGATCGTCAGCGTGCCGTCAGCGGCGACGGTGAAGACCGTCTGGCCGTTGAGGTCCACCGGGTTCGTTCCGGCCTTCGCGTCGGCTTCGTTGGTATAAACCGAGAAGGAAGCGCCAGCGAGGGCTGCACCGTTCTCGTTGACCTTCTGCAGCGTCATTTCGCCCCACTTGGTCACGACCGGGGGCGTRACGACCGGGCCACCGGGCTGGCCCGGTGCRACGGTGAAGCTGGMAGCGTTCGGGTACACGAGGGCTTCGTTTTCGATCTCACCAATGGTGTTGACCTTGGTGTTGACCATGACCTGCACCCGGGTRTCGGTGTGTGCAGCSAGTTTGACCCGGCCTGCGGCGGTGAAGATGACCGAGACGGTGTTGGTCGCGGCGTCGAAGCTCACGGTGTAATCCGTGCCGGCCGTCAACGGCGTGCCGTCAACGAGGGTCGCGGACGCGCCGACGTAGGTCAGCTTCGGGTCCAGRACGTCCACGATCTTGTAGCCATCGATGACGGCTTCGTTCGGGATGTCACCGGTGATGGTGAAGTCGATCTGGTCCCCGAGCTTCACGTCAGGGGCRTCCGTGACGGTCTTYTCGGCCCCGGCAACGGAGTTCTTCGGGTASACGTGGACGTCGTAGATCCAGTTGTCCTTGTTGTCCGGGTCCGTCAACGGCACGGAMACCAGGAACGGGGCCGACGGTGTCACACCGGCCGGGTAGTTCGTTTCCGTCACCAGGTACAGGCCCACCGGCAAGGACGTGAAACCGGCGGTCCCGGCAGCGTCGGTGGTTTTCGCCTGGGCAGCGCCCAGGGTGTAACCGGCACCGGTGATCGAGCCCGCGGCGTTGGCCGGGGCGAACACGCCCGAGAGGTTGTGCGCCGCGTCCCAGCCGGCGTTGGTGGACAGGTCAATGGTGTTGACCTGCTGGATCGTGAACTCGATACCGGCCAACGGTGTCAGGCCGGTGGTATCCACGGACGTGCCGTTGTTCGGCAGGCCCGTCGGAGTCGCGGGACGTTCGAACTTGTGGACCGTGATGGAACCGGTCTGGTCCCCATCAACCAACGGTGCGGCCGAAGCCGGGGCCACGGAGAAGGACATCGCCAACACCGCCCCGGCGATCGTGGCGGCGGCGGTCTTCCAAACCCGCCCGGTGTGGTGATTACTCACTGTGTTTTCCTCTTTCATCGT